>NZ_JACHHY010000001.1 GCF_014202905.1 Chitinivorax tropicus | reverse complement strand
TGCCAGAGTTGTTCATGCTCTTCTTTGGTGTGGCCAGAGCCGCTTGCACAGATGACAAAGTAGTGCTCCAACGCCAGCCCATTGCCCGGGTCAGCTGGGTCGATGTCTTGATTGAGCACGTGCCCAAGCTGGGTGGATTTCATCCAGCCCACATAGTCCGTCGAGTATGTTTCGAGCTGTTTGGCCAGCTGTTGCTTGGTCTGTAGTTTTTTCAAGACCGGGTCATATTTGCGGTGATCCAGGTGTTTTTCATAACGCTGCCAGCCCTTGGCTTGGGCTTCGGCCCGGTCTTCTGGATCGGTTTCCCCCTTGCTGGCTTGGGCTTCGATATGTTGTTTCATTTCCATGATCAGGCTGGCCACCATCAGGTCCTCTCGTTCCGGCTGGGTCAGCTTGTCATCCAGGAGCAGTATCTGTTCAGCCAGACCATTGCGCGAGGCGTTGAGGGTGGCTGTGATGCCCACCGGGTCGAACAGCGCCATGATCAGGCCCTGCTTGCCCGTGGCGGACATCTGCTTCATCTGGTCGGGCAACCGTGTCAGATGGCCATTGTCGTTGAGCACCCCCGCTGTCAGCGGGCTGCGATTGAGTTGCCGGACGCGCATCTCATCAAAATTCGCCACCCATTGTTTCAAATTGGCCGGGCTGGCTGGCAGGGCGTGGGCGAAGGGGCTGTCGTCGAGTGCTGTGATCGCCTGCATCCGCATGGCGGGGTGCTTGGCGTGCCCATCGCGCACTGCCTTGGTCCAGCGGTGGCGGCTGAAGGCGATCCACACCGGCCCCCGGGTGTCTTCTATGCAGAGGGCCCGACCCGGCAGGCTGTTGTGCGCCTGATTGCTGCAGGTCTGGCGCAGGGGCTTGTCCGGCGGCGCGGCAGGCATGTCTTCCAGTGTCAGGTTGGGGTAGTACAGCATCGCCCCTTCCGGATCGACCAGATAGCCTTTCCATTGTTTGTTGGGGTAGAGCAGGTACACATAACCGGCCTCCAGCCCACGCAGGTAGTAGTCGTGCTGTTTCAGCACCTGCTGGGTGATGCCTGCTCCAAACGGTTCAGCCAGCTTGGGCAGCTGGGCCTGGAGCGCTTTGGGGGCCACGGCATACAGCACTGGAAACAGCGCGTAGCCTTTACGTTGACAGCGGTGACAGAGCTTACCCATGTGCGGTCTCTGCGAGGATTGGGTTCAGCAGCGATGCGAAGCCCTGCACCGTTTCAACGATCAGCGCATTCGGGTGGTTGGCGGGGACGGGCTGGAACAGACGGTTGGTCGCTGTGAATCGACCCAGCGCCTGACGGAACAGCAAGGCGAAGTTAGACATGCGTTTGCCGTCAAATATTGACGATTTATTATGCCATCAAGATAGGCGGGCGTCATGGTTGACCTGCCACAGATGGCCGATGAATCCAGCCGATACCATCTGTTTGTCGCCATCGATCGGGCCACACGCTGGGTGTTCATTGCCCGCTGATGCAGTCAGCTGCTTCCTCCGTGCCCTGCACAAAGCCTGTCCCTGCAAGATCCACCGGCTGCTGACGGATAATGGCAAGGAATTCACAGATCGGCTGTTCGTCGGCGGTGGACGGGGCCTTGGGGTCATGAAGGCATGGTATGCCGAACGACCAGAATTGTTTAACAGAAGACCTTGTCATCTTGCAGGGTTTGATAGCTAGCGCCCTGCTTGTCGGCGGATGGTCACGGTTTCGCCGCCGATTCCCCAGTTGTCGGTTTCAACTTCATCGATCACCACTACGGTGGTGTTCGGGTTTTTGTCCAGTACATCCACCAGCAATTGCGTCACGCCTTTGATCAATGCGGCTTTTTGCTCAGCGGTGGCACCCTCGCGGGTGATTTTGATGTTGACGTATGGCATGGGTCAGTCCTATGCGTGGTTGAATAATCAGGTCTGGGGCAGCTGCTGTGGCAGGGGCCGGGCGGGCTGTGCTGATTTGATCAGCAGTATCGCGCCCACCAGCAGGCTGCCTGCGGCGATTTCCAGCGAGTGGGCCATGCCCTGAGGATGGTGCGCCAGGCTGGCGGTGATCAGTGGGCCGATGATCTGGCCGGTGCCATAAACCAAAGTCAGCAAGCCCACGGTGCGGCTGCCGCCTAGTGGGTCGTATCGGCGTGCCAGGGTGACTGCCATGACGACAATGCCCAGAAAGGTGCTGCCTAGCAACAAAGCACCAAGCAGGACGCCTGGCAGGCCGCCGATATGTACCGGCGCCAGGATGCCGATGATCTGCAGCCCGTAGGCCAGCAGCAGGGCGCGAAGCTCACCGATGCGCTGCATCAGCCAGCTCCAGAACAAGGTGGATGGAATGGCTGCCAGGCCGACCAGCACCCAGCTGGCGGCGGCCCAATCTGCGAGGCCTGGTGTTTGCCGCACCAATGTCGGCAGGAAGGTGGCGCTGACAATGTAACCCAGCCCTGAACAGCCATAGCCCAGTGCTACCCAGGTCAGCTGTGAATTGGCTGGCCGCGCCGATGTGGGGCGTTGTGCGGAGGGGAGGGGAGGCTCGCTCAGCTGCATGGCGGGCCAGAGCGCCAGTGCGCACAGGCCTGCGGCTGCCCACCAGCCACTTTCCCAATGGCCTTGCATCTGGGTCAACAGGCTGACCAGCGTGCCGGAAAAGGCGATCCCCAGCCCCACCCCAGCATACAGCAAGCCGCTCAGTGCCATGCGATTGGCTTGTGCCAAATAGGCAAAGACAAAAGTGGAGGCATACACAAATGCAATGCCATTGCTGATGCCAGCCACAAACCGTAACACTGCCCAACTGGGCCAGCTTTGCACCAGCGGCATGCCAAGCAGGGTCAGGATGTTGATCAGCAGCGCGCCACGCAGCCAAGGCCTGCGTCTGCCCTGATAGCATATGGTGAACAGTGCGCCCAGCAGGTACCCCACATAATTGGCTGACGCCACCCAGCCCCCTTGCTTGAGCGACAGGCCTGATTCAACCATCAGCGGCAGGATCGGGGTGTAAGCAAAGCGGCCAATACCATGTACGATCATCACGCAGGCAATGCCCGCGAATAGTGTTTGGACGAGGGTCGGGGGGTGTTTCATCAAAGTTTCACGATTGAATTGGCTTGTGGGCAGTATAGGTAATTTCACATATCAACAGAAATGAATAATAATGATGGTTGCCATCATATTTTGAGATGCCAGGATGGATATCGTCAGCCTGAAAATATTTCATGCCGTAGCCGAGACGGGCAGTGTGACCCGGGCTGCTGAACAGCTGCACTATGTACAGTCGAATGTCACAGCCCGTATCAAACAGCTGGAGGCCTCACTGGGGGTGCGGTTGTTTCATCGCCAGCCTCGCCAGATGCAGCTGACGCCCTCCGGCGAGGTGTTGTTACGCTACGCTGCGCGCATCATCCGTTTGATGGAGGAGGCGCGGTCGGCGGTATCTGATCAGGGTTGCCCCCATGGCCCATTGACCTTGGGCACCATGGAGACCACGGCTGCCTCGCGTTTGCCAGCCATCCTGCCGCGCTACCATGCCCGGTACCCCGATGTGGAGCTGAATCTGCAGACTGGCACCACCGGCGAGCTGGTGCCAGCAGTGCTTGAGCTGAAGCTGACTGCTGCTCTGGTGGCGGCGCCGCTGTCACATCCGGATCTGGCACAGGATGTGGTGTTTCAAGAGGAGCTGGTACTGGTCACCAGCGCCAGTTGTGTAACCCAACCTAGCCCTGCCCAGATTGGCGAAATGGCAATCATGGTTTTCCGACCAGGGTGCATGTACCGTGCCAATCTGGAGCGATGGCTCGCCCATGTGGGCGCTATCCCACGGCGCAGCATGGTGTTTGGCTCCTTTGACGCCATCATGGGGTGTGTAGCGGCAGGCATGGGTATGTCGATGATGCCATTGTCGGTGGTGCAGCAGCATCGGCTGTACGGCGCGGTGCGTATCCACCCCATGCCCAAACAATTTGCCCATGCGCCGACTTTGCTGATCTATCGCCGTGACATGGCGTTGACCTCGGCCATGCGGGCATTCCGCGACTTGCTGCTGGAGCACCATGAGCCCTTGCCCATGGAGCCTGGATCAGACGGGCTGGCTGACCGGCACCCGATCATGCATGACAGCGTCTCGGCTTGATCTGAATCAAGCCCTGGCTGTGCGATTAGTGGCCCCCCTCTAGATTTGTTGCATAGACTAGATTCCATTGAAGCCGCGCCAGGTACACCTGGTTGGCAAGCAGTCCGGAAGGCGCCGTCTGGTGGCGTCATGCACAATCGATGATACAGAGGAGCCCATCATGGCCGTGGTCAAACAATTGAAGAATATCGCTGTCAACGTCACCGAAAACGATCTGATCAAGGGCACCAAGGATTCGGCCCAGCAAATCTGGCTGGCAGGCTTGGGCGCGTTTGCCAAGGCGCAATCCACTGGCAACAAGGTGTTTGAGGAGCTGGTGAAAGAAGGCGAAGCACTGCAAGCCAAGACACAGAAAGCTGTCAGCAAGCAGGTTTCCAAGGGCACCTCGAAGGCGACCGAGACCTGGGACAAGTTGGAGCAGGTGTTCCAAGATCGCGTGGCAGGGGTGGTAGCACGCCTGGGCGTGCCCAGCCGGAAGGAAGTGGCCGAATTGACGGAGCGGGTCGAAGAGCTGACCAAGCTGCTGGAAAAAGCCATCGTGGCGGAAAAGAAGGCCGCCAGTGTGGTGAAGAAAGCGGCATTGGAGGCGAAAGAGGTCACCGCTAAAAGCACGGCGCTGACCGCTGCCGAGTTGGAAGTCGCGTCACAATGAATCGACAACGGATCTGGGTGACAGGCGCTTGCCAGGCTGGTTGGCAGGGCAGTGGTTCTGGCCGTTGATCTGAGAGATGAAGTAGCGCTTTCCTCATGCCCGCCGGTCGGCGGGCTTTTTTTGGTGTAGATTGCCTGGACACCGATGACGTGCAAAACAAGCCATGGACCCCAAACCCAAGCGCCAGACCAAAGCGCGGATTCTCGATGTGAGTCTGACACGATTCAATGCTGTTGGTGAGTCCAATGTGACCACCACCGAGATCGGCGAGCTGCTGAACATCAGCCCTGGCAATCTCTACTATCACTTCAAGAACAAAGAAGCGATTGTCGATGCCTTGTTCGAGCAATTCCGTCAGGAGTTCCATCAGTCGCTGGCCTTGGATGCCCATGCCAACGCCTCACTGGAAGACCTGTGGTTGTACCTGCACTTGTTGTTTCAATTGGCGTGGAAGTACCGGTTTCTTTACCGTGATCCGGTGAATGTGGTGTCGCGTTATGCAGGCGTGGCCAGCAGACTGAAACAGATCATCGGCTTGCAGGCGCGGTCGGTGGCGGGCATCCTGACCAGCCTGGCCGCCAGTGGCGAGCTGCGGGCCAGCCAGCATCAGCTGCAGACGCTGACGGTGAATATGTTGGTGATCGCCAATCAGTGGTTGTCCTTCGAATACGTGCGGCAGCCACGGCAGGCGCTGGATAGCGAGGTGATGGCCAATGGTGTATATCAAACCATGTCGCTGGTGTCGCCCTTGTTGAGCGAGGAGGCGCAGCTGGTGTTCGATCATCTGGCGGGGCAGTATCTGGCGCAATGAAAAAAGCGGGCTTGGCCCGCTTTTTTCATGAGCTTGGTGTCACGCGAAACGGATTCGCAATTCACGCAATGCAGCAGACAACATGGTGATGTCGGTACGCTTCTCGCTCATCAACTCATTGAGCAGCGCCCGAGCACCCTGGATGCCATCGTGCTTGGCAGCCAGCCAGTGATCGACGGTGCCCAGTTTCAGCACCCGCTCGACCAATGCACGTTGCTCGCGGTACAGCTCGTCCCGCAGCGACATGCGTGCCAGGGTCTGCCAGCGTGATTCGCGGGGCAGGGCGTCGATATTGGCGCGCAGCCAGGTCAGCGACAGCAGTTCATCCACACGGAAGTAGCTGACGGCGACTTCTTCCACGCTCCGGCCCTCTTGCTTGGCCAGCAGAACCACATCCAGCAGCGCGACCACCACGTCCAGATAACCCAGACGCTTGGCCAGATCAGCAGGAATGCCATTTTGCTCAAAGCCTTGCACCAGGTTGCGCAGGTCATCACGATAGCCCAGCCATTGTGAAGCCTGCGCCAAGGCTGCCTGGAAGTCGGAACGGATGCCATCCAGCGTGCTGCTCAGGTCTGGATTGGCCAAGCGCTCACGCAGCACCCAGCGGGTCAGGCGCTCCAGTTGCTTCCGCAGCTCAAGGTGCAATGCATGTTGTGCGCTGGCTGTGGCTTGGCCGTCCAGCGCATCGATGTCCTGCCAGAACTGTTCGGCAGCCAGCAGGCGGCAGGCGTCGCGCCAAGCCAGGACGATGTCAGCGCTGGAGGCGTCGGTTTCCTCGCGCAGTCGCACCACAAAGGTGCAGCCCATGCGGTTGATCGTCTCATTGATGACATGGTTGGCAATGATTTCGCGTTTCAGCGCGTGGCTCCGCATGCCATCCGCAAAACGTTCACCGAGCACTGTCGGGAAGTATTCGAACAGTAGCTGATCCATGCCAGCGGCGTCTGGCAGGGAGCTGGCCAGGATGTCCTGATACAGATCGATCTTGGAATAGGCCAGCAGCACAGCCAGCTCGGGCTTGGTCATGCCCTGTTGCTTGGTGCGGCGCTCAGCCAGGATGTCGTCGCTTGGTAGATATTCCAGGCGGCGAGACAGCTTGCCAGCCTTTTCCAGATTGTGCATCAGGCGGATATGCGCGGGCAGCAGCGACAGCGATTGCTCTGCTTCAAGGCTGATGGCTTGGGTCTGCAAGTAGTTGTTGTTCAACACCAGCTGCGCCACCTCGTCAGTCATGTCGGCCAGCAGCTGATTGCGCTGCTTCAGCGTCATATCGCCAGCCTGCATCAGCCCGGTCAGCAGAATCTTGATGTTGACCTCGTGATCGGAGCAATCCACCCCGCCCGAATTGTCGATCGCATCGGTGTAGATGCGGCCACCGGTGAGTGCGAATTCAACTCGGCCCAGCTGCGTGCAGCCCAGGTTGCCCCCTTCGCCCACAACCTTGCAGCGCAGCTCGCCACCATTGACGCGGATGGCGTCGTTGGCGCGGTCGGCGGCCTCTGTGTGCGTCTGGGTGGCGGCTTTCACATAGGTGCCGATCCCGCCGTTGTACAGTAGATCGACCGGGGCCTTCAGAATGGCATTCATCAGCTCGGCTGGGGTCAGGCTGTCTGCCTCGACCTGCAACATGGCTTTCACCGGTGCGGACAGCGGTATGGTTTTAGCGCTGCGGGAGAAGATGCCACCGCCCTCTGAAATGACCTCTTTGCTGTAGTCCTCCCAACTGGAGCGGGGCAGGGCGAACATGCGCTGGCGCTCTTTGAAGCTCAAGGCTGGATCGGGGTTGGGGTCGAGGAAGATATGCATGTGGTTGAACGCCGCCACCAGCTTGATGAAGGGACTGTTCAACATGCCATTGCCGAATACGTCACCGGCCATGTCGCCAATGCCAGCCACAGTGAAGACCTCTTGTTGCGTATCCAGACCCATCTCACGGAATTGGCGCTTGACCGACTCCCAGGCGCCGCGTGCAGTGATGCCCATCTTCTTGTGGTCGTAACCCGCCGAGCCGCCTGATGCAAACGCATCATCCAGCCAGAAGCCGTATTCCTGCGATACGCTGTTGGCAATGTCGGAGAAGGTGGCAGTGCCTTTGTCGGCGGCCACCACCAGATAGGGATCGTCCGGATCACGCCGCACCACGTCCAATGGGGGCACGACCTTGCCTTCCTTGAGGTTGTCGGTGACATCCAGCAGGCCACGGATGAAGGTCTTGTAGCATTCCACGCCCTCGTGCTGGATGGCGTCGCGATCCATACCCGGCACCAAGTGCTTGCACACAAAGCCGCCTTTCGAGCCTACCGGCACGATCACAGTGTTTTTCACCATCTGCGCTTTGACCAGGCCCAGCACCTCGGTGCGGAAGTCCTCCTTGCGGTCCGACCAGCGCAGGCCTCCGCGGGCGACTTTGCCGCCCCGCAGGTGCACGCCCTCGACACGTGGCGAGTAGACCCAGATCTCGAACATCGGCACGGGTTGCGGCATGTTGGGAATGTCGCGTGGCGAGAGCTTGAACGAAATATAGGATTTGGGCTGGCCGTCGGCGGCAGCCTGATAGAAGTTGGTGCGCAGCGTGGCTTTCATCACGCTGAACAGCCCCGACAGAATCCGCTCGTCATCCACGCTGTCAACTTTCTGCAGCGCATCCTTCAATTCGCTCTGCAGTGCATCGATATCGTGTTTGCCTGCTTGCGCCGGGTCAAACATTGCGTTGAACAGCCCGGTCAGCCGTTTGGCCAGCTCGGCGTGGCGTGCCAGTGTGTCCGCCAGGGTTTCGATGGTGTAATTGAAACCGATCTGGCGCAGATACTTCGAATACGCGCGCAGCACCACCACCTCGCGCCAGGGCAGGCTGGCAAGCAAGACCAGGCGGTTGAATGGATCGTTCTCGGCCAGACCAGTGAATGTGGCAGCGAAGGCTTGCTGGAACGCACGTCGTGCTTCGGTCTCCTGTAACAGGCCAGCCTGCGGCATGCGCAGGCCGATGTCGGTGATGGAAACAGTGCGGCCATCGTCCAGCAACAGCTTGTAAGGCCGCTCGTCAGATACGCGCACGCCCAGGTTCTCCAGCAGCGGCAAGCTGTCGGACAGCTCGATGGGCTGGGAGCGATACAACTTCAGGCGGATCAGGCTGGTGTCGGACGGATTGGGTGCGGACAGTGCCAGCTCCAACGGGTGGCCCGCCAGGCAGGATTCGATGCGGTCGATGTCAACCACGGCGTTGCGGGCGTTGAAGTCAGCCAGGTAGGCTGCCGGGAAGCTGTGTTGATAGCGACGCAATAGCGCATTGCCACGCTCCTCGCCGGCATGTTGCAGCAGATTGTCGCGCAGGTCGTCCGCCCAGCGGCGGGAGGCCGCCACGATCTGGGCTTCCACCTCACGGGCGACATAGCTCAGCTCTGCGCCAGTCGGGATGCGCACGATGAAATGGATGCGCGCCAGGGCGGCATCCGACAGCATGACGTTGAATTCCGCACTGATGCCATTGAAGGTGTTGAGCAGGATCTGCTGCATCTTGATGCGCACATCAGTGTTGTAGGCATCGCGCGGCAGGTAGACCAGCGCCGATACATAGCGCCGGAAGATGTCCTCACGGATGAACACCCGCACCCGTGCCCGCTCCTGCAGGTTCACCACGCCCAATGCGATCTGGAACAGCGTGTCCTCGCTGGTTTCGATCAGCTCGTCACGTGGATAGGTCTCCAGCACATTCAACAGCGCCTTGGCCTTGTGGCTGTTCGGCAACAGGCCGCTCAGCTGCATCACGCTGTCGATCTTGTCGGACAACAGCGGGATCTGATGCGGCGGGGTGTTGTAGGCGGCTGCGGTATACAGACCAAGGAAGCGATATTCACCAATGGCATTGCCTTGATCGTCGAAACGACGGATCGCGATCACGTCCAGATAGCCGGCACGGTGGACGGTCGAGCGTGAGTTCGATTTGGTCAAGACCAGCAATTGCTGGGCTTGTGCGTGCTTGGGGTTGCGCAACTCGATCGGCAGAGCTTTGAAGCTGGCCGACAGCTTTTTGTCTTTTGCCTCACGCAACAGGCCCAGGCCGGATTCGGCCACGATCTGCAATTGCGGGCCTTGTTCGTCTTCTGCCAGGGCATATTCACGGAAACCCAGAAACACAAAATGCTCGTCCCGTAGCCAGGTCAGGTAGTCTTTGGCCTGCTCGGATTGGGCATGCTGGCCGGGTAGGCTGCCGATGACACTTTCCAACTGTCTGGCCATGGCTGGCCAGTCTTCAACGCAGGCGCGTAGCTGTGTCAGTGCGGCGTGCAGGGCTTGGTGGATTTCATCCAGCTGCCCCCGGCCACTGATACGGTCGATTTCGACATGCATCCAGGACTCGGCACGGTTGTCCGCCGCGTCAAAGCCGGACAGTTGGCCCTTGGCGTCGCGATTGGTATCGAAGATGGGGTGGACGATCAGATGGATGTTCAGGCCCAGGCGCTGCAAGGTCAGGCTGACGGTATCCACAAGGAAGGGCATATCATCGTTGATGATCTCGACGACTGTGTGCGAGGTCTGCCAGTTGTCTTCGTTGAAGCTGGGATTGTAGACGCGTAGCTTGAGCTCGCCTGCGGCACGTTTGGCGCCGAATTGATAGTGGGCGAGGGCAGCGCCATACCAGTCGAGCGCTTCACGGCTCTCCAGGTCCTCGGTGGCGACAAGGCGGTAATACTGTTCGAGAAAACTCGTCAGCCCAGGGGCTGCGTTGCCGTTACCGGCGGCACAAATCTGGTCGAGTAGCTTGGTTGCGACGATATCGCTCTGCATGTGGGGGTCTCCTCTCAGAAGCTGTCCCAAAGCCGCTGTTGTGACCGGGCTTGTGGCTCGGTCATACAACGGTTTTGGGGCAGCCACTGGCGTGCATGAACATTTCAGCATAGTCGAATATGCCTACCACTCAAGTGTCATGCCTTTTTTTATTCTGACGCATTCTAGCGAAACGTCGATCTGGCGGATTTCCCTAATGCGACACCTTTGTACATCGGCCCGCCAGCGTGATATGCACCAATTTAGGGCGCGTAATGTCGCACAAGTCGGATTCGGGGAATACCCGTATAAACGCCAATATTGCGATGGCGGAAGCAATGGCGGTAAAAAATATGCTGTGTAAACATGGTGTTATTGGATTGTGAGCCTGTGCCGATCTGAGTGGGAGGGTCGGCGGCAGGGTGAAGGAGGGGGGTGGCTTGTGGTATGCTGACTGGTTTATGCGAGGAGTTGTATATGCAGAAACGGGTGCTGATTGCGGCGATGTGGTTGTCCGCGCTGGTGGCCACGGTACAGGCCAAAGAGTGGAAAACCATCCGCATCGGCCTGGAAGCCGCTTATAAGCCGTTCACCTACAAAACCCCGGATGGCAGGCTGGCGGGCTTCGATATCGACATGGCCAATGCCTTGTGTGCCCAGATGAAGGCCAAGTGTACGTTTGTCGAGCAGGATTGGGATGGCATCATCCCAGCGCTCAATGCGCACAAATACGATGCCATCATTTCTTCCATGTCGATCACGGAAGAGCGCAAACGGGTAGTCGCATTTTCCGATAAGTACTACCACACGCCCTCGCGCCTGATTGCCAAGCTGGACAAAAAGCTGACAGGTACGCCGGAAAGCATGAAGGGCAAGCGGATTGGCGTGTTGCGCGGCGCCACTCAAGAGCAGTATGCCGCTGATCTCTATGGCCGTGCTGGCGCACAGGTTGTACCTTATGGCTCGCAGAACGAGGCGTTTCTCGATCTGAGTTCTGGTCGGCTTGACGCCACCTTGGTGGACAGCGTGGTCGGCAAGGTGGATTTTCTGGATACACCGGCTGGCAGGAGCTACGGCTTCATCGGCGCGGTGCTGGATGACCCCAAGTACATCGGCGCAGGTGTGGCGGTTGCCGTCCGTAAGTCAGATACCGATCTGCGTGACCAGTTCTCCGCTGCCATCAAGGCCATTCGTGGTAATGGCGTCTATAAGCAGGTCCAGACCAAGTACTTCGATTTCGATGTGTACGGGAACTGAAATCTGCTGACACATGGCATGGTGTGGAGCGGGTACCGGCCAGTCTCCGGGTGCCGCGCAGCTTGCTCATTGCATCGCCATCCGGCACAGGCCGACCTGACCTCCCTATGTCTTTCCCGCATTGTGCGGATCAGGTTCAGGTTCGTCAGTGTGTTTTTTTGGCAGAAACAACCATTATGCTCGGCGGGTACCTTCCCAGCATTCCTGGTGGAGCGTGGGTGAGGCTGAAGATCGCTTTGGGTTCATTGCTGGTTGCCATCATCCTGGGTTTGATCGGTGTAGCAGCCAAGCTGTCGCCGCATCGTTTCGTCGCCTGGTGGGGTGACGCTTATTCCACGTTGATCCGGGGCGTGTCGGACAGGGTGCTGCTGTTGTTGTTCTTCGGCGGTCAGATTGCTGTCAACGAGGCGATTACCTGTTTCAATGACTGGATGATAGAACGGGGCACCGATCTGGCGCTGGATTTCATCGACGTCGATCCTTTCTTGGCCGGGGTGTTGACCACCGGTTTCATTTTCAGGGCCTATCTGTCCGAGACCTTCCGGGGGCGATTCTGGCCGTGCCCATGGGGCAATCGGAAGCGGATATGGTCTATGGCATGGGCTGGTTGATGATGTTCCGCCGCATCTTGCTGCATGCTGCACTGCGTCGGGCCTTGCCTGCCTACAGCAATGAAGTGATCATGATGCTGCACGGGGCTTCATTGGCGTCGATCGTAACGTTGATGGACATCACCGGCGCAGCACGTAAGATCTATGCACGGTATTACCTGCCGTTCGAGAGGCATTCATCGCGGCAGGGGTGATCTACCTGGGTTTTACATTTTTAATCGTCAAGTTGTTCAAGAGGGCGGAAGGACGCTGGCTGGCATATTTACAGCCACGCAAAACCTGATGGGCAGGTCACGTAACCTAGCTCACGGGGCAAACCGGAGGCAAGAAGATGAACATACAACAACACCCGCTGCTTTCACCGAGTATCGGTACGCAGCGGCAATTGATCAGCCTGCATTATGGGCAGCCTGGTCGTGGTGAAAAGGTCTACCTGCAGGCCAGCCTGCATGCAGATGAGTTGCCGGGCATGCTGGTCCTGCACCATTTGCGCCCGCTGCTGGCGCAGGCGGAGGCTGCAGGGCGCATCCAGGGTGAAATCGTCGTTGTGCCCTATGCCAACCCGATCGGCCTGTCACAGAGCCTCCTGCATGATCAGATGGGACGTTTCGAATTCAACACGGGCGAGAATTTCAATCGCTACTATACCGATTTCGCACCTGCCATCCAGGCTGGGTTGGCAGGCAAGCTCACACAGGATGCCAAGCATAATACGCACTTGATCCGTGAGGCGATGCAACAGTTGCTACAGACGCGGCAACCGACAACCGAGCTGGAGTCCTTGCGCCATGTGCTGATGTCGCTGGCTTTTGATGCTGATGTCGTGCTGGATCTGCATTGCGATTGCGAGGCGGTGCTGCATCTTTACACCGGTACGCCGCTGTGGCCGCAATGCGAACCACTGGCGCGTTACCTGGGGGCACATGCCACCTTGCTGGCCACCGAGTCGGGTGGCCAGCCATTCGACGAAGCCTGTGGGCAAACTTGGTGGAAACTCGCCAAGGCTTTTGCTGGACAATTCCCGATCGAGATGGCCTGTCTGTCGGTCACCATCGAGCTACGCGGTGAGCGCGATGTCAACCACACTCTGGCGCAGCAGGATGCGGCGGCTTTGTATGCATTCCTCTGTCATCGTGGCGTGATCGATGAGCCTGTCCCTGTCTTGCCACCCTTGTTGCATCCTGCCACGCCCTTGGCAGGCTCGGATTCGCTGATTGCGCCCTGTGCGGGCGCGGTGGTGTTCCACCGTGATGTCGGTGACATCATCGCCGCAGGGGATGCGATCTTCGATGTGGTGAATCCATTGCAAGGTGAGGTGGTGACTGTGACCAGCCAGACAGCGGGTGTGTTGTATGCCCGGGAAAACCGCCGATATGCAACAGCAGGCATGAGTTTTGCCAAAGTGGCCGGCCAGGTGCCTTTCAAGACCGGGAATCTGCTGAGTGCTTGATGCAAAAGCCAGCTGGCCCTTGTTTTTCGGAGCGAAACAACCATGTTTTTGAATGCTGGCCAAGCCGACCTGGCAGCTGGTGGCACAGTGGGTGCCATCGGGCTGGCAGGTGCGACAGCGCAATCGGCACAGTATGCCGACAAGCTGCAGGTCGATGATCTGCACAAGTGCTTTGGCACCCAAGAGGTACTCAAGGGCGTGTCGCTTTCGGCACGGGCAGGGGATGTGATCAGCATCATTGGGTCAAGCGGCTCGGGCAAAAGCACCTTGCTGCGATGCATCAATCTGCTGGAGCGGCCCAATCAAGGACGGATCAGGGTGGCTGGCGAGGAGCTGAAGCTGAAAATGGCCAAGGATGGCATGCTGATCGCCGTGGATGCCCAGCAGCTGCAACGGACGCGTGCCCGTCTGGCCATGGTGTTCCAGCATTTCAATCTGTGGGCGCGCATGACTGTGCTGGAAAACATCATCGAGGCACCGATCCATGTATTGGGTGTGCCCAGGGAGCAAGCCATCGCCCGCGCCCGCGACTATCTGGAAAAAGTCGGCCTCAGGCGGGTGGAAGACACCTATCCGGCTCATCTGTCAGGGGGCCAGCAGCAGCGGGTTGCCATCGCCAGGGCGCTGGCGATGGAGCCGGAAGTGATGTTGTTCGACGAGCCAACTTCCGCCCTGGGCCCGGAGCTGGCCGGTGAAGTGTTGCGGGTGATGCAGCAATTGGCTCAAGAAGGGCGTACCATGGTCATCGTGACGCATGAGATGGCTTTTGCGCGAGAGGTGTCGAATCATGTGATCTTCCTCTACCAGGGGCGCATCGCAGAGCAGGGTGATCCCCGCCAGGTATTGGTGTCCCCGCAAAGCGACCGGCTACGCCAATTTCTGTCTGGTAGTCTAAAGTAAAGGCTTCTGGGGCCGGCATGATGCCGGCCTTGTGTTTTGGGTGAAGCAGGCTGCTGATCCAGCTGTGACACCCAGTCAAAATCATGGTTTGCTCGTTTACATGTTCGAGTTGAATGATCAGGCGCCTGTCCGTCAGGTGCAATTGCTGTTGTTGCCGGGTTTCGCCATGCACGAGTTGGCCCTGGTCCGTGCGGCTTTGCTGCAGGCCAACCGGCTGGCGGGTGTGGCTGTATTCGAGGTGTCCTTGGCTGCCATGACGGCGGGCGAGGTGCAGGACGAGGCCGGTTTGCCGATCATGGCGCCCGCCCTGAGACCACAGCTGGCGACAGATCTGGTCTGCGTGCTGGCTGGTGGATGGTCGCCCCAGGCCGAGGCGCTGTGCCAGCTCAACCGTGACGCCATGCTGGCGGGCGTTGGGTGGGGGGCGTTCTGGCTGGCCCAGGTTGGGCTGATGAATGGTTATCGGGCCAGCGTGCATTGGCAGCAGGTTGAATTGTTCAGTGAGCAGTTTCCACAGGTGTCTGCCTCCACCCACTTATTCGAGCTGGATCGCAATCGCTTCAGCTGTGGTGGTGGTTTGGCCGCCTTGGATCTGACTCTGGCCATCATCGGTCGTCTGGCCGGGTCGGCACTGGCTGGCGCGGTGTCGGAGGCGCTGATGAACGAGCGTATGCGCAGTGGCGAGGAGCGCCAGCGGATTCCTCTGCAAAGCCAGTTGGGAACCAGTGCCCAGCCTAAGCTGGTCAAAGCGGTCAGCCTGATGGAGAGCCATCTGGAGGAGCCGTTGACCACCGATGAGATCGCGGATCGGGTCTGTGTGTCGCGGCGCCAATTGGAGCGGCTTTTCAAGCAACACCTCAACAGCGTGCCTTCGCAGTATTATCTGGAGCTGCGCTTGCAACGTGCGCGGCAGCTGTTGTTGCAGACCAGCAAGTCGATCATTCAGATCGGCTTGTCGTGTGGGTTTTCGTCGGGGCCACATTTTTCCAGCAGCTATCGGAATCATTTCGGCACCACGCCCAGAGAGGACCGGATGCGTCACCAACCAGGACGCAAGCCTTCGTCAGACTGATGTAATTAGTTGTCGCATGCATTAAATGATGCTGGCCAGGCATTGCCTACAATGCCAAGCATCAAACGAAACGTTTGGATAAGGAAACAGGAAATGACTCAGCAGGTTCAACGCGCCGATTTCGATCGGGTAATGGTTCCCAACTATGCGCCCGCTGCCTTTGTGCCCGTGCGTGGCCAGGGTTCACGAGTGTGGGATCAACAAGGCAAGGAATATGTCGATTTTGCGGGGGGCATCGCCGTCAACAGCCTGGGTCACGCCCACCCCGCACTGGTCGCCGCGTTGACCGAGCAGGCTGGCAAGCTATGGCATGTGTCCAATTCGCTGACCAACGAGCCAGCTTTGCGTCTTGCCAGCAAGCTGGTCGAGACAACCTTTGCCGAGAAGGTGTTCTTCTGCAATTCCGGCGGGGAGGCCAATGAAGCGGCATTCAAACTGGCCCGCCGTTACGCCATCGACAAATTCGGCCCAGACAAGGTCGAGATCATCGCATTCAACAATGCCTTCCATGGCCGCACCTTCTTCACGGTATCGGTCGGGGGGCAATCCAAATATTCTGATGGTTTCGGCCCCAAGCCTGGCGGCATCACCCATCTACCGTTCAATGATCTGGATGCGCTGGCCAAGCAGATTTCTGACAAGACCTGCGCCGTGGTGATGGAGCCACTGCAAGGCGAAGGCGGCATCACGCCTGCTACGCAGGCATTCATCGAGGGCGCGCGGGCGTTGTGTGACAAGCACAACGCACTGCTGGTGTTCGACGAAGTGCAAAGCGGCAATGGCCGCACCGGCACCTTGTATGCCTATCAGTCATTTGGCGTGGTGCCGGACATCCTGACCACGGCCAAGGGCTTGGGTGGCGGCTTCCCGATCGGTGCCATGTTGACCACTGCAGACATCGCTTCGCATCTGGCAGTCGGCACACACGGCTCCACCTATGGTGGCAACCCGCTGGGCTGCGCTGTGGCAGAGGCCGCGCTGGGTATCATCAGCCAGCCAGCCGTGCTGGCGGCAGTGCAGGACAAGCACAATCGATTCAAGCAGCGCTTGAATGCCATCAATGCGCAATATCAATGCTTCAGCGAGATCCGTGGCATGGGCCTGTTGATCGGTGCCGCTTTGGTGCCCGCCCTGGCTGGCAAGGCAAAAGACTTCATGAATGCCGGTGCCAAGGAAGGCGTGATGGTGCTGCAGGCGGGGCCGGATGTGATCCGTTTTGCGCCGTCATTGGTCATCCCAGATGCGGACATCGATGAAGGGCTGAATCGTTTCGAACGTGCCGTGGCGGCTGTTGTCGCCAAGTAACCCCGCACCCTGCGACTGGATGCGACTCAGCGCAGGGCGCTTGTCGGGATTCCAGTTGCAGGCAGTGTCTCGGTGCCTGTTCATGCTATGGGCTCCCGCCACCCGGCCTGGTCGGGGTGAGCGGGCGGCTATGCACGGGCAGGCCCTGGACTGGCCCCATTTCTTGAGATCACCATGTTTGTTCTACGCCCCAGTCGGCTGACTGATCTCCCCGCCATCGAGCGCATCGCCGCCAAAAGCCCGGTGGGGGTGACTTCGTTGCCGGACAACCGTGAGCGGCTGTATGCCAAGATCGAGGCATCAGTCAAATCGTTTGAGTCCGATGTATGTGGCAATGGCGAGGAAACCTATTTTCTGGTGCTGGAGGACACGCGCACTGGCGAATTGGTGGGGACGTCGGGTGTCGTGGCCTCGGCGGGCTATCAAGAGCCGTTCTACAACTACCGTAATGAGACGCTGATCCATGCCTCGCGTGAGCTGGGCGTGCACAGCAAGATCCATGTGCTGTCGTTATGCCACGACCTGACCGGCAATACGCTGCTGACCTCTTTTTATATCGACGAGCCCTATCAATACACTGAATGGTCGGATCTGTTGTCGCGGGCCCGCCTGCTGTTGATTGCTGGGCACCCGCAGCGCTTTGGTGATTCGGTGGTGTCCGAGATGGTCGGGCTCAGTGATGAGCAAGGCAATTCGCCCTTTTGGGACGGTGTGGGGCGGTTGTTCTTCGATATCGACTATGCGCAGGCCGAGTTGTATTGTGGAATCAAGGGCCGCTCGTTCATTGCAGAGCTGTTGCCGCAACACCCGATCTATGTGCCGCTGCTACCGGAGCCCGCCCAGGAGGCGATTGGCCAGGTGCACCCTGCGGCCATGCTGCCATTCGAGATCCTGATCAATGAAGGGTTCGAAACCGAGCGCTATATCGATATCTTCGATGGGGGCTGCGTGGTGCAGGCGCGCACAGCCAATATCCGGACCATTGCCGGGCATCGGCGTTGTCGGGTAGAGATTGGCGAGACAGCAGGGGCACCAGTGCAGCTGCTCGCCAACCGCAAATTGACCGATTACCGCGCAACCGTCGGCGCCGCCGTGGTGGACGAGCAGCAGGGTACGGTCCGCCTGAGCCAGACGTTGGCGGATGTGCTGTGTGTGGTGGCGGGTGATGCGCTGTTGGTCTGTGCATTGTGATATGGGTAGGTAAGGTGGGCGCCCTGGCTGCCCAGCCGTTTCTTTGATCTTGAATGCTGACGAGACGCCGATGTTTGTTCGTTCCATAGTTGCCGCCGACCTTGCTTCCCTGATGGCGTTGGCCCGTTCCACCGGCGTTGGGGTGACCACCCTGCCTGCCAATGAAGAACGGCTGTCGCGGCGTATCGACATATCAGAACGCTCGATTGCTGGCACCGCCCCCAGGCAGGATGCCAACTATCTGTTTGTGCTGGAGGATGCCAGCGGGGCAGTGGTCGGTACCTCAGCTGTGGCTGCTGCGGTGGGCTTGGATGAGCCTTGGTATAACTATCGTGTCGGCCTGTCCGTACATGCATCACGCGAGCTGGGCGTCTATCGGCGCCTGCAGACCTTGTTCCTGACCAATGACATGACAGGCGTGGCTGAGCTGTGCTCACTGTTTCTGCATACTGATTTCCGCCATTCCAATAATGGTGCCCTGCTATCGAAATCCCGGTTCCTGTTCCTGGCAGACTTTCCGGAGCGGTTCTCTGACAAAGTGATCGCTGAGATGCGTGGTGTATCCGACGACGCTGGGCGTTCGCCATTCTGGGAAAGCCTGGGGCGTCATTTTTTCAAGATGGACTTCTCCCAGGCTGATTATCTGTCGGGCATCGGCAACAAATCCTTCATTGCCGAGCTGATGCCACAGCACCCGGTCTATGTCGATTTCCTGAGCGAAGAGGCGCGGGCGGTGATCGGGCAGGTGCACGACAAGACCCGCCCCGCCTTGTCGATGCTGCAGGGAGAAGGGTTCAGTTACCAGGGCTACGTCGATATCTTCGACGCAGGCCCAACCGTCGAATGTGCATTGAAACAGATCCGCGCCGTGCGTGAATCCAAGGTGGTGACGGCATTGCCACATCATACGCAGGCTGATGACATCACCTATCTCGTTTCAAATCGCAAGCTGTCTGATTTCCGGGTGTGCCTGGTGCGTAGCCGAATGACCCCGGCTGGCCTGCCGATCAGCCCGGAAGCCTTGTCCAAACTCAATCTGGCCGTGGGCGACAGTGTTCGCGCCGTGCCCTTATCCGCAAGAGAGGAATGACCCCATGTCAACCCAATTGATCGCCGGCCAGTGGCTGCCGGGCTCTGGCAGCCCATTTCAGAGCCGAAACCCGGTGACCCAGCAGGTTGTGTTCACCGGGCAATCCGCCACCGAAGCGCAAGTGGATGCTGCTGTGCTGGCAGCGCGCGACGCATTCAAAGCATGGCGTGATGGCGGGTTGGCGGCCCGTCTGTCTGTGATCAAGCGCTTTGCGGAGCTGTTGGGCGAAAACAAGGCTGAATTGGCTGATGCCATTGGCCTGGAGACAGGCAAGCCACGCTGGGAGGCCTTGACCGAGGTGCAGACCATGATCGGCAAAGTCGATATCTCGATCAAGTCCTATCAGGAGCGCACTGGCGAGAAGCAAAGTGAAATGGGCGATGCCATGGCGGTATTGCGTCACCGCCCTCATGGCGTGGTTGCGGTGTTCGGTCCTTACAACTTCCCAGGCCATCTGCCGAACGGTCATATCGTGCCCGCGCTGATTGCGGGCAATTGCGTCATATTCAAGCCATCCGAGCTGACACCCAAGGTTGCGGAAGTGACCTTGAAACTTTGGCTGCAAGCGGGCATTCCTGCTGGGGTGATCAATCTGGTGCAAGGCGGGAAGGACACGGGCGTCGCTCTGGCCAATCACCCGGATCTGGACGGGCTGTTCTTCACAGGCAGCTCAAGCACCGGGCATCTGCTGCATCGGGCATTTGCGGGCCATCCTGACAAGATCCTGGCATTGGAGATGGGTGGCAACAACCCATTGATCGTCGAGGGAGTGGCCAATATCGATGCAGCCATCCACCATATCATCCAATCTGCCTTTATCAGCGCAGGCCAGCGGTGCACCTGCGCCCGTCGTCTGCTGTTGCCGAAGACTGCTGAAGGTGATGCGCTGCTGGCGCGCTTGGTGACGGTAACCCAGCAACTGCGGGTGGGCCGGTGGGATGATGCCGAGCAGCCCTTCATGGGTGCGGTCGTATCCCTGGCCGCTGCAGATCAGCTGCTGCAAGCGCAGCAGAAACTGGTGGCGCTGGGTGGCCAGCTGGTGCTGGAAATGCGCCGTATCGAGCCTGACACTGCCCTGTTGAGCCCAGGCATCGTCGATGTGACCGCGATAGCCGACCTGCCGGATGAGGAATATTTCGGTCCGCTGCTGCAAGTGCAACGTTATGACACCTTCGACGAGGCATTGGCGCTGGCCAATCGCACCGCCTATGGCTTGGCGGCAGGTTTGATCTGTGATGACCAGGCACGTTACGAGCTGTTCTGGCAGGAAATCCGGGCCGGTATCGTCAACTGGAACAAGCCATTGACCGGCGCCAGCAGTGCTGCCCCCTTCGGTGGTATTGGCAAGAGCGGTAATCACCGCGCCAGTGCCTACTATGCAGCGGATTATTGCGCCTACCCGGTCGCAGGGTTGGAGGCGGCGTCACCCACTTTGCCTGCACAGTTGAGCCCTGGCATGCAGCTGTGATTCAAAAGAAATGAAGGATGAGCAAAATACAATGACCTGACGGGATGTGCCATAGGTAACTTTATACGAAAGTAAAATGCAAATGGCATAATGTCATGATCGGATTGGATAATGTTTTAAGTACAAGATTGAAAAAGACAAATGTGATTTCGATGCCGTGAATGCAACAATCGTTTTGTCGTATGCTTTCTTCATTTTCTTTGATTGATTGCATTTGAGTATTATGAGATTCTTATTCTCCCTTGCATTGGATTGTGGAGAACAAGAATGAAAAAGGTTGGATGGCTGTGCCTGGCTGGTTTGGCAATGTCGGCTTCTGTATGGGCGGCAGATGACTGGGACAAGATCCAGGAGAAGAAGCAGATCGTGATCGGCGTGCGGGACAGTTCACCACCATTTGGGTTCTTCGATAAATCCAAAGGCAGTGTTTCTGGCTATGACATCGAGTTTGCGCAGTTGGTGGCTAAAAAGCTGAATCTGACGCCTGTTTTCAAGACAGTTGACCCCGCTGACCGGATGCCTGCGCTGAAAGACGGACGGGTCGATGTACTGTTTGCGACATTTGCCAAGACCAAAGAGCGTGAAAAAGAAGTCGAATACAGCCTCGGTTATTTTGTCTCCACACAGAAGATCGTCGCCAAGAAAGGCAAGTTCCATGATCTGCTGCAGCTGGACAGCATGACCGTCTGCGTGCCCAAGGGCACCACCAACGCCAAATATCTGCAGGATCTGTCACAAAAAGTACAGATCAAGCAGCTGGAAGATTACGCCGAAGTGTTCAAGGCGCTGAGCGAGGGCAAGTGTGAATTTGCATCGGGCCCAGAGCCTACCTTGTTGGGCAATATCAACAAGATGGCGAACAAGGCGGATTTTGAAGTGCCGGATGTGCCATTGGCTGCGGAAGTCTATGCGGTCGGTATGCGCAAAGGGCAAAAGCGTTTGCAACAACAGATCAACGAAGCATTGGTGGATGCGGAGAAGAGTGGCGAGGCCGCCAAGATCTACGATAACTGGTTTGGCCCCAAGTCTCCTGTGCCACTGATGCGGACATTCAAAATCACGCAATGACGGCTCAAGGCCGTCGATTGCGCTTGAAACCGAGGTTTGAAGATGACCGCATTTGAAGCCAATTTCGACGGCCTGGTTGGCCCAACCCACAATTATGCCGGCTTGAGTTTCGGCAATGTGGCCTCGACATCCAACGAGAAAGCCGCATCCAACCCCAAGCTGGCGGCCAAGCAAGGCCTGGAGAAGATGAAAGCCTTGCACGACCTGGGTTTCAAACAGGGCGTGCTGGCACCGCACGAGCGCCCCAGCGTTGAGCATCTACGCGTACTGGGGTTCAGCGGCACCGATGCCGAGGTCATCCGTAAGGCGGCCCAGGCGGCGCCCACCATCCTGGCGGCCTGTAGCTCCGCTTCGACCATGTGGACGGCGAATGCCGCCACGGTCAGCCCCTCGGGGGATACGGCGGATAGGCGGGTGCATTTCACCCCAGCCAATCTGAACAACAAGTTCCATCGCTCCATTGAGCACCCGACCACGGGCCGCATTCTCAAGGCCATGTTTGCGGACGAGCGCCATTTTGCGCACCACGCTGCCTTGCCGGCACAAATGCACTTTGGTGATGAGGGCGCTGCCAACCATACCCGATTCTGTGCCAGTTACGATGCCCCAGGCGTTGAGTTCTTCGTATTCGGCCAGGCTGCTTTCGATACCCGTTACCCGAGACCCAGCAGATTTCCTGCCCGCCAGACACTGGAGGCATGCCATGCGATTGCTCGCCTGCATGGCCTGAGTGATGCGCAGGTGGTGTTTGCACAACAAGACCCGAATACTATCGACGCAGGGGTATTCCACAATGACGTGATTTCGGTGGGAAACCGCCAGGTGTTGTTCCATCACCAGCGCTCGTTTGTCGATCAACAGCAGGTGTTGGCCGAGCTGGAGCGTAAGCTGGCGGCGGTGGGTGGGCAGTTTGTCGCTATTGAAGTGCCGGAGCAGGCCGTCAGCGTCGAAGAAGCCGTCAAGTCTTATCTGTTCAACAGCCAACTGTTGTCCAAGCCCGATGGCAACATGATCATCGTAGTGCCTGAAGAGTGTCGGCAGCTGGCGCCGGTCTGGTCATACTTGGAATCCATGACGCAAAGCGGCGGCCCGATCGATGAGATCAAGGTATTTGATCTCAAGCAGTCGATGCAAAATGGCGGTGGGCCCGCCTGCCTGCGTCTGCGCGTGGCCTTGTCCGAGGTTGAGTTGGCGGCGGTCAATCCCAAGGTGTTGATGTCGGATACCTTGTTCGCAACCCTCAATCAATGGGTGGATAAGCATTATCGAGACCGGTTGACCGGCGCCGATCTGGGCGATCCGCAGTTGCTGATCGAATGCCGCACCGCGCTGGATGAGCTGACCCGGATTCTAGGTCTGGGCGCGGTCTACCCCTTCCAGCTCGTTTGACCCACACGCAATCAGGCTGGGGGGGATGCTCTCGGCCTGTGTTCCATATCGATATGTGATCCCCATGCCAACATCTTTTCTACAAGCGCTGCTTGACAACACCCCCTTGGACTTCATGGATGGGCCTTTGCCTGATGGCAGCCAAGGGCAGATGCTGGGTGAGGGCGCCTGGCTGGTTGAGCCGGTGCGGTCGCCTGTCATGAATCTGGTGATTTCCTGCGGCATACACGGCAATGAGACAGCGCCGATCGAGCTGGTGGGCCGGTTGATCGAGGCGATCCGCACCGGCATCCTCTGTCCACAGTCCCGAGTGCTGTTCGTGATGGGCAATCTGGATGCGATGCGGGCAGGTAAGCGCTATCTGGTGGAGGACATCAATCGGCTGTTCTGTGGAAAGCATGGCGAAGTTGCAATGGGTGCCGAGCCGGCCCGAGCCGCCGCGCTGGAACAGGTGCTGCAGCAATTTTTCGCCGGGGCCGAGCCCCACACGCCGCGTTGGCACTTTGACTTGCACACTGCCATTCGTGGCTCGTATTACGAGAAATTTGCCATCTACCCATTTGTCGATGGGTTGCCGCATGATCCGCAGGCGGTGGCTCTGCTGGGGGCGTGTGATATCCAGACCATGCTGCTGCATAGCAAACCTTCACCTACTTTTTCCTACCATGCCAGTCACCATTTCGGCGCCAAGGCTTTCACGCTTGAGTTGGGCAAGGCCCGCCCATTTGGCCAGAATGCAGGGGTGGATGTCTCCGCGTTGGAGCGGGTGCTGGCCGGTATGATTGCTGGAGTGCTTCCCGCTTTGCCAGACTATGATCCTGCTGCTTTCCGGATTTTTGAAGCGACCCGCGATGTCATCAAGACCAGTGCGCAATTTAAATTGAACCTAGCGCCGGATGTGCAGAATTTCACGCCGCTGGAGGCGGGCTACGTGGTGGCGGAGGATGCCGGGCATCGTGTCGTGGTGCAACCCGGCGAGCACATCATCTTTCCGAACCCTGATGTGAAAGTGGGTTTGCGGGCAGGCATCCTGGTCGCACCGGCACAGTTGAAGACCAAGTCTGGCGCAAATGCCTGTTGATGCGGTACGTTGGCTCAGAGGGGAGGCTATCAGACTTGCTGACAGGGCGACATGGCCTGCGCCGTGGCACCTGGCCTGGCCAGCGTGGATCATGAAGTGGTGTCAACGGCACCTAGTGTAAGGATTCTGGGCCGCCATTGGGAAAGTCGGCGGCAAACTTGTCGATCCATTCCCGTGCCGCCTGTTCGGGGCTCAGTTCACGGCCCTCATGTTGCTTCACGTATTGCAGGTATTGCTCGATCTGGCAGACCTGCTCGACCATCCGCACCCGGAATGCATCCTCCTCATCCAGAAAGGTGACACCCAGCTCGAACCCTGGCGGGTCGCCACGGCACCAGACCACCTGCGCAGATGTTTCAAAAGGCGGTCGCGTACCTGGAATGCGCACACGGATCAGATCCCCCTGATTGGCCGCTGTGGCCGAGACGAAGGACAAGCCACCCAGGCTGACATTGACGGCATTTGCGGCTTGCTGCTGCGTGGCCTCGCTGTGATGAACCTCGATGGGAATGCTGCTAGGGTGGCGGATGAACTGTCTCATGATGGAGGTGGCGACATGGATATTTCATCCTAGTTGTTGTGGGCCATGAAAGACAGCTTATTTTCGGATGTATTCATCCTGCCATCAGGCTGGGACGAGGCACCTTGCGCAGCCACCACCCGCTGTATCGTATTCACCACACTTTGTGCTGAGATTGGGCTCATGAGGCCACATCAACTGCACGCAGCCTGGCGGGATCACGTTCTGCTGTCGGTATCAGATCTTTACTCATGAAATGCCGTGCATGCCCAGGTGGGAAGTCTGGTAGGGTGCCGATGATCTGGTAACCGGACTTTTCGTAGAGGGCAGGGCTTTGAAAAGTGAACGTGTCCAGATACGCGTGCTTGCAGCCTTTGCTGATCGCTTCTTGCTCGATCATTGCCAGCATGCGGGAGGCCAGGCCTTGTCGTCGGTACACTGGCGAAACCCAGACTGATGAGATATTCACCCAGCCCCAGTAGGCTGATCCAACGATGCCACCGATGACCTGGTTGTTCGAATCCTTGGCAAACACGTAGAGCGTGTCGATTGCGCCATCGCCGGTGCGTGCAACGTTGTCATCATAGACGCCTTTATAGAGTGTCCGGGTCATGGCGGCATTGGGGCTTGATTCAACGGCGAGCCGAATATCGTTCAGCATGGTTTGCTCCTCTCATCATGGTCAGCTTCTGGTGCTGGTGGCATAGGCTGTGGATGTCGTGCCATGGTCATGGCACAGAGCCTGAAGGTATACCCACAAGATCCATCGGACAAGGGACTCAAGACCCATCAATATGCAGGGTTGGTGATATCGGAAGCAAAAAAAAGGGTGACGAATCCGTCACCCTGAATAACCACTGGAGATACACAAGCAGAAGGCGTCGCCTTCTGATTGACATCATCGCAGAGCCTTGCGGTGGTTGATTTGATTTCGGTCAAGTTTGGGCAAAGGCATATGGTTACATCTGTCAACCACCGATTGCACTCAGATGATCCGCACCTTGGGCCAGCGTCGCGCCACCTGCTTGGTGATCTGGCGATGTTGGTAGGTTGCCAGATCGGAGAAGCCTGGATTCCGCCGCCAGATCATCCCGAACAGATCATCCAATCCCAGGGGGCTTGCCACTGCCCAGCCATGCAGGTCAAACCGCAGGCCGATGCAGGTGGCGGTTTCCGGCCAGCTGGCCATCGCCTCGATGCAGCTGTTATGGGCGGCGATGGGTTGTCCATGCTGATCACGATACCAGCGATGGACGTAGGCCTGATTGACCACCTCCCACTGGTTGCCGGTCTGGGTGGAGAGTGTTTTGCTCAAGACTTGATCTTGTTCTGGTGATGCCTGGGGATCGTGATAGATCAGGTCGATATCCTGCTCGCCACTGGGGGTGGTGTAGCCATGCCAATGGTCCCACAGCTGATTGCGGATGCAGCCGGCTGCCAGGTACCAATCGGGCAGGTCGAGCCGCGCCGCCTGGGCCAACCACGCTAACAATTGTGTGTCTGTTTGGGCCCAGCGGATCAATTGTTGTGGATATGCAACATCAGGCTTGCTGATTGAGTACACGGATACCTCGATCCAGCCCATCGATGGTCAGCGGAAACATGCGTTGGCCCATCTGTTGTTTCAGCAGGGTGAGTGATTGTGTGTAGTCCCAGTATTCCTCGCTCACCGGGTTGAGCCAGATTGCATGTCTGTAATGATCCAGCAGGCGTTGTATCCAGACATGACCGGCTTCCGGGTTGTTGTGCTCCACGCTGCCGCCGGGGTACAGAATCTCATAGGGGCTCATGGTGGCATCACCGACAAAGATCAGCTTGTAATCGGGGCCGTAGGTGTGGAGTACATCCTCCGTCGGGATGCGCTCGGCATGGCGCCGCCGGTTGTCACGCCAGACGGATTCATACACGCAATTGTGGAAATAGAAATATTCCAGGTGTTTGAATTCGGTCTTGCAAGCAGAGAACAGCTCCTCACAGATCTTGATGTGGTCATCCATCGAGCCACCCACATCCAGAAACAGCAATACCTTCACCTTGTTATGCAACTGCGGCACCATCTGCAGATCAAGGTGGCCGGCATTGTTGGCTGTGGCGCGAATGGTTCCTGGTAGATCCAATACCTCTTCTGCGCCCTCGCGCGCAAAACGTCGCAGTCGCCGTAAGGCCACCTTGATATTGCGCGTGCCCAGCTCGACGCTGTCATCAAAATTGCGGAACTCACGTTCATCCCACACCTTGACGGCGCGGCGGTGTCGCGATTCGGCCTGCCCGATGCGGATGCCCTCCGGGTTATAGCCATAGGCACCAAAAGGGCTGGTGCCGCCCGTGCCGATCCATTTGTTGCCACCTGCGTGACGTTCCTTCTGTTCCTTCAAGCGCTCTTTGAAGGTCTCCATCAGTTTGTCCCAGCCCATGGCCTGAATCTTGGCCTTGTCTTCGTCTGACAAAAAGCGCTCAAACTCCTTTCTGAGCCAGTCCTCGGGAATATCCCCGCCCAGTGCGGCTGACAGCGACTCGATGCCCTTGAAATAATGACCGAAGACCTGATCAAAGCGGTCAAAGTGTTTTTCGTCCTTGATCAGAATGGTGCGGGCAAGAAAATAGAAGTCATCCAGGCTGCCACTGATCACTCGTTTATCCAGGGCCTCCAACAGAGTCAGGAACTCCTTGATACTGACCGGCAGGCGGGCATCTTTGAGTTGGTAGAAAAAATCGATGAGCATGATGAATTGACGACAGGAATGTTGCAGCACAGTATACCGGCTTGTCTGTCGGGCTGATGCTATTTGATATGAGCCAAGAGCCAAAGGAAGCATTTCAATGGATTGTGCAGCCGCATATTGCGACTTATGATTACCCTCGAAGTGTATCCGCACATCGGTTGCATGTATTTGGATGACCAACCAGAGCATGAATGGCCATTTTTCCAAGTGACTATCGGTCATTGACGATTCATGGTACGGGTGCTACTTTGTGATTCATATTTTGATGGATTGTCTGACAATACGGGTGGCGTGGCTGATCCTGCCGACGCGATACTAAAAATCAATCAGGAGCCACACGGATGGAGCCACTATTTCCTCCTCATGCTTCGGCGGTGCAATTGGAGCGGCTGAATGCCTTATTCGAGCGTCAGCAACAGGCATTCCGTCGCGAGCGTTTTCCAACGGCTGTCATGCGCCGGGCGAACCTGCAGAAGCTGGAGCAGGCCCTGCTGGACAACATGGAGCAGCTGGTCGCTGCTGTCAAATCAGACTTTGGACACCGCTCGGCGGTCGAGACCCGATTCATGGAAATCTTTCCAAGCGTGGCGGAGATCCGCGAAGCGCGGCGGCATGTGGCATCGTGGATGAAACCACGACGGGCAGGCGTGTCGTTCTGGTTCACGCCGGCCACCAATCAGGTGGTGCCCCAGCCACTGGGTGTCGTGGGCATCATCGTGCCTTGGAACTACCCGATCTTTCTGGCGCTGGGCCCATTGGTGGCAGCATTGGCTGCGGGGAATCGGGTGATGATCAAGATGTCCGAATCGACCCCGCATACAGGCGAAGCGTTGGCCGCATTGCTGGCAGCCCACTTCGATGAAGATCATGTCGCTGTGATCCATGGCGGGGTGGATGTCGCGCAAGCCTTTTCCAGCAAGCCGTTCGACCATATGCTGTTCACAGGCTCCACCCAGGTCGGCAAACATGTGATGCGAGCAGCGGCGGATCATCTGACCCCGGTGACCTTGGAGCTGGGGGGCAAATCCCCAGTGCTGATCAGCCCGGACTTTCCAATCAATACCGCCGCCGAGCGGATCTTGTGGGGCAAGACAGTCAACGCAGGCCAGACCTGTGTAGCGCCTGATTATGTGATGTTGCCCTACCGCAAAGAGCAGGAATTCGTTGAGCAGGCCAAGGCCGCTGTGGCCAGATTTTTCCCCACCTTGGCAGCCAATGAGGACTACACGGCCATCATCGATGCCCGGCATCATCAACGGCTGATGTCCTATCTGGAGGACGCACAGGCAAAAGGCGCCACCATCATACCGCTGAACCCAGCCAACGAATCATTGGCCGGAACAGGCAAGATCGCACCCACCCTGGTGTTGAATGCCACCTCGGACATGCTGGTGATGCAGCAGGAGATCTTCGGGCCGATCCTACCAGTCTTGACATACCGCGACATGCAGGAATCCATCCTGTACATCAACGATCACCCCCGGCCATTGGCTCTGTACTATTTTGATCATCACCCATCCCGGGTGCGCAAGGTGGTGCGGGAAACCATATCCGGTGGCGTGACGGTCAATGATGTGGTGATCCATGTTGGGCAAGGCGATCTGCCCTTCGGTGGGGTAGGGCCTTCGGGCATGGGGCACTACCATGGCAAATATGGCTTTGACACCTTCAGCAAGCAAAAAGGCGTCATGTATCAAAGCCGCTTGAATACTTTGTGGATGCTATACCCGCCTTATGGCAAGCTGGCAAAGTGGGTATTCAAAGCCATGACAGGCCGCAGCTATCGCTGAATCAGTACCGTCGTGCAAATCAACGGGCCGCATGACGGCCCGTTTTCCTTTGCGCGTCGTAGATCACGGTGGCTATTATTGATTGGCAGCCGCTTTCCAGGTCAAACCGTGGTCGCTGGGGGAGTGGTGTGGCTTCAGAACAGCTGTTTGAATCCAAATTGCCATTGATGCTGTCTCGACTCGTGCCCTTGCTCCGTTTGCCAATTGATGAACCAGCTTTGCTGATTCCCACGATTTCTCACCGTGTCCATATTCACCTCTGCCTCACTGCAGTGAATTTTCCTTGTTGCGGTCGAGTGGTGGGAGGGCTTGTAAGACCATCCATTGGCCGGGTGGGGGGAGTAGGCGTGACAGGTCGATCTGGTTGATGTTTTGTCGATCGAGTACCACGATGGCGGGGCTGACCAGGGTGGGTACTTTTTCACCTTGGAGCGTTCGCACGGCCAGGTCGATGGCGATGCGGGCCTGAATCACGGGGGAGTCGGTCGGGGCGGCCATGACCTTGCCATTGCGGATCAGCTCGACAATGGCTTCGGTGGTGTAATAAGCCACCAGCCTGGGGGCGTTGGGTTGTTGCAGGAACAGGCGGCTGGCGGCTTCGATAGCCACGGCGTTGCCGATTACATAGTCGGGCAGCCCTTGTTTGGCCACCATGCGCCGCAGCAGCCCCATCTGAACTGATATCTCAGTTGCACCATAACCAGCGTGGATCAATGAGATCGGTCTGCCTTCAAATGCAGTCTTCAAGCCGCGTTCGCCATCTTGAACCCAGCCTGCATCCTGTGGGCCGGGCAGCCAGGCGACTTTGATCGGCGTGTCTTTGTCGGTGTGATCGACAATATACTTGCCCGCCATGCGTGCCATCTCCGCAAAGCTGACCAGCGAGCGTGAGGCGACCAGCTTCGAGCTGACCCCGTTGACCAGATCGATGACTGGGATATCGAGCATGGTGGCAGCTTCGATGCTCTCATTAAGCCCATCTGCCGATATAGCACCCAAAATGAGGGCTTGAGCCCCCTGTCGGGTGCACTCGGCCAATTGAGCCTTTTGCGTGCCAAGATGCTCATAGCCTCCTGCCTGATAGATGCCGACCACCGCCCCCTGTCGTTTTGCCTCCTCGGCCAGGCCGCGCGACACCCCCCACCAGTAACGATCTTTGCCATGGGGTAGCAATGCACAGATGCGCCAGGCATGGTTGGCGGCTGGTAGGGGCTTATAGGCCAGGCGCTTGCCATCTCCAATCACCTCGATCGGGTACCAGTCTGCAGCTTGTGCGATGGATATTGACAGCAATGCGAAACAAGCTGCCAACCATTTCATGATGTCTCCGGTGCAGGTTGGGCGCGTATGCGCCTGGGTGAATGAGCACATTGCCATGACTGTAGTGTAGACCATGTGCTGCAGGCAATCGGCAGGGTATCGCCGGCCAGTGCGCAATGCTGGGTGTGGCTCGGTTTGAGGGGGTGTGGAAAGGCGGTTTCCGTTTGTGAAACAAGGCGCCAGCCAGCGAGGCCAGGGAGCAGGATCGCCCTGAATGGCGCTGTGGGCTTTGTTTGGGCTGGTGGCGGGCTTTCGTCAGGGCTGCATGGTTGGATGGTGTTTATAGTTATGGGGCTTCGGATGTATTTGAGCGGATTTGCGTGCTTGGCTATGATCCCGCCCCCATGACCATCCACGCCATCTATCCGCATGACACCCATCTATCTGGCTCATGTTCACCCCGAAACATTGGCACCTCATACGTTGCCGGATCACCTGCGTGACACGGCCAAGCTGGCCCGAGCGTATCTGGCTGGCCTCGGCATGGATGACTGGATCAATGTGGCGGCGCTGTGGCACGACCTGGGCAAATACCGAGAGGCATTTCAGCAATATATCCGTGACGTCAGCGGCTATGATGCCCATGTCAAAGACAGCACCTCGAAAAAGACTGATCACTCCACCGCCGGGGCGTTGCTGGCGTGGCAGCGCATGCCAGATGTGCGTGGGCGTATTCTTGCTTACCTGATCGCCAGCCATCACACCGGCCTGTTGGACTGGTTTGGCGACGGCGTGGGCGGCCCGCGCCCCTTGGAAAAGCGCCTGGCGTCCGGGGTGGAAGACGGCTTGCTGGCGCAGGCGTTGGCGGCGGACATACCGGACGACATCCTGAACCCGCCTATGCCTACCTTGGTGCTGCCTTGTGGGGTGGATGGCCTACACCTTTGGGTGCGCATACTGTTCTCCAGCTTGGTGGATGCCGATTTCCTCGATACCGAGCGATTCATGAATATCAAGCAATCGGGCTGCCGCGAGCATGGGCACTCGATCAGCCAGCTGCGGGCGTTGCTCGATCAACATTTGGCGGCCAAGGCCGCTGCATTGCCGCAACCCTTGACTGAGGTCAACGTGCTGCGGGCCGAGGTGCTGCAACAATGCCTGGATCGGGCTGCAGAGCCACCGGGTCTGTTTTCGCTGACTGTGCCGACCGGTGGCGGCAAGACCTTATCGAGCTTGGCGTTCGCGCTGAAACACGCTGACATCCACAGCAAGCGCCGCATCATCTATGCCATCCCCTACACCAGCATCATCGAGCAGACTGCCGGCGTGTTTCGGGAAGCCCTGGGTGATGTCGTGCTGGAGCACCACAGCAGCTTCGACCCGGACAAGGAAACACCATTCAGCCGCCTGGCGGCGGAAAACTGGGATGCCCCGCTGATCGTCACCACCAATGTGCAATTGTTCGAATCGCTGTTTGCCGCACGTACCAGCCGCTGCCGCAAGCTGCATAACCTGATCAACAGCGTCATCGTGCTGGACGAGGCCCAACTGCTGCCGCCTGATCTGCTGGCGCCCATCCTGCACTGCATGCGCGAGCTGAGTGCCCGCTATGGCGTGACCTGGGTGCTATGCACCGCCACCCAGCCCGCACTGGGCACCCGCCGCAATGGCCATGGCAAGGTCACCTTGCAGGGCTTGGACGGTGTACGGGACATTATCCCTGACCCCCGTGCCTTATTCGAACGGCTGGATCGCGTCGAGGTCGAGCTGCCCGCTGACCTGAACCAGCCCACCGACTGGCCGACCCTGGCTGACGAATTGGCTGGGCATCAGCAGGCGTTGGTGGTGGTGAACACGCGCAGCCAGGCGCGCGAGCTGTTCCAGCACATGCCAGAGGGCACCCATCATCTCTCCGCCTTGATGTGTGGCGAGCACCGCAGCCAAATCCTGGCGCAGATTCGTGCCCAATTGGCCCTTGGCGAGCCGGTGCGTATTGTCAGTACCAGCTTGATTGAAGCGGGCGTCGATATCGATCTGCCCGTGGTCTACCGCGCTCTGGCGGGGTTGGATTCGATCGCCCAAGCGGCAGGCCGCTGCAATCGAGAGGGTAGGTTGTCCGGCAAAGGGCGGCTGGTGGTATTTGTGCCGCCTGCCAAGCGCTTGGTTGGTTTGGCCAAATACGGTGAGCAGGCCACCCGCAGCGTCTTGCATCGCCCGCCAGCCAAGCTGCTGTCGCCTGAGGCATTCCGGCTGTATTTCGACGCTTACTATGGGCAGATCGGCCAGGGGCTGGACAAGCACCAGATTCTGCAACAACTGAAGCAGAATGCCGGTGAGGCAAAGATTCCCTTCCGAACCGTGGCCGAGCAATTCAGCCTGATTGACGAATCGCAATCGATCAGCGTGATTGTGCCCTATGTCAACCCGGACAAGCCCGAAGCCGACAGCCGCCCGCTGATCGCCATGCTGGCCAGTGGCAACGTGCACCGCGAGCTGACCCGCCACCTGCAGCGGTTTGCCGTGTCCTTGCGCCGATATGAATTCGACCTGCTCAAGCAATCAGGTGAAATCGATGAGCCCTTGTCAGGCTACTTTGTGCTGAAAAATGAAACGATGTATCACCCGAAACTGGGAGTGTGCATTGACCAGCGCATGGGGCTGGACCCAGAGAGGTTTGTGACTTGAGGAGGGTTTTGTGTTTGATGGGAGCGGGCTGGCCAATGTGGCCAGCCTAGGCTTTTAGTTGAAGTCTTTATGGCAGATAGTTTCAATCCGCGTTACAGCAAAGGAGCTGAAACGAACATATATGGTACATCCCTTTTCCTCGGAGGGCGATGCTGATTTCAAGAACTCGTTAAGAAATATCTTCCTATGGTAGATAGAAGATTGTATGATTTCAGGCAATCAAAATTACCTGGAGGGCTGCGTCGTGAGCGATTGGAAATGGTTGCGGGAGTTTCGCCTTTTGCTAACTGGAGTGCCGGAGACACGGTTCTGGGGCGGAGTAGCGTTGATTATTTTTTTAGTGGTTTGGTTTTTCAAGCCCGCATTTGTGTCTTGAGTAAGCTAGCCCCTGACGTGGTCAGGGGCTGAATTTGGGAGCTACTCCATGAAATTTTGTTTGGAAGTGACTGGTGAGCTGGCCTGTTTTTCCAGGCCAGAGATGAAGGTTGAACGGGTCAGTTACGATGTCATCACGCCCTCCAGCGTGCGCGCCATCTATGAGGCCATTTTGTGGAAGCCCGCCATCCGCTGGGTGCCTGAGCGGATCGAGGTGCTGAGCCCCATCTGCTGGGCGTCCATCCGCCGCAACGAGCTGGGCGGCAAGATCTCGTTCAGCAATGTCAAATCCGCCATGAAACAGGGGCGGGGGCAGCTGGCGCAATATATCGAAGAAGACCGCCAGCAGCGCGCTGGCCTGCTGCTGCGCGATGTGCATTACCGGCTGCATGCCCGCCTGGAAATGACCGCGCAGGCTGGTGGTGACGAGCCTGTCGCCAAGTATGTCGAGATGTTCCGCCGCCGCGCCAGCAAAGGCCAATGCATCAACCAGCCTTATCTGGGTTGTCGTGAGTTCGCTTGTGATTTCAAGCTGGTGGAAGACGATTCGCCCGCCCAGCCTGCCGTGCAGGATTTGAGCCGTGATCTGGGCTGGATGCTCTACGACCTGGACTACACCGACCCTGGCGATCCGCAGCCGCGCTTCTTCCAGGCCCGGTTGGCACAAGGCGTGCTGGACATCCCTGCCCCCCATAGCCCGGAGATCAGAGGATGATCCTGCATGCCTTGATGGAATATTACCAACGTAAAACCCGCGACCCGGACAGCCAGCTGGCCCCGTCTGGCTTCGAGTGGAAGGAGATCCCGTTCCTGATTGTGTTGGATGCCGCCGGCAAGCTGGTACAGATCGAAGACACCCGCACCCCGCATGGTAAAAAGCTGCGGGCGCGCTCCTTTCTGGTGCCGCAAGCAGTGAAAAAGACCTCGGGCATTGCCGCCAACCTGATGTGGGATAACGCAGAGTACGTGCTGGGGGTGCCGATCAAGGGTAAGCCCGAACGTGTGGCTGAGCAGCATGCTGCTTTCAAGGCGCGGCTGGCCAGCCTGCCGCAAGACGAGCCCGCGATGCAGGCCGTGCAAGCCTTTCTGGCTGCGCTGCCGATGGCGGAGCTGGCCAGCCAGCCGGAGTGGGAGGAGCTGCGCACCACCAACCCCAACCTGTGTTTCAAGCTGCTGGGCGACACCGACACCATTTGCGACCGGTCTGCCTTGATCGATGCCGTTCACGCTGCCAACAACGACACCCCTGACGATGCAGTCCAGGGCCTTTGTCTGGTGACGGGCGAGCACACACAGATTGAGCGCCTTCACCCAGCCATCAAGGGCGTATGGGGCAGTCAATCAACTGGCGCCAATATCGTGTCATTCAATCAACGGGCGTTCGAGTCATATGGCAAGGAGCTGCGCCAGGGTGAGAATGCCCCGGTTGGCAAGCAGGCGGTGTTTGCCTACACCACCGCACTCAATCACCTGCTGGGTAAGGATTCCGTGCAACGGGTGCAGGTGGGCGACGCCAGCACGGTGTTCTGGGCCGATCGCCCATGCGAGCTGGAAACGCAGCTGCCGCTATTTATCAACGACCCACCCAAAGACAACCCGGATGCCTGCACCCAGGCCGTCAAGGCATTGCTGAAAAGTATTCAGAAAGGTGCTTTGCCGTCGTTGGAGGAGCCCCGCCGCTTTTATGTGCTGGGGCTGTCACCGAATGTGGCGCGCCTGTCAGTCCGCTATTGGCATCATGGCACGGTGGTTGAGATGTCACAGCGTTGGGCGACCTGGTTCAGTGATCTGCAGATCGACCATGCGGTGTACGAGCAAGACTGCCTGCCGCTGTTCCGGCTGTTGTTGGCCACCGCCACGCAGGACAAAGCGGACAACATCCCCAACGGTTTGGCGGGCGATATCATGCGCGCCATCCTCACCGGTAGCGTCTACCCGGCCACCATGCTGCAGGCGGTGATCCGTCGCATCCACGCCACGCAGACGGTCACTTATGCCCGCGCGGCGCTGCTCAAGGCTTATTTGAACCGGCTGGCACGCCAAGCAGCCAGCCATCAGGAGGAAATCACTGTGTCACTGAATACCGAGAACAAGCACACCGGCTATCTGCTGGGGCGGCTGTTTGCCGTGCTGGAGCGCGTGCAGGAAGAAGCCCACGATCGCACGCTGAGTGCCACCATCCGCGATCGCTTCTATGGCGCGGCCAGCACCACGCCGGTCACTGTCTTCCCAAATCTGATCAAATTGTCTATGCATCACCAGACCAAGATGGAGAAAAAGCAAAGCAAAGAAGTTTCGCAATGTCTCCAGGTTTTGGAGGGTTGTTTTGATGAGATTTTTGAAAAAATCAATGACATAAGTGGATTTCCTTCACATATGTCCATCGAAGAACAAGGTTATTTCGCTATCGGCTATTTCCAGCAGCGACAAGTATTGCCTAGGTGTAAAAATTCGGAACAAGGAGAAACAGCGTGACCCCATTGCAGAACCGTTATGATTTCGTATTGCTGTTTGACGTGAAAGACGGCAACCCCAATGGTGACCCGGATGCGGGCAATCTGCCGCGCATTGACGCCGAAACGGGCAGGGGGTTGGTGACGGATGTCTGCCTCAAACGCAAAGTGCGCAACTATATTGCGCTGGCCAAGGGCGAAACGCCTCCCTTTGATATCTACGTAAAGGAAAAGGCCATCCTCACCCAGCAGCAGGAGAAAGCCTATATCGCGCTCGGGCTCGACCCAAAAGGGGAAGAGGGCAAGCGCAAGGGTGGGGACGATGTACCGAGGGCACGGCAGTGGATGTGCCAGAACTTCTACGATATCCGCACCTTTGGCGCGGTCATGAGCCTGAAAGAGGCCAACTGCGGCCAGGTGCGCGGCCCGGTGCAGCTGACCTTTGGCCGCTCGGTCGATCGCATCGTCGCACTGGAGCACAGTATCACCCGTATGGCGGTGGCTACCCAGACCGAGGCCGACAAGCAACTAGGTGACAACCGCACCATGGGCCGTAAATACACTGTGCCCTATGGCCTGTATGTCGCGCATGGCTTTGTCTCGGCGCACCTCGCCAACCAGACTGGCTTTGGTGAAGAAGACCTGGCGCTGCTCTGGCAATCACTGATCAATATGTTCGAGCATGACCGCGCCGCCGCCCGGGGCGAAATGACCACCCGTGGCCTGTACGTGTTCAAGCATGACAGCATGCTGGGCAATGCCCCGGCCCATCAGCTGTTCAAGTTGATCAAGCCCGAGGCCCACACGGCAGTGCCGCGCGAATTCGACGATTACACCATTCATGTCGATCAGGCAGCCGTACCAGCAGGGGTTGAGCTGCAGACCTTGCTTGCATAAGCGTTGGCAGGGGCCTGGGTGTCGCGCTGGCGGCGCCCAGGCCGCTGTCATCATCGAGGCCACGCATCCATGACGCCAGACGACCCGATCCCTATCTCTGCTCTGCAACACTACAGCTATTGCCCTCGGCAATGTGCGCTGATCCACCAAGAGCAAGCCTTTGCCGACAACGAACACACCGCCCGAGGCAATGCAGTGCATCGGCTGGTGGACACCCCCGGCCTGGAGACCCGGCCAGGGCTGGTCATCGAGCGCGCCCTGCCATTGTATTCCGAGCAATACGGCCTGATCGGCAAAGCCGACGTGGTGGAATTCCTGACCGATGGCACCCCGTACCCTGTTGAATACAAACACGGCCCGCGTCGCCAACGTCAGCACGACGACCTGCAGCTCGCTGCACAGGCCCTCTGTCTGGCTGAAATGACCGGCAAACCCGTGCCCGAGGGCGCCATCTACCATGCCAGCTCCCACCGTCGTCGCATCGTGCCCATCACCCCCGTGCTGACCCAGGCTGTTGCCGACACCACCCAAGCGGTGCGCCAGATGCTGCAAGCGGGCCGACTGCCACCCCCGGCCAACGACGCCCGTTGCAAGGAATGCTCGCTGAACGACCTCTGCCAGCCAGCCATGATCGCCAACGCCAGCACCCTGCACCAACTGCGCGCCACCCTCTACGACGACCCGGAGCCCTGATGCAGACCCTGCTCAACACCCTCTATGTCACCACCTCCGGCAGCTACCTCCACCTCGATAACGACACCCTGCGTGTAGAGATCGAGCGCGAAACCAAGCTGCGCGTACCCTTGCACCATATCAGCAGCGTCGTCACCTTTGGCGACGTGCTGATCTCCTCCGCCATCATGCAGCGCCTGGCCGACGAGGGCAAAAACCTGGTCATGCTCGACCGCAATGGCCGCTTCAAGGCCAGACTCGAAGGCGGCGTCAGCGGCAACATCCTGCTTCGGCTGGCCCAGTTCAAACAAAGCAGCGAGCCAACCTTTGTGCTCGACACCGCCAAAGCCATCATCGCCGGCAAGCTGCGCAACAGCCGCCATGTCTTGCTGCGCGGCGCACGCGACGCCAGCGACACCGCCGACCAGCAAGCCCTGCGAGACACTGCCACCGCACTCGCCATCAACCTGCGCAACCTGCGGCAGGCCAGCGACCTTGACACCCTGCGCGGGCTGGAAGGCGAAGCCGCCCGTCGCTACTTCGCCGTCATGGGCCACCTGATCCGCCCAGACCAGCGCGACGCCTTCACACCAGATGGCCGCAGCCGTCGCCCACCCCGTGACCGCATGAACGCCTTGCTCTCATTCCTCTACAGCATGCTGATGAACGACTGCCGCAGCGCACTCGAAATCGTCGGCCTGGACCCCCAACTGGGCTGCCTGCATGCGGTCAGACCTGGCCGGGCCTCCCTGGCGCTGGACCTGATGGAAGAATTCCGCCCCATCCTGGCCGACCGGCTTGCCCTCTCACTGATCAACCGCCAGCAACTCAAAGCCGAAGACTTCACCCTGCACCCAGGGCACAGCGTCACCCTGAGCGACAGCGCCCGCCGACTGGTGGTGGTCGAATACCAAAAACGCAAACAAGACCTCGTCGCCCACCCATTGCTGAAAGAAAAACTCATGCTGGGCCTGGTGCCACCCCTGCAAGCCCGACTACTGGCCCGCTGCATCCGTGGCGAGGCCGAAGGCTACCTACCCTATCTGGCCCGCTGACATGCTCATCATCGTCTGTTACGACGTCTCCACCGAAACCAGCGCCGGACGCCGCCGCCTGCGCCGCGTCGCCAAAGCCTGCGAGGCCGTCGGCCAGCGCGTGCAGAAATCCGTATTCGAATGCCGCGTCAGCCTCATGCAATACGAAGAACTGGAACGCAAACTGCTCCGCGAAATCGACCAGACCCAAGACCGGCTGCGGCTTTACCGCCTGCACGAGCCTATTGACCTGAATGTCAAAGAATATGGACAATTCAAAGCACTGGATTTCGACGGCCCGCTGGTGGTGTAGCGCGAACCCCCAGCAACCGACAAAACCCAGCCCTGTTCGCGTTTTTCCAACTGATTGAATAAAATGGGAAAAATTATGACCACCACCCCAGGCGCCCACCCGCTGCTGCCACATGGCAACAGGTTCGCGCAGGTGATCAGAAAAAGCCTGTTTCATCAAAAAGATGGAAAAACGGGGCATCGCCCAGCCTAACCGCTGGGCGCGGATTGAAACAAGGATGCGGCCGGGGCGGCGATTATGTCGCTTCGCATCGCCCAGCCTAACCGCTGGGCGCGGATTGAAACAAGGCATCGAAAATGCGGGGCGCGTTGCTAACCAGCATCGCCCAGCCTAACCGCTGGGCGCGGATTGAAACCATGTACGCCCTAATTACGGCTTCTGCTGCCTCCGCATCGCCCAGCCTAACCGCTGGGCGCGGATTGAAACATGTTGCTACCGTCAAATATGGCACCAGTCACGAGCATCGCCCAGCCTAACCGCTGGGCGCGGATTGAAACAAGTTGGCAGTCATCAAGCATGTCGATTTTCTCGCATCGCCCAGCCTAACCGCTGGGCGCGGATTGAAACCTTTTCATCATCGTCTTTGGCCTGGCGAAGTTGCGCATCGCCCAGCCTAACCGCTGGGCGCGGATTGAAACTTGCGTTCGATGAAGCGGTCAGTTGCGCCAGGTGCATCGCCCAGCCTAACCGCTGGGCGCGGATTGAAACTTCTCGCCGGTCTTCTTGTCCTTCCATGCGTCGGTGCATCGCCCAGCCTAACCGCTGGGCGCGGATTGAAACTTTTCGAACCCACTGATAGTTACTGTCAGCATGAGCATCGCCCAGCCTAACCGCTGGGCGCGGATTGAAACCTCGTTACAGCAACTACAGCTGATGCGACCGATGCATCGCCCAGCCTAACCGCTGGGCGCGGATTGAAACAAATTTATCCTGCTGCTTAGTCCATTCAGGCGCCGCATCGCCCAGCCTAACCGCTGGGCGCGGATTGAAACTTGATCGTAAATCAGAAAATACATATGTGATTGCGCATCGCCCAGCCTAACCGCTGGGCGCGGATTGAAACCAAGCCAGCTCGATGTCGCTTGCCGGGTATTGCGGCATCGCCCAGCCTAACCGCTGGGCGCGGATTGAAACAACCGCCGATTTCATGTAACGGGCCAGCCTTTCGCGCATCGCCCAGCCTAACCGCTGGGCGCGGATTGAAACGCGCAAGTCGTGGTATTGGCCAGGCTATCGCATTGGAGGCATCGCCCAGCCTAACCGCTGGGCGCGGATTGAAACTCGGCGATCTGCTGAGCGAAGTTGTCAGCGTCCTGCATCGCCCAGCCTAACCGCTGGGCGCGGATTGAAACCAGTTCATGCCGGGGACGGTGGATGACGTAAGTAAACGCATCGCCCAGCCTAACCGCTGGGCGCGGATTGAAACTCTGAGAAGAAGTCGAAATCGACCGAATCACGGTGCATCGCCCAGCCTAACCGCTGGGCGCGGATTGAAACCGGGCCGTGCCTTGCGCCAACGCAGCCGCCTTGACGCATCGCCCAGCCTAACCGCTGGGCGCGGATTGAAACGTTTGCATCCCAACCCAAAAAATAATCGGATCCCCAGCATCGCCCAGCCTAACCGCTGGGCGCGGATTGAAACATCAATAAAGCCCGCGGCGCATGGGCAACCCTACTGCATCGCCCAGCCTAACCGCTGGGCGCGGATTGAAACTCTGGCCATAGCTCGACCTCCTCTTGATAATCTTGCATCGCCCAGCCTAACCGCTGGGCGCGGATTGAAACTTGTCGAGCCTGGCCGCGTCGGCAATCTTGGCTTGCATCGCCCAGCCTAACCGCTGGGCGCGGATTGAAACGCGATGCAAGCATTTGTGCGGCAACAAGGCGGCGGGGCATCGCCCAGCCTAACCGCTGGGCGCGGATTGAAACATGAAGTGGTGCGCGCCGCTGGCGAGCAGCGCGAGGCATCGCCCAGCCTAACCGCTGGGCGCGGATTGAAACATCTCGGCCCTTACATCAGGTGAAAAAGCCTTTGGCATCGCCCAGCCTAACCGCTGGGCGCGGATTGAAACTGCTTTGCGATACCTAAATACTTGGCCAGACCGTGCATCGCCCAGCCTAACCGCTGGGCGCGGATTGAAACGCGCCTTGTTGATGCGCTTACCGAGGGAGACACCGCATCGCCCAGCCTAACCGCTGGGCGCGGATTGAAACCGTTGCAATTAACCACGAATTGTTACGCCAAGTCGCGCATCGCCCAGCCTAACCGCTGGGCGCGGATTGAAACAAAAACAACTGGTTGTTTTTACCCCGAATCTGAAAGCATCGCCCAGCCTAACCGCTGGGCGCGGATTGAAACGGTTTGGACAAAGATCGTGGCATGGAACCGTTTTGCATCGCCCAGCCTAACCGCTGGGCGCGGATTGAAACAGAGTGTCTTCGTGTGATTACACTTCGTTTGCCAGGCATCGCCCAGCCTAACCGCTGGGCGCGGATTGAAACAACTAGGTTGTTACCAGCCGAGTCGGTTTCAGGCGCATCGCCCAGCCTAACCGCTGGGCGCGGATTGAAACATCTTGACGACAGAGGCTTGGCGCAGGCTGCTTTGCATCGCCCAGCCTAACCGCTGGGCGCGGATTGAAACATGCTTTAGTGGGCTGGAGCAAATGATGGAATCAGCATCGCCCAGCCTAACCGCTGGGCGCGGATTGAAACAGGTCTTTTTCTGCATCCGCAAGCTTATATCCATGCATCGCCCAGCCTAACCGCTGGGCGCGGATTGAAACAGCTGAATTTCCATCGAGGTGTAGACCTTCTGCCGCATCGCCCAGCCTAACCGCTGGGCGCGGATTGAAACTGGCTGAGGTGACGGATCGCAAAGGTATCTGCCAGCTACGACAGCGAAGTAAGTCTGTCGCCGTTGATAGGCCAAGGCAAGGGTTGCTATCCCTTGTTGGTCTTCATAGTGTTTTGCTGATCAATACCTTTGGGTTGTTGCCGATGCCGTTCCAGGCCATTGGTGTTTCCAGAAGCTCGATCTTGCTGATTGCTTTGTTGCCGGGTACGTTGATCCCCCACACCTGGAAACTGTTGCCATCATTTGGGTCCAACTTGCTCGCAGGGGTGTTGCCCATGGGTGAAAACCAACTGCGCATACCGCCCTGCAACAGAATATGCTGCATGCTGCCATCTTTGAAGGTGACGCGAACAGTGAAATCACATCCGCTTGCATGGCAGTACCATGGGTATTTCCCGGTATTCGGGATGATTTCCGCCAGTTGGGAGGCTACGGTCGGGTCAACGTTGCGACGCAGGTTGCCCTCATACGAGAGGACGGGGTAAATCTGCGATGCATTGGTGGTGCCGGCTAGGCTATGGGTAATGATGATTGTGTGGACTGGTACGTCACGTTGGCTTGGTAGGCCGTTGTCAAAGCCCCATAGCCCTTTTTTCTCGGTTGCTGGTGTGAATGTGACACGGCGCTTGTCAATGCTATCCCAGCGGCTATAGCCGGTTGGGAAGGCTTTGTCGATGAAAATGGTTCCGCCGTCGTACTCATGCTTGCCATCCTTGTCGAGGGTGGTGTTGCCTTCAAAGTAATGCTGAATCACCCCCGCATTGAAGTCGGCAAACATGGTATAGCGATAGCCTTTTGCTTGGTCGCCAGAGCCGCCTTGCATCGGGTCTTGCTTGATGCAACGGCCTTCCGCGTCCTTGATGCGATCGGTATCGGTCTTGCAGTTTTTGAAGCCGCTTACATCTTGTGGCAAATAGGGCGACAGGAAGGTATTTCGTCCTAGATCATAACCCCAGCTCGAACCCAGCAGACTGCCATTTACATAGGGGTAGCTGCCGCTCTTATAGCCATCGGCAGCATGAGGCATGCCAAAGGCGTGGCCTTGCTCGTGGATGAAGACGCCCCCATAGTGATGGTCGCCCGTTCCGCGTGAGCCGCCACCCAAACCACCGCCAGGCCCAAAGTACTTGCCATTGGCACCCAACATCAGCAGCGGAGCATAATGCTGGCTGTTGGTGCCGGATTCACCATTGGCTTCACGGATTGCGCTGAGAATGCCAAGCGCCGCACTCATGACGTCGTAGCCGCCCTTTTGCTGATCGGCATTTTCCACTTTATAAGCCGGGCCACTGTTGCGTGGGGCGACGATGATATATGGCCAATCGATTCGCTTGAGTGGGTGGTTTTTCATGTTCAGGCGTGACACTGGCCACTTGGCATACAGCTCGTCAAAGGTGGCTTTGTCTGGGTTGGCGACCATTGAAAAAGGGTAGGTATTGGTGTCATTGGCACCAAACAGGTACATCGGCACGATCCACATGTTGAAGTCGATATCTGCGCCGACTTCCGGTTTTTTGTAATCACTGGCGCTGTAGTTGTCTGCCGAGACGCGCAACATGACTCCAGGTTTGATCCAGTCGGCGGGCAGGATGGCGCTGTGACGATTGCTTGCATAAGCTGGGCCATTGGCTTCGGTGACAGGCAGCTTGTCTGGTGTATTCAACGCCACCTGCCCCAGCTTTGCATTGTTGCTCCAGGCTTCCAGCATGGGCCGAGTTGGCGTGGCAGCACCCAGGTCAACCATGACCAGCGTGTCTCGTTGTGCAGTCAGGTGCAATCTGCCCATTTCGGATCCGTCAGACTTTTTCCATGTCAGCCCGGCTTCAGGTAATACATGGGTTTGCGCGGTCTCAAATTTGGAGATCACCAGCTGAGCGGGGGTGGGTGTTGGCGTAGGAGTTGGCGCTGGTGTAGGAGTTGGGGTTGGTGTAGGGCTTGGCGCGGTGCCGCCACTGCTATCCCCACCACCACCGCCACATGCTGCTAGAGCAAGGGTAATCAACAGCGAAGCCAGTGTTTGTTGTCTCATTTTGCTTTTCTTGCATTATTTTGATTTGAATGGCCAAGATGAAATCACTTAAATTCATTAAAACAATACCTTGATGGCATTTTGGTTTTTTTCTTGGCTGTTGGGTACGCATGATAAATCACAATATCATTATATGTAAATGTATTTTACATGTCATAAGCTACTGATTTTACAATGTAATATTGTGACAATTTGTGTCATGGGGGTGGCGATTTTTGTTGTGAATGGGCAGATGCTGACAAAATTTGTCAGCTGAGTGCGAAAACAAAAACGCCCAATCAAGTGATTGGGCGTTGCATGCTGAATGTGATGATTTACATGTTCGGGTAATTGGGCCCACCCCCCCCCTCGGGTACGGTCCAATTGATGTTCTGGCTGGGGTCTTTGATGTCGCAGGTCTTACAGTGTACGCAGTTCTGTGCGTTGATCTGCAGGCGTGGCGCGTCCACCCCTTCCCGGACGATTTCATAGACACCCGCAGGGCAGTAGCGGGTTTCCGGGGCGTCGTAGGTGGCTAGGTTCAGGCTGATGGCAACCGAGGTGTCACGCAGACGTAGGTGGATCGGCTGGTCTTCTTCGTGGTTGGTATTGGAGATGAACACCGAGCTGAGTTTGTCGAAGGCGATTTTGCCATCGGGTTTGGGATACGGGATCTTCGGCATGTCAGCTGCGGGCTTCAGGCATTCGTGATCTGGCTTGCCGTGGCGCAGTGTCCAGGGCAGGTTGAGGCCCAGGCAGTGCATCCACATGTCGAAGCCGCCATAGAGCGTGCCGCCGATCATGCCCCACCGCGACAAGGCAGGTTTGACATTGCGCACCTTGTACAGGTCGTCATAGACCCACGATTGGCGGAAGGCTTCTGGGTAGGTTGTCAGCTCGTCATGCCCTTGGCGGGATTGGTTGACGACAGCATCGTAGGCTGCGTCTGCCGCTAACATGCCGGTCTTCATGGCGTTGTGGCTGCCTTTGATGCGGGGCACGTTCACAAACCCGGCGGAGCAGCCGATCAATGCGCCACCCGGGAAAGTCAGCTTGGGAATCGATTGCAGGCCGCCTTCGTTGATGGCTCGGGCGCCGTAGGCGATGCGCTTGCCGCCCTCAAAAAAGCTGCGGATGTGCGGGTGGGTCTTGAAGCGCTGGAATTCGTCATAGGGCGAGAGGTGCGGGTTCTGGTAGTTCAGGTGAACCACGAAACCGACCGCGACCTGGTTGTTCTCCAGGTGGTACAAGAAGGAGCCGCCGCCGGTGTCCTTATCCAGCGGCCAGCCCTGGGAGTGCATCACCAGCCCAGGCTTGTGTTTGGCTGGGTCGATTTCCCACAGCTCCTTGAAGCCGATGCCGAATTTCTGTGTCTCCACACCATCGCGCAGGTTGAATCGGGCCTGGATCTCTTTGGCGAGCGATCCGCGAACGCCTTCAGCAATCATGGTGTACTTGGCGTGCAGCTCCATGCCTGGCGCATATTCGCCTTTAGGTTGGCCATCGCGCCCTACGCCCATGTCGCCAGTGGCGACGCCTTTGACCGAGCCGTCCTCATGGTAGAGCACTTCGGCGGCGGCGAAGCCAGGGTAGATCTCGACGCCCAACGCCTCGGCCTGCTCCGCCAGCCAGCGGCAGACATTGCCCAGGCTGATGATGTAGTTGCCGTGGTTGTTGAGCAGCGGGGGCATCAGCTTTTCGGGGAAGCGTTTGGCGCTGTCTTCGGTCAGGAACAGGAAATGGTCTTCGACCACTGGGGTGTTGAGTGGGGCGCCGCGTTCTTTCCAGTCAGGGAACAGCTCGTTCATGGCGATGGGGTCCATGACAGCGCCGGACAGGATGTGGGCGCCGACTTCCGAGCCTTTCTCCAGCACGCAGACGCTGATTTCCTTGCCGTTCTTTTCCGCCAGTTGCTTGAGCCGGATCGCGCAGGAAAGGCCCGCTGGGCCGGCCCCGACAATCACGACATCGTATTCCATGAATTCGCGTTCCACGCTGATCCCCTTTAAATCGTGTAGCGGGCATACCCGTGTCTACAATAGAACAAACCAAGCTGATGCGAAGTCTTGAATTGCACATGTGGATATCGTGATATCTGCATGATATCGCGAGGTAAATCTGCAATCGCCGCCAGCGGTGGCCAGTCAGGCTTCGACAGTGTGGTAATGGGCGCCCGGATTGAAGTCCGGCCTAATGATGCAACGATTTGACGGGTAAGTCAAAAAAAGCCGATCAAACGCTTGTTTGGAACGCAGATTCGCCCTGCATGTGGCTTGGCCGGTCGGGGGGATGTCGTTACAGTTCTTGTCGGTGGGCCAATTCCGCTAAAATGTGATTTTATCCGTACGGTTTGTCATGACGACACTGGTAGTTGTTAGAAAAGATGGGGTGTCGGTAATCGCCGGCGATAGCCAATCCACTTTTGGTGATACCCGCCTGGCGGCGGCGTTTGATTCGGCCAGCAACAAGATCTTTCAGGTGGGCGAGAATCATATCGGTATTTCGGGGAGTGCGGCGCATGATCTGGTGCTGCAAAGTGCATTACGCAAGCGGAAGAAGCTTGATTTATCCAATCGCGTCGCCATTTTCGATACATTCCGCCAATTGCACCCGGTGTTGAAGGAGGAGTTCTTCCTGAAGCCGGATGAAGAGGAGGACGATCCATACGAGTCGAGCCAGATGACGGTGCTGATCGCCAATCCACACGGTATCTTCGGTGTATACAGCATGCGTGAGGTCTATCAGTTCGAGCGCTTCTGGGCGATCGGCTCGGGGCGTGAGTATGCCATTGGTGCCATGCATGCGCTGTACGATCAGCTGGATGCTGAAGCGATTGCCAGATCCGGTGTCGAGGCTGGCTGCACATTCGATATCAATTCCGCATTGCCTTTAACCCTGTATTCGGCTACCAGCAAGGTGGCCTGAAAGTTTGAGTGTTTCATGAAAGATGCTTTGTTCCGTTTTCTGTTCGAAGGCGCGCCTGTCCGTGGTGAGTTGGCGACCTTGGATCAAACCTATCGTGAGGTGTTGGCCCGCCATGATTATCCACCCGTGCTGCGCGCCATGATCGGTGAAATGATGGCGGCGGCGGCATTGTTGTCGGCCACACTTAAGTTCAATGGTTCCTTGATCATGCAGATGCATGGGACGGATGCGGTGCGTCTGGTGGTGGTGGAGTGCAATGCCGATCTGTCGATGCGGGCCACCGCGCGATGGGAGGGTGAGGTGAAGCCGCTGCCGATTCGTGAGCTGTTGGGCAATGGCAAATTTGTCATCACGCTCGACCCGCAGAACGGCCAGCATCCATATCAGGGCGTGGTGTCGCTGGAGGGGGATTCGATTGCGGCCATGCTGGAGACCTATATGCTGCGATCCGAGCAGCTGGAGACGCGCTTTTGGCTGGCGGCCAACGATCACCGGGCGACTGGCTTGTTGCTGCAGAAGCTGCCGGACAGCCAGGGGGATGAGGATGCCTGGGAGCGGGCAGGGCACCTGGCCGGCACCTTGACCGAGGCGGAGCTGCTGGAGGTGCCGCCCAAGGAGATCATGCACCGGCTGTTCCATCAGGAGGATCTACGGGTCTTCGATGATCATGCCATCCAGTTCCGTTGCTCCTGCTCGCGCGAGCGGGTGGGGAGCATGTTGAGGATGGTCGGGATCGATGAAATCCGCGCCGTTCTCGCTGAGCAAGGGTCGATCGATATTCAGTGCGAGTTTTGCAATACGCGCTATGAATTCGACAAGGTTGATGTCGAACAGGTGTTTTCCAGTCAACTCAGCCAGCCCGCCACCGGCACCCGTCATTGAGGTGGGTGCGCAGGCTTGCTGGGTGCGGCCAGGCGGGGCCGATACCAAAGCTCCCGCCGGTTGAGCGGTGTGGCTGGGGGAAGCAACGGGTTGTCCAGCTCGATGATGACCCGTTTGTCCAGTCGGGCGGCAATCAGGCTGTCTCGCATTTCCTGCTGGAATAGCTGCTCGAAACTGCCATCGGCCAGCGCGCGCTCCAGCCCAGTATGCACCCAATTGGCTAGGCGAAGGTTCTGTTTGTTGACAAAAAAATAGGATGCAGCCGGGTAATGGATGGCTATGTATGGGTCAACCATGATGCCCGCGCTGAGTTGCTCGCTCGCCTCAGCCCAGATCTCGCTGACCGATCTGGGGAAATAGTCGTATCGCCGCGCCAGCAGCGTCTTGAAGAGTGATTGGTAGCCCACCACGCCCAGGGTGGGGAGCCGGTTGGCACGCAGGATGGTCGTGTCTGGCCAGTCATGGCCTTGCCCGGCCAGCAGTTTGGCCAGATCGGCCCGTGTGCGCACCGCAGCCAGCAGATCCGGCTGATCTGCGGTGATCAAGGCAATGCGCCAGCCAATCAAACCTCGGCAGATCGGAATGCGGATCGGGAGTAGCCGTTCCTCACGCTCGATGGAGGTCATCGACCAGGTGATGTTCACCTCGCCCAGCCCTTTTTCAAGCATGACCAGGGCGCGCCCTTGCTGCATTGGAAGCTTGCTGGGTTGTAACGTATAGTCTACCCCGGCTTTCTGCAGGGCCAGCTCCAACAGCTTCAGGGAGTAGCGGGAGCGTTCATCGAAATCCCCGTCGGGCCTGGGATAGGTGACAGTATACCGTTCCCCGGCCAATACACCGTTGCTGATACTGCACATGAAAGCGAAGCAGAGCACAAACAGGATTGGCCGTGTCATGGAGAATGTCCACAGTCGCTTGAAATTCAGTTATAGCAGCCCAGATGCTGTTGACTGGCTCGATTCACCCCGCTGCCAGGCATGTGTGCCCATCGGCAGATCACCATACTATGAGGAGTAATGCGTCCCATGCCCTTCGTCACCTTGCAACCGCACGGACAGCAAGTCGCTGTCAACAATATCTTCTGCATTGGTCGAAACTACGCAGCCCACGCCGCTGAATTGGGTAACCGAGTGGAAGAAACACCGCTGGTCTTCATCAAGCCGACGTCAGCCCTGTTGCCAGTCGGGCAGCCGATCCAGCTGCCGTCCTTTTCGAAAGATGTGCATTATGAAACCGAGCTGGTGGTGTTGATCGGCCAGGGCGGGAAGCACATCCCCGAGGCGGCGGCGCTGCAGCATATTGCAGGCTATGCGGTGGGCCTGGATCTGACCGCGCGCGACCTGCAGAGCGCTGCCAAGGCAAAAGGGCTGCCTTGGACGTTGGCAAAGGGGTTTGATGGGGCCGCCTGTGTCTCGGATTTCCAGCCGGTCAGTGCCATTGCGGACATCACCCAGGCCCGGTTCAGCATGAGCCTGAATGGCGTGAGCCGGCAGCAAGGCAATACGGCGATGATGCTGTTTCCCGTCGCCTATCTGATCCACTACTTATCGACAGTGTTCACTTTGCAGCCTGGCGACCTGATCTATACCGGCACACCTGAGGGCGTTGGGCCATTGCAGGCCGGGGATGCACTGCAATTGTCACTGGAGGATCGCACTCTGGCTGAGTTCGTCGTGGCCTGATCAGGCTGCATGTCTGGGCTGGTGGCCTGGGCCAGCCCGACCTGGTTGATCTCACGGGCCGCCGCCTCGACCCAGGGCCACAGTTGCGCGGCCTGTTCTACATCAAAATCGGTATGGCGTTGTTTTTTCACGCCAAACGCTGATAGCGTCAAATGGCTGTCAGGCTCGACCCCCGCTCGCGCCAAGCAAGCCGCAACACAGTGCATGATGCAGCCATCCAGCGCCAGAATCGGTCGCCCGGATTGGGCTGTTCTGACCAGCCCTGGCACCCCGCCGCCGACTCCCGCGATACAAGACATCTCTGCAATGCCTGTCCGATCCAGCTTCAGCGCCAGATGGTTGGCCAGTTGTGCGGCACTGGAGCAGCCCGAGCAGGCATAAACCAATGGGATCGTGTTCGTTTTCATATGATGAGTGTGCCGCGATGCCTGGGGTGCCGGCCTTGATGAATATCAAACTCACTGGGTTTTCTGTTGATCTGACGGTTGATGAGCACGGCCCGGCGCGTGGATTCAGAACGCAGGTGGTGGGTGTCGGGTTGGGGGATTTTGCAAGTGGGTGGATGGGGCGTAAATATGCACTTTGATATCCATATATCAGAAAAGAATGAAAATCTGATTTTATATTCACGACATCCTTTGTTTCGAATGTTGCTATGAAAAAAATTAAATAAATCATATATCTAAAATGATTGATGGAAGAGGGTTTACCCTATCTTGTGCGCTGCAATATCGATGTTGAAAATGACCGTCGGTCAGGTGTTGTGCCCCCCCCACAGCACGGTGCCTGATGAAACCGCAGTGCTTACAACAAGAAAGGAAAATCCAGTGCGTCCTTTATCACTGGTGTGGGGAACCACCATGCTGCTCGGGGCTGTTCCAGCCTTGGCGGCCAACGAAGTCTCACTCGTTCATGCTCGTAGTATCGTCAGCAATAAGTACGGCATCACGGTGCAAAGTGCACAGTTTGATGTGCAGGTGGCGCAGCTTGGCCGCCAACAATCGGTATCGATTCGCCACCGCGCTGCGGATGGCCAATGGCAGACTACCCCGTTGACCTTCAGCCGGATGCTGGGCAACGGCCAGGCGCTGTGGAGCGGCAGCCTGCCCAATTACAGCACCAACGGCGTTCCTGGCCAGCCGATGACGCTGGATTTTGTCGTGTCATATCAGGCCGATGGTCGGCAGTATTGGGATGACAACCAGCGCCAAGGCTATCAGCTGGCACCAACGGCTGGCGATGTGTTGTATGGCCCTGTGGTGTGGGTCACCAACCATACCGGTAGCCTGGATCAGTTCTGGGGCGGTCAATACCACGGGAGCGTGGTGCTGAAGAACCTGGGCTATCACAAGGATGTGCAGGTGGTGTACAGCACCGACCATTGGCAGAGCCAGCGTGTGGCTTACGCGTCTTATTCGCCCTCCTATTGGGCAAGTGCCTATGCCCATACCACCAACCCCAACCCGGCTGGGTTCGAGGTCTGGTCGTATGTGCTGGATGTCGGAGCGGCGACGGCGGTGGAATATGCCGTCCGTTACCAGGTCAATGGGCAAATCTATTGGGATGACAATGGTGGTCAGAACCACCAGGCCCGCCTGACGAATCGTCAGATGTGATCAGCCCCGGCTGGTGGAGTCTGCTGGTCGGCTGATCAGCCATATCGATGAATATGATTCAAGAGATGATGAAATGCGAAAACATATAGTGGTAGCAATCCTGGGGGCATTGTCTTTGCCAGCGCTGGCGGTGGCCCAAGATGAAGTCAGTCTGCTGCATGCGCGTAGCTTGGTCATGACCAAGTATGGGCTGCAGTGGCAAAGTACCCAGTTCGATGTCAAGGTGCGGAATCTCGCGCACGACAAGCAGGTGGTGATCGAATACCAGCGCCCGAATCAACCATGGCGGCAGGCGCCGCTGTCATTCAATCGGCAGGTTGATGACGAAAGTGAAATCTGGTCTGGCGGTATCGGTGGCCATGGCGCGGATGACTCAGCCAGCCAACCGGGCCCATTCGTCTACCGTATCCGCTATCAAGTAAAAGGGCAGGCCTATCTCGACGACAATCAACAAGCGCTTTATCAGCTGGATGCCAATCAGGGCGACGTGTTGTACCGTGGAGTGGTGGGCGTCGTCGATCATCGTCCGCTGGTCGATCGCTTCTGGGGTGGCCAATATCATGGCCACGTAGCGCTGAAGAATCTGGGCCCCGCCAAGGATGTGCAAGTGCATTACACCACAGATGGCTGGCAGACCCAGCGTGTGGCTTTTGCGCAGTATCTGCCTTACTTCAGCTACGGCTATGGTTCTGTGCCCAACCCGAACCCAGCGGGATTCGAGGTGTGGTCATTCAGTCTGGATGCGGGTGGCGGCACGGAAATCGAGTACGCGGTCCGTTACACGGTGAATGGCCAGACCCATTGGGATAATCAATTTGGCCGTAATTACCGAGTAAGGGCAGGTACCGGTGGGTAACCCTACGGGTACCCTGTTGTCACCGGCGTTGCCACGTTTGCCACCATTCGTGCCCATCGAACGTGGGCACGGACGCTTTGACAGGCTGCGCCGCCAGCAGGGTGAAGTCCGCGTGCAATAACTGATCCAGCTCGGTTTGGCTGGTGCCGAACGGGGGGCCGGTGGGCGTGTCTTTCAGGAAAAAGAAGCCCGCCAGCAAACCCTGTGGCTTGAGCAGCTCTGCCTGGCGCCGGGCATACTCGGCCCAGCAGCTGCGGGGGAGCGCACAGAGAAAGGCGCGCTCGAAGACCACGTCGTAAGCAGGCCCGGAGTCGAATCGGAAAAAATCACCGAACACCACATGTCGGCCCAATTCGCCCAATGTCTGCTGAGCCTGGGCAATGGCACCCTCACTGAAATCGATGGCGAGCACATCCCAGCCCGCCTTGGCAAAGGCTACGACCTCGTGGCCCGTCCCGCAGCCAGGAATCAGCACCCGCCCGGGTGGGCGTTGCCGCAGCCAATCATGCAGTGCGGGATGGGTGCCGCCCGCATCCCAAGGGGTGACTTGTGATTGGTAGCGGGTTTCCCAGAATTCGGGTAGCGAGCTGTCTTGAGCCATATCAGCGTTTCTTCCATGTGTCGTGGTCAGTGTCGAGCCGGTTCCGATGTCTGCTCGTTGTAAAGGATCTGGTACCATTGGGCGTTTGATTGTAGCGTGAGATGATGGCGGATCTGGATTTTCTATTCAGCGAAACCGGCCCACTGGCTGAGTCCATTGCCGGGTTTCGTCCACGGCGCCAGCAGTGCGAGCTGGCGCAATCGGTGCAGCAGGCAATTGAAAACCAGGGCATTCTGGTGGCCGAGGCCGGTACGGGCACTGGTAAGACCTATGCCTATCTGGTGCCTGCATTGACATCCGGCGGCAAGGTCATCATCTCGACCGGCACCAAGACCCTGCAGGATCAACTGTTCCAACGTGATATCCCCACGGTCAGGCAGGCGCTCAGCGTGCCGGTCACCATTGCGTTGCTGAAGGGCCGCGCCAATTACGTCTGCCATTACCACCTGGAAAAGGCCGCGATGGATGGCCGCTTCATGTCGCGTGATGATATCCGCCACCTGCAAACGATCCGGTCTTTTCTCAATACCACGTCCACCGGCGACAAAAGCAGCTGTGGCGGGGTGCCAGAGAATGCACCCATCTGGTCGCATGTTACCTCGACCAAGGAAAACTGCCTGGGCGCAGACTGCCCTTACCACAAAGAGTGCTTTGTGATGCAGGCCCGACGGGAAGCCATGGCGGCAGATGTGGTGGTGGTCAATCACCATTTGTTCTTCGCGGATGTATGGCTGCGCGACGAAGGAGCAGGAGAGCTGCTGCCAGCCTGCAATACGGTGATTTTCGATGAGGCCCATCAACTGCCGGAGGTGGCCAGCCTGTTCTTTGGTGACAACCTGTCGAGCGGCCAATTGCTGGAGCTTGCAAGAGACAGCCGCGCCGAGGCCCTGACCGAGGCCAAGGACTTTCCGGCGCTGCCCGTCGCCTGTGGCAAGCTGGAGAAGGCGGTCAAGGACTTCCGGCTGGCGTTCGAGCAAGACAATGTCCGCCTGCCCAAGCATGCGCTGGCTGATAATGTGCCATTCAATCAGGCGTTGACCGATCTGGCCGCTGCATTGATCGATCTGTTGAATCTGCTGGAAATCCAGGCAGAGCGGGGCGAGGGGCTCAAGAACTGCCATGAACGTGCCATGGCGCTAAATGACCTGCTGCACGCATGGCAGGTCGGCGCGGCGGAAACGCCCTCGGAAACAGAGGGCGAGCAGAAAAACAGCGCTGCCATCCCGTCGGTGCTGTGGGTTGATGTGTTCAGCCACGCCTTTCAGTTGAACAGCACCCCTTTGGACGTGGCGGAGGTGTTCCGCAAGCAGATCAACATCCAGAAACGGGCATGGATCTTCACTTCCGCCACCTTGGCGGTCAATGGTGATTTCAAACATTATTGTTACGAGCTGGGGTTGTTCGATGCCGAAACTGGTTGTTGGGACAGCCCATTCGATTACAAATCCCAAGCCCTGCTTTACGTGCCCAAGCACATGCCAGAGCCCAACTCCCGCGAATTCACCGCCGCCGTGGTCAATGAAGCCTGGCCAGCCTTGAAGGCCAGCGAGGGACGGGCGTTCCTGTTGTTCACCAGCCTGCGGGCCATGCGGGAAGCGCACGAGCTGGTGAAGGCTCGCCTGGCCGAAGAGGGGCTGGATTATCCCCTGCTGCTGCAAGGAGAAGGCTCGCGCACCGAATTGCTGGAGCGGTTCCGCGCCTCGGAGCACGCCATCCTGGTGGCCAGCCAGACCTTTTGGGAGGGAATTGACGTCAAAGGGGATGCCCTGCAGCTGGTGGTCATCGACAAGCTGCCGTTCGCCCCACCCGATGACCCGGTACTGTCGGCGCGGGTGGATCAAATCAATAAAGCAGGGCGCAATGCCTTCATCGAATATCAATTGCCACGGGCTGCCATCACGCTCAAGCAAGGGGCAGGGCGCCTGATCCGCGATGAGCGGGATACGGGGGTCTTGATCATCTGCGACACGCGCTTGGTGGACAAGCCCTATGGCAAACGTATCTGGCAAAGCCTGCCACCGATGTTGAAAACGCGGGATGGCAGCGTGGTGCCCCGTTTTTTTACGCAGATTGCCCATCGGCGTACAGCGGCAAACCCGACCGAACCGATCGCGCCAACTGAAATACCAGCCCCTTGACCATCATTTGTAAAATGCAGCGCCATCTTGGGGACTTTCCGATCTCGATGATATACTGCACGGCTCTGTAAATAGGTTTGGTATGTGGTGCCAGGTGGCCAGAGCGCCTTCCACATGCCGACCGTATCTTGTTATTGCATTAGTGATTTGTTGTCAGGAGCATGATCATGCCGATCTATGAATACCGTTGCTCAGGCTGTGGCCATCAGAAAGAAGTCATGCAGAAGATGAGCGATGCGCCATTGACTGTTTGCCCCGCCTGCAATCAGGCGACATTTTCTAAAATGCTGACCGCAGCCGGTTTCCAATTGAAAGGCTCTGGTTGGTATGCGACCGATTTCAAAGGCGGGGCGAGCAGCACGGCTGCATCGTCCGCCTCCAGCACGACAGAGAGCGCACCCGCCAGCACGCCTTGTGGCGGCAGCTGTGCCTGTCATTGAGCATGAATGACTGAATGAAAAAATATTTCATCACCGGGCTCTTGATCTGGGTGCCACTGGGCATCACGCTGTGGGTGCTTTATAGCCTGATCGGCATGATGGACCAGAGCCTGAATCTGTTGCCGGCGCAGATCCACCCGAAACAACTGTTCGGGCACGACATACCCGGCCTGGGCGCCATCCTGACCGTGTTGGTGGTGTTTCTGTCCGGGCTGTTGACCGCCAATATTCTGGGGCGGCGGCTGGTTGATTTCTGGGATCGGCTGTTTCAACAGATCCCGATCTTCAAATCTATCTATACCAGCGTCAAACAAGTATCCGATACGTTGTTCTCAAGCAGCGGGCAGGCGTTCCGAAAAGCCTTGTTGGTGCAATACCCCCGACAAGGTGCTTGGACGATCGCCTTTCTGACCGGCACGCCTGGTGGGGATGTGGCGCGTCATCTGCAGGGCGACTATGTCAGCGTCTATGTGCCGACCACGCCCAACCCCACGTCTGGCTTCTTTCTCATGATGCCGCGCCAAGATGTCGTCGAACTCGATATGAGCGTTGACGAAGCACTGAAGTACATTATTTCGATGGGCGTCGTCGCGCCCGGCGGAAATCATTCGAATTCGAATGCCGGCTAATCCAGCCGGTCTTCCTTTTTTCAAATCCCATCCATCAGGTTAGAAAAAATGCGTACCAACTACTGCGGTCTGATCGACACACAATATCTGGATCAAATCGTCACCCTGCAAGGCTGGGTGCACCGTCGTCGTGACCACGGCGGCGTCATTTTCATCGACTTGCGCGACCGCGAAGGCTTGGTCCAAGTGGTCGTTGACCCGGATACCAAGGAAGCCTTCGAAACAGCTGACAAGCTGCGCAATGAATTCGTGGTGCAGATCCAGGGCAAGGTCCGCCACCGCCCGGAAGGCACGACCAATTCAAACCTGATTTCAGGTCAAATCGAAGTGCTGGCCAAGGCGATCGAGATCCTGAATCCATCAGTGACACCGCCTTTCATGATGGATGACGACAATCTGTCGGAAAACACCCGCCTGTTGCATCGTGTGCTGGATCTGCGCCGCCCGGAGATGCAGCGCAATCTGCGCTTGCGTTATAAGGTTGCGCTGTTGGTGCGCAACTATCTGGATTCGGCAGGATTCATCGATATCGAGACGCCGATGCTGACTCGTTCGACACCAGAAGGTGCGCGTGACTATCTGGTGCCATCCCGCGTGCACCCGGGGCAATTCTTCGCCCTGCCGCAATCGCCACAGCTGTTCAAGCAGCTGCTGATGGTGGCGGGTTTTGATCGCTACTACCAGATCACCAAATGTTTCCGTGATGAAGACCTGCGGGCTGATCGCCAGCCAGAATTCACCCAGATCGACTTGGAAACATCGTTTCTGGATGAAGAGCAGATCATGGACATCACCGAATCCATGGCGGTGCATGTGTTCAAGGAGGCGATCGGTGTGGATCTGGGTCAGTTCCCACGCATGACTTACGATGATGCCATGTTCTACTATGGCTCGGATAAGCCCGATCTGCGTGTGTCACTGAAATTTGCCGAGCTGACCGATGTGATGAAGGACGTGCCCTTCAAAGTATTCAGCGGGGCTGCCAATATGGATGGCGGTCGCGTGGTTGGTTTGCGCATTCCTGGCGGCGCGGCATTGAGCCGTTCCGAGATTGATACCTACACACAATTTGTCAGCATCTATGGTGCCAAGGGCCTGGCCTATATCAAGATCAATGACAAAACTCAGCTGAACGATACCGGCTTGCAGTCACCTATCGTTAAGAACCTGACCGAGGCGTCGTTAGCGGCCATCATCGAGCGCACGGGGGCTGAAAATGGTGACTTGATCTTCTTTGGCGCGGACAAGGCCAAGGTGGTCAATGAGGCCATTGGTGCGTTACGTATCAAGATCGGTCATGAAAAAGGTGAAGCAGGGGGCTATTTCGTCAAGGCATGGCGCCCGCTGTGGGTGGTGGATTTCCCGATGTTCGAACATGACGAGGATGGCGACCGCTGGGTTGCGTGCCATCACCCATTCACCAGCCCGAAACCCGGTCATGAAGACTGGCTGACATCCAACCCCGGCGCATGCCGCGCACGCGCTTATGATATGGTGCTGAACGGCTGGGAGATCGGTGGTGGTTCGGTGCGTATTCACAGTGCTGAGGTGCAATCGAAGGTATTTGATGCCTTGAAGATTGGCCCGGAAGAGGCACAGAATAAGTTTGGCTTCCTGCTGGACAACCTGAAATTCGGCGCGCCCCCGCATGGTGGCTTGGCATTTGGTCTGGATCGCCTGGTGACATTGATGACCGGCGCGGAATCGATCCGTGATGTGATTGCTTTCCCGAAAACCCAGCGTGCGCAATGTCTGCTTACCAATGCACCTAACGAGGTCGATGAAAAGCAGCTGCGTGAGGTGGGTATCCGCTTGCGTCAAAAGGCTGAAACCACCGCATGATCGGGTGGTGAAGGCTCACCGGAGATGCCGCCTGATTGAATCAGGTGGCATTTTCATGGGTTGAAGCAATAAAAAAGGGGCTTTCGCCCCTTTTTTCATTTGCATGCTGTGGCTGGCTTATTCAACCTTGGCCTTGGCTCGCAGGTCTTTCATCAGATTTTCCAGTTGCTTTTGCTGCAGGAACTGGGAGATCTGCGGTTTCAGCTCATCCAGTGAAGGAACCGGGGTATTGCGGGCGTCTTCCAGCTTGATGATGTGATAGCCGAATTCGCTCTTGACTGGCTCTTCGGTCACTTGACCCTTTTGCAGCTTGACCAGCGCATCGGCAAACGGCTTCACGTAATTGGAAGGTGCGCTCCAGTCCAGATCGCCACCTTTGGCAGCAGAGCCTTTGTCTTCGGACAGCTTGCTGGCCAGTTGATCAAACTTGGCGCCCTTTTTCAGCTGCGCCAGAATGTCCTTGGCCTGCTTTTCTTCCTTCACCAGGATGTGGCGGGCACGATATTCTTTGCCATTGGCGCTTTGCTGTTCCTTGAACTTGTCATACTCAGCCTTGATCTCGGCATCAGCCACTGGGTGGCTCTTGAAGTAGTCTTGAACGAATGCACGGAACAATACACCCTGGCGAGCTACTTCCAGCTCGGCTTGTACTTCAGGCGCCTTATCCAGGCCTTTTTTGGCCGCTTCCTGCTCGATCAGCATGCCGGTGATCAGGCTGTCTTTGACTGCGTTGCGCAGCTCGGGTGAGTCCTTCTGGCCGCGGGCAGCCAACACTTTCAGTTGCGCATCCAGCTTGGCTTGGGGGATGGCAACGCCGTTGACCACGGCAACATTGCCGTTGGCGGGCTTGGATTCTTCTGCAACGGCAGCAGCAGCCAGCGCGCCGGCGGTCATTGCAACGATCAAACGGGTAGTCAGTTTCATGTGTTGTGAGTCCTGAATAAAAGTGAATAGTGTCTTGGGTATTACATCTCTTCCGGAGCGTAAGCCTTGATGCTCAAAGCATGGATGCGTGTCTGCATCAAGTCCCCCAACGCTTGGTAGATCAGACGATGGCGTTCGATGCGGCTTTGGCCGACGAATGCCGCTGATACGATGGTCATCCAGTAATGTCCACCACCGCCTTTGGCTCCTTCGTGGCCGATATGCTGCGATGACTCATCCTGGATGTCGATCAACTCTGGCGAAAGCGCTTGTAAACGCTCCCGCATCAGCAGGTCGGTACTGCCATTCATGCAGGCAATACCTTTTTGAAGGGTTTCACCGCGATCTGGCTGAAAACACCTTCCTTGACATAGATGTCCTGCTGGAACCACTGCTCTGCAGCGGTAAGGGATTCAAACTCGGCAATGACGATGCTGCCGCTGAATCCGGCAGGCCCAGGATCGGGGCTGTCGATGGCTGGGCACGGGCCTGCAACCAGCAGGCGACCTTCATTCTGCAGGGTCTGCAGCCGTGCGAGATGCTCAGGGCGAACCCGCAGGCGCTTTTCAAGGGCATCCGGCGCATCGGTGCCTATCATGACGTACCACATCAGTCGTTTTTCTCCGGTGTGTCTTCAATGTATTTAGCCAGCATCATGCTTTGCAGGACAACGAACACGAGCATGAGGCCCAGACCGCCAAACATCTTGAACTTGACCCAGGTTTCTTCGCTGAATCTGAATGCGACAAACAAGTTGAGCGCACCCATGAATACGAAAAAGCCAGCCCAAGACCACATCAGTCGGGACCAGATCGGCTCGGGCAAGGTCATCTGTTTTTCCATGACGGAGCGGATCAGATTCTTACCCAGCGCCAGCTTGGCACCTGCCAATGTGACGGCAAAAGCCCAGTAAAGTGCCGTGGGTTTCCACATGATGAAGGTTTTGTTGTGGAAAACCAAGGTCAGGCTGCCCAGGCCAACCACCAAGAACAGCGACAGCAATAGCATGCCATCCACTTTGCGGTGCTTGAACCACATCCAGGCGACTTGGGCAATCGTGGCGGCAATCGTGACGGCTGTGGCGGCAAAGATGTCTTTGTCCGTCACAAAGTACGTCACAAAAAACAGAATGATCGGGAATAAGTCGAACAGAAATTTCATAGCGGGCGATTATGCAGCGGGTGCAAACGATTGTCCATGATATGCAAGATAAAGGTTCAAATAGACTTGATCGATGGTCTTTGGGTTGGGCTTGGTTTGGTGCCCGTGCTGGAGTTTGTTACCATGTCGGAGATTCATTCTGTTGGTTTACCATGCTCAAAATCGATTTGCACTGCCATTCCAATTGTTCTGATGGGGCGCTTGCGCCAGCTGAGGTCGCCGCGCGTGCTGCCAGTCGGGGCTGCGAGGTGTGGGCGTTGACCGACCATGACGAACTGCAGGGCTTGGCGGAGGCGCGTGCTGCGGCTGAGGGCGCAGGCATGCGTTTTGTTCCGGGTGTCGAGGTGTCGGTGACCTGGGATCGTTTGACCGTGCATATCGTCGGGCTGAATGTGGACCCGACCAATGCCAGTCTGCAAGCTGGTCTGGCGCAGGTGCGTAGTGGGCGTGTCCGCCGCGCTGAGGCGATGGGGCTTGATCTGGAACGGGTTGGCATCAAGGGTGCTTTCGATGGGGCACTGGCGCTGGCTGACAATAAGGAAATGGTCGGGCGGACGCATTTTGCTCGCTTTCTGGTTGAACAAGGGCATGTGAAGGATGTCAAAACGGCTTTCAAGAAATATCTGGTCAAAGGAAAGCCTGGTTATGTCTCCCATCAATGGGCAGAGCTGGTTGATGTGGTTGCCTGGATCAGGGCTGCGGGTGGCCAGGCTGTGCTTGCCCACCCAGGCCGTTATGAAATCGGTAAGGCCCGGATGTTGGCGTTGATTACGCAATTCAAAGAGGCGGGTGGTGAAGCCATCGAGGTGGTCACGTCCAATCACACCGCAGAACATGTCAGCCAATTTGCCCGGTTGTGTGTCGAGCATCAGTTGCTGGCTTCATGTGGTTCCGATTTCCATAGTCCGGCGGATGGTTGGTGCGATCTGGGCACGCTGCCGGCCTTACCTGCCAATGTGACGCCCATCTGGCATGACTGGCCCGGCTTGCCATTGGCCAGCTGAAACTCAATTCTCATCACAATAATTCATGGCACAATTTTTCTCTGTTCATCCTGAGAATCCTCAGGCACGCTTGATCTCGCAGGCGGTCAAGATCATCCGTGATGGTGGGGTGGTGATCTACCCGACCGACTCCTGCTACGCAATCGGCTGCCAGATCGGCAATAAAGATGCAGTCGAGCGCATCCGGCAGATCCGGCAAGTCGATGATAAGCATCACTTCACGTTGGTCTGCCGGGATTTGAGTGAATTGGCAACCTATGCCCGGGTCGATAATGCGCAATTTCGCCTGCTCAAAGCCACCACACCTGGCTGTTATACCTTTTTGCTGCAGGCGACCAAGGAGGTTCCCAGGCGGCTGCAGCATCCAAAGCGTAATACCATCGGCTTGCGCGTGCCAGAGCATGTGGTGACGCAGGCATTGTTGGCTGAGCTGGGTGAGCCCTTGCTTTCATCAACCCTGCTGTTGCCGGGTGATGAGTTTCCGCAGACTGATCCTTACGAAATCCGTGATTTGCTTGAGCATCAGGTGGATCTGGTGTTGGATGGGGGGTACTGTGGTGTGGAGCCGACAACGGTGGTCGATTTGACTGAAGGCGCACCCGTATTGATTCGGCAAGGCAATGGCAGTCTCAAGCCATTGGGTTTGGAGTGATCATGGACGAACTTAACCTGATCCAGAAGATTTGTGTCTACGCAATACCGGTGCTGTTTGCCATCACCATGCACGAGGCTGCCCATGCTTATGCCGCCATGCGTTTCGGGGATCGGACAGCTGCCGAGTTAGGACGATTGAGTCTGAACCCGATTCGGCATATCGACTGGGTGGGGACAATATTGCTGCCGATGGTATGTTTGGCTTTGGGGGGCTTTCTTTTCGGATGGGCCAAGCCGGTGCCGGTCGATTTCCGGCGCTTGAGGCATCCGCTTCGCGACATGGTGTGGGTGGCTGGCGCCGGCCCTGCGTCCAATCTGGCGATGGCCATTGGCTGGGTGCTGATGTTGAAGCTCGCCATGGCAAATCCGGACAGCTATTTTTCTCTCCCGTTGGCCTATATGGCGCAAGCAGGGGTGGGTATCAATGTTTCACTCATGGTGTTGAATCTGTTGCCGATTCCACCGTTGGATGGTGGTCGTATCGCAGTTGGGTTGTTGCCGAGAAGCTTGGCACAGCCGCTGGCAGGCATCGAGCCTTATGGCATGTTCATCCTGATCGGACTGATGGCGACGGGGTTGTTGACGGCCCTGATGCAGCCCTTGATCGCGATCACCTTCAAATTGTTAATGCTTTTTCTCTAAATCAAACTGATCGACGGAATACAACATGTTTCAAGACCGCGTCCTCTCGGGCATGCGCCCGACCGGTAGTCTGCACCTGGGCCATTATCATGGCGTATTGAAGAACTGGGTCAAGCTGCAAAGTGAATATGAATGCTTGTTCTTTGTGGCGGATTGGCATGCGCTGACCACCAACTATGACGATCCGCAGATCATTGAGAAGAGCGTCTGGGACATGGTGATTGACTGGTTGGCGGCTGGGGTGGACCCGGCCCAGGCCATTCTGTTCATCCAATCACGGGTGCCGGAGCATGCGGAGCTGCACCTTTTGCTGTCGATGATGACGCCACTGGGCTGGCTGGAGCGGGTGCCCACGTATAAAGACCAGCAAGAAAAGCTGAGCCAGAAGGATCTCGCAACCTATGGCTTTCTAGGCTATCCCTTGTTGCAGTCCGCTGACATCTTGATCTACCGCGCCAATCAGGTGCCGGTGGGGGAGGATCAGGTGCCACATATCGAGCTGACCCGCGAGGTGGCGCGTCGCTTCAATCACCTGTATGGCCGTGAGCCGGGTTATCAGGAAAAGGCCGAGGCGGCCATCAAGAAGATGGGCGGCAAAAAAGCCAAACAATATGTCGAGCTGCGTGGCCGGTATCAGGAGCATGGTGATGTCGAAGCGCTGGAGGCAGGCAGGGCATTGCTGGCAGAGCAGCAGAATTTGAGCCTGGGTGACCGTGAACGTCTGTTTGGCTACCTGGAGGGCGGCGGCAAGATGATCCTGTCCGAGCCGGGGGCGTTGCTGACCGCTGCATCCAGAATGCCTGGGTTGGATGGGCAGAAGATGTCCAAATCCTATGGAAATACCATCACACTGCGCGAAGATGCTGAATCGGTGACCAAAAAGATCCGCACCATGCCTACCGATCCACAGCGTGTCCGCCGCACCGATCCGGGTGATCCGGCCAAGTGCCCGGTGTGGCAGTTGCACGAGGTGTACTCGGGTGAAACGACGCGCGAATGGGTTCAACAAGGCTGTAAGAGCGCGGGGATTGGCTGTATCGAATGCAAGCAGCCCGTGATCGAGGCTGTGCTGAAGGAGCAGGAACCGATGCGGGAGCGGGCGCAACACTATCTGGATGATCCGACACTGGTGAAGAACATCATCGCAGATGGCTGTGACAAAGCGCGTAAACTGGCTCAGGAAACCATGCGTGATGTACGCGAGGCCATGGGCCTGAATTACAGTTGATGTAAAAGTGTCCATTCGTCGACTGTGTCAGGAGGTGTGCATGAAATCAGCTTTGATACCTGTTGCTTTGATCGTTATCGGTTTGGCGTGGCTGCTGGATGAATTCCATGTCTTTCCTGAGGTGAACTGGTTCTGGATCACCGCCCTGACTGCTGCCGGTGTCGCGGTGCTACTGCTCGATGGCATCAACAAGAGCTCTGTGGTGGTCGGCCCGCTGCTGATTGGGGGAGGTATCACCACGTTTCTCCGCCAATATTTAGACCTGAGATTTGGCGCGCAATGGTCAGTGCTGATGATTCTGCTGGGTGTGCTGATGTTGGTCGCGAGATCACCATCGATTCCAGAGGTAGGCAATGTCGGTCGCCTGCTGCCCAAATCCTCACGCGATGAGACTTGATCGTGCCAACCAGCTTGCGCTGGCCGCCATCTTGTTATGGGCCAGTCTGGCATCACTGGGTGTGAAACTGGCCCAGGTGCCGCCTTTCATGTTGGTTGGTATCAGCTTGTTGGTCGGTAGCCTGGGGAGCATCCATCGCATTGGGAGTTGGCGGGTGCCTTTGGGGACGCTCGTGGTGGGGGTCGCGGGGCTGTTTGGCTATCATTTTTGCCTGTTCCTGGCCTTACGCTGGGCAGCGCCAGTGCAGGTGAATCTGCTCAACTACCTGTGGCCTTTGCTGTTGGTGGTGTTGTCCCCTGTGGTATTGACCGGTTATCGCCTGAGCCTGCCGCAGGTCGGTGGCGGGGTGCTGGGTTTTACCGGGGCGGCTTTGTTGGTCACAGGTGGCGGGCAGGTCGCCACGCCCATGGCAGATTGGGCGGGTTATGGTCTGGCAATGCTGGCTGCTTTGATCTGGGCTGTCTATTCACTGTTGACCAAGCGCTTGCCGGCCTTTCCGACCAGCGCCATCGGTGGCTTTGCCGCCGTGTCGGGGCTGTTGTCCTTAATTTGTCATGTACTGTTGGAGCCCGCTTATTCACCTTCTGCCGAGCAATGGGCATTGCTGCTGCTGTTGGGGGCGGGGCCGCTGGGTGCGGCGTTCTTTCTGTGGGATGCGGCTCTGAAAAAGGGTGATCCACGGGTGATCGGCACCTTGGCTTACCTGACGCCATTGCTATCAACCGCTTTGTTGGTCGTGACCGGTGGGGCAGCCCTGAGCTGGCCTGCTCTGGTTGCCCTAGGGCTGATCCTGAGTGGTGCCTGGCTGGGCAGTCGGCCTGCCCGTGAGCGGGTGCCTGCTTGATGGATATCTTGCCTAGCGACGACAGCAATCCAGCACTGGCACCGATCGCCAGCCTGTTTGGTGAGCCAGTCACCGAACTGCCCAAGGATCTGTACATCCCGCCTGATGCACTGCGGGTGTTTCTGGAGGCCTTTGAGGGTCCACTGGATCTGCTGCTGTACCTGATCCGCAAACAGAACATCAATGTGATCGATATCCCCATGGCGCGCATCACGGCGCAATATATGGAGTATATTGAACTTATGCAGCAGAACCGGCTGGAGTTGGCAGCAGAGTATCTGCTGATGGCGGCGGTGCTGATCGAGATCAAATCCAGGATGTTGCTGCCAAGGCCTGCCGAGGTGGAGGGCGACGAGGGGCTAGACCCGCGTGCGGAGCTGGTGCGCCGCCTGTTGGAATATGAGCAGATGAAACTGGCGGCTTACAACCTGGATCAATTGCCACAAGCCGAGCGGGATTTCGCCTGGGCGCAAGCCATGATCGACCGGGTGGCGGTACAGCGCTTGCCAGAGGTGGATATCGACGACCTGCGATCAGCCTGGATGGCCATCATTGCCCGTACAAAAGCCAATACCAGCCATAAGGTGACGCGGGAGGAACTGTCGGTGCGAGAGCATATGACCCGGATTCTTCGGTTGTTGGCGGATGGCCGGTTTTTGGCTTTTCATGAATTGTTTGTACAGCAGGCGAGTCGCCCGGTGTTGGTGGTCAATTTCATCGCGGTTTTGGAGTTGGTCAAGGAAAGCCTGGTGTTTGTGACACAAGCACAACCCTATGCGCCGATCTATGTGCGACTGAGTGTGGCGGCAGATCAATCCACGACCGCCATGGAACCGGCCTGAGGTCATGCCTGCCTGCAGCCTGGCCAACAGTACGCCGGGCAGGGCGCATGCCGTGGCTTGATGTGAGCGGGCTGGATGAGGAAACCGTGCATATGGCTATGCCGACAACGCGTTGGGCGTTAAAATACGCGGTTTGCCTGATCAGCCCAAGATTGGGCTGATGTTCAGCCCTCGTTCCGGATAGTTGCATTGACCACCCACTCCCACCTCAAATTGGTCATCGAGGCTGCATTGTTTGCAGCTGGCGAGCCGTTGAATGTTTTTGATATAAAACGGCTTTTCGATGTGGATGTGCCTGCTGATGCCATTCGTAGAGCCGTTGCGGAATTACGGCAGGATTGGCAGGGGCGGGCCATCGAGCTGGTTGAGCTGGCCGGGGGCTGGCGTTTTCGCGTCAGGCCGGAATACATGGGCCACATAGAACGATTGAGCCCGGAAAAACCACCGCGTTATTCCCGAGCGGTGATGGAGACCTTGGCCATCATTGCCTACCGACAGCCCGTTACGCGGGGCGATATCGAACAGATTCGCGGCGTGTCGGTATCAACCAATGTCATAAAGGCATTGGAAACCCGTGGCTGGATTGATGTGATTGGCTATAAAGAAGTGCCAGGGCGGCCTGGCTTGTATGCCACTACCAAAAAATTTCTTGACGACCTGGGCCTGAATTCACTGAAAGATCTGCCACCCCTGGCAGAGCTGGGCCAGCTCGTGATCCCTGAGGAATCCCGAATTGAGCAGATCGAATAATCGCGCACCGCGCAACACACAGCAGTTTTTCCGCACTGGCACGCCAAGTGACCGTGTCGCGGGTGGCCGGAGCCGCACCCCTGATACCTCGCGAGCCCGCGCCGTGACCCCGGGCACCGATAATCTGGACAACAGCCAAGGACGACGCCCACCCCGTCAAGGCCGTGGTGGGCCAGCTCCCGCTGCCCCGACGAGCCATGGTATAGGCCGGCAGTCGCAAGCCCGCAGTGATTGGAGTATGGATGGTGGCCGTCAGGAGCGGGGCCGCCGCCGGGTGGCCATGGATATCGAGACATCGGACGAACATCGACGCCAAGTGGCCGAGGGGCGCCAACGCGCCTCGCGGGATGAAGTGGTGGAAGGTGCTGACAGCGATGGTTTTTCCTCACCTCGCCGTCCGCAACGCGACAGTCGTGGCGTGCCGCGTGCCAAAAAGATGCGCGAGCGAGTTGGTTCGCTCAAGGAACAAAAGCGCGCCCAAGATCTGCGTGAGCACCGCATCGACCCGAGCAGGCTCGATGATATGCGGCTGCAGAAAATCCTGGCGTTGACTGGCCTGGGCTCCCGCCGTGAGATGGAGGAATTGATTGCAGCAGGCAAGGTCGAGGTCAATGGCGCGGTGGCAACACTGGGCCAGAAGGTCGCTTACGGCGATAAGGTCAGGGTGGATGGTAAGAATGTCTTTCTGAAATGGCCGGATCGTTTGCCGCGTGTGATCATTTACCACAAGCAGGAGGGCGAGCTGGTCAGTCGTGATGATCCGGATGGTCGAACCACCGTATTCGACCGGCTGCCAGCCGTGCAAAGCAGTAAATGGGTGGCGGTTGGGCGGCTGGATTTCAATACCAGCGGACTGTTGATCTTCACGACTTCCGGTGAGCTGGCCAACAAGATGATGCACCCCCGGTTTGAGGTGGATCGTGAATATGCAGTGCGGGTCCTGGGTGAGTTGACGCCGGAACAGATGAAGGAGGCCACCAAGGGGATCGAGCTGGAAGATGGCCCCGCGCATTTCCAGCATATCTCTGATCAAGGCGGGGAGGGGCGCAATCACTGGTACCGGGTGGTGTTACGTGAAGGACGCAATCGCGAGGTGCGGCGGATGTTCGAACACTTCGGTGCCACGGTCAGTCGCCTGATCCGTGTCCGTTTTGGGCCGATTGCTTTGCCTGGCCGACTCAAACGCGGCACCTGGACTGAGCTGGAGCCGCAGGAAGTGCAGCGCCTGTTGAAATGGGCCGGTGTCACCCTGTAGACCGGATGGATGAAAACAAGTGAAGGTGGATCATCAGGTGGTTGTTGAATATCTTCGGCGGGCGGGCCTGCAGGCCTATCTGGATCAACCCGGCTTTGAGGGTGGGGTGCAGCAGGCGGTGGCGTGGCTTCAGGCCACGCCGGTGACCGTTCCAGATGCGGTGGCACTGCAATATGCTGTGCCAGTGTTGAGTGAGGATGGCAGCTGCTCCTTGTTTGATGTGTTATCGCCCGAGCCGTTTGATCTGCAGCCTGTGTTGGGTGCCGATACTGTGGCATTGCGCCAGTGGCTGGGCCGTTTGGATGGCTGGGTGGCGGCGCTGCAGGAGCGACATCAGATTGGCTGGATTGGCGTGTATCAGCGCCGTAGCCTGCAAGGTGATGACTGTCTGGTGAAGTTGGCATACCGTGGCAAGCCTAGCCGTGCGATTTTCCCACTGACCGAAACATTTGCCCGCCATTCCACCAACAGCTCAGTTGGCCTGTCAGGGCGGGCGCGGGTGATTGGAGATGTGTCGGCACATGTGGCCGGTGGTGGCGCCTATTACACTTGTGACCCTGCTGTCGTATCAGAGGCCTGCCTGCCGATTCTGGGTGGGCAGGGACAGGTGTTGGGCATCATGGATGCAGAGGATAACCGGCCCGGCTTCTTTGAGGCGGCCAGGTTGGCTGATCTGGTGGCGTTGTGCTTACTGGCATCAGCTCATCTGCAATGATGGCTGACAAGACGGCAGGACAGGCCCGGCTTTAGGCTGGGCCTGTTGCTTTTTCAATGGGCGTCAGGTGGCGGGCTGGTTCAGGCCCTTGGGCAGCGAGAAGACGATGTTCTCCTCGACGCCTTGCAGCTCTTCGACCGAGCTTGCACCCAGTTCACGAATCCTGGCGATCACCGCCTGTACCAATACTTCTGGGGCCGATGCGCCAGCGGTGACGCCGACACGTTGCCCAGCACCAAACCATTCAGCCCGGATCTGTTCTGCGTTATCGACCATATAGGCCGCTCGGCCAAGGTTCTCGGCCACTTCGCGTAAGCGGTTCGAATTGGAGCTGTTCGGTGAGCCGACCACGACCACGACATCGGCTTCGGCAGACAGTTTCTTGACGGCATCCTGACGATTCTGCGTGGCATAGCAGATGTCGTCCTTCTTGGGGCCGATGACGGCTGGGAAGCGCACCCGCAATGCGTTGACGACAGCTGCTGCGTCATCGACGGATAGCGTGGTCTGGGTCACATAGGCCAATTTGTCGGGTGAGTTGACCTGCAGGCTTGCGACATCGTCAACAGTCTCGACCAGATACATGCCGCCATCGGCCTGCCCCATCGTGCCTTCGACTTCAGGGTGGCCTTTGTGGCCGATCATGACGATCTCATAGCCCCCCTCGCGCATTTTTTTCACCTCGACGTGCACCTTGGTCACCAGCGGACAGGTGGCATCAAATACCTTCAATCCACGGGATTCCGCCTCTTGACGAACGGCCTGTGACACACCGTGGGCGCTGAAGATCAAGGTGCTGCCCGCCGGGACTTCCGCCAGATCCTCGATAAAGATCGCGCCTTTGCGTTTGAGGTCTTCGACCACGAATTTGTTGTGCACCACCTCATGGCGCACATAGATCGGGGCGCCAAATTGTTGTAGGGCACGTTCAACAATGGCGATGGCGCGATCGACACCGGCACAGAAACCGCGAGGGTTGGCGAGAAGCACTTGCATGGAGGATTCGGCTGTCAAGGGTAATGATCAACCGACTATTTTACTAGGCTTTTGCAATCCATGAAACCATATAGGCTGACGCCCGCCCTGGATAATGGCGGCTACAACGCGTGGCTTTGCTTGAGTTCCAGATAGCGGTTGACCAACGACAGTGGTAGCTGTGCGGGCTCGACATCCAGGCAACGCGCACCACTGGCGGTCAGCTGGCGCAGTGCATGGGCTCGCCGCTGGTTGTAATCGACAGTGGCGGCGAATTGCAGCGCCTGCTCCAATGTATCGACGGTCTGGCGGCTTAGGTCGAGTGCCTCTTCACGCAGGCTGGCCATTACCACCAGGTGTCGTTCCCGCAGTAGCTTCAGTGCTGGCAGCAGGCTGTCGCTGTCTTCATCACGCAGGCTGGTGACGACGATGACCAAGGCACGGCGCTTCACCTGCGTGGTCAGATCGAGGGCGGCCCTGAGATAATCCGGAGACAGCTTGCCAGGTTGCAAGTCGAATAGGGTGTCCATGAGCAGGCTGGTTGTCGATTTGGCCTTGCGCGGTGCAACAAAGCGTGGGGTGTCGCTGGCGAAGGTCATCAGCCCCACGGCATCACCTTGGCGCAATGCGACGTGGCCTAATAGCAGCAGGGCATTCAGCGCGTGATCGAAATGCGACAGCTCGCCATCCTGGGCGGCCATGCGACGGCCACAATCCAGCAGGAACATGACCTGCTGGTCGCGTTCGTCCTGATATTCACGTGAAATCAGTTTGCGCATGCGGGCGGTGGCTTTCCAGTCGATCTGCCGCTGGCTGTCGCCTTCGCGGTATTCGCGGAGCTGGTGGAACTCCAGGCCTTCTCCACGGCGGCGGCGCTGTAGCACACCCAACAGGCTGAGCCGGTTGGCGGTGGCCAGCAGCGCGTAGCCCGAGACCTTGGCGAAGTTGGGATAGACCCGGATGGATTGCTCGGCACCCAGCCAGATCGTCCGTCGCCATAGGCCCAGCGGGCTGCCGACCTGGGCCTCGACCCGGCCAAACTGGAAACTGCCGCGTTGATTGGCTCGGATGCGGTACTGCAGGCTGCTGCCCTGCCGTCCTGCCAAGCGCAGCGTGATCGGAAAATCCTCACAGTGCAGCTCGACCGGGTAGTGGTCGAACAATGTGACCCGCACCGGCAGGGTGCCGGTCTGACGTAAGGTCAGGGTGACGGTCGATTCCACGCCCACCGGGATCACGCCAGCCAGGTGGCGTTCAGCCTGCATGGTTTGTGGTGCGCGCCAGATGAGGATCGCATCCAGCGCCACGGCACTCATCAGCAGAAGCAGTGCGATACGCCATGGCTCGTTCAATGCGTCGGGCCAGGGGATGGCGGCGATCGAGAGGGCCAGCAGGGCCAGCAACAGGTAAAGCAGGAGGCGACTGGGTTGCAGCATGATTATTGACGAGGAGCCTCGACTTCGTTCAGCAGCTGCAGCAACAGCTGATCAGCATGGGTGCCTTCGATTTCGGCCTCTGGCGAGGGCACGACCCGGTGGCGCAGGGTGGGCAGCGCCACCTGCTTGATGTCGTCTGGCGTGGCAAATGCCCGGCCTGCCAGCAGCGCACAGGCCCTGCCTGCGCGGACCAGTGCGATGGCACCACGCGGCCCCGCGCCACTGGTCAGCCGGGCAAAGCTGCGCGTGGCGCGGGCCAGCCGCACAGCGTAATCCATTACCCGATCATCCACCATCACACGGGCGGCCATCTCTTGCAAAGCCAGCACAGTCGCGGGCTTGATCAAGGTTGGGACGACATTCACATCAAGCTGTTCCCCGATGGCACCCTGGGTGACTTGTTTGACCAGGCGGGTTTCTTCTTCCAGCGAGGGATAGTCGATCTGGATTTTCAGCAGAAAACGATCGAGTTGGGCTTCTGGCAGTGGGTAGGTGCCCTCCTGGTCGATGGGGTTTTCGGTGGCCAGCACCATGAACGGTGCATCCAGCTGATGCGCTTGGCCTTCGATGGTCACCTGCCGTTCCTGCATGACCTCCAGCAGCGCCGCCTGCGTCTTGGCGGGGGCGCGGTTGATCTCGTCTGCCAGCAACAGGTTGGTGAAGACCGGGCCTTTGCGCGTTGAGAAGTGTCCGGTAGCCGGGTCGTATAGGGTGTGGCCGGTGACGTCCGAGGGCATCAGATCTGGCGTGAATTGAATCCGGCGGAAGTCACCGCTGAAGGTCTTGGCCAGTGATTTCACCAGCAAGGTCTTGCCCAGGCCAGGCACCCCTTCGATCAAAACATGCCCGCCGGCCAGCAGGGCGATCAGTGTCTGATCCACCACGTCGCGCTGGCCGACCAAGGCGCGGCCAATGGCTTCGCGCATGGCGTCCAGGGCTTTGACGGCCTCGCTGAGTCGGGATTCAAATGTCGGATCTTGCATCATGTCTGTTATGCCTACAAAGATTGATGGATACGGATCAGCGCCTGCATACAGCGCAGAAAAGCCTCGCTGCGCTTGGGTTGGCCATGCAGGGCGTGGTCGATGTCGAGTGTGGTGAGCCGGGTGCGCTCCGCCAGCTGAGTGGTCAGCTGGTCGGTGGGCAGTGGCGCCAGCGTAGGGTGGCGCTGGATGCGTTGCATGACCCATTGCCGGACCAAGTTCAGCATATTGGCCTGCAGCCCATGTTGCCACCAGAAACGACCGACTGCGGCGAGGTGCTCGCTCAGTCGTCTTCTGATGGGCTGCGGCTCAGGTTGGAGCGGGCCGAAGCGGGGTGCAATGTGCCAAAGCCAGGCCAGGAGCAGGATGGCGGTGGTGATCAACGCCGGGAGCGCAGTGCGGGCCAGTAGCTGCCAGGTGGATTCGCCCTCGATGATGGCCCCGACCCAGACCGGACTTGGCGGCCCGCCCTGGTTGAGCACGTACCACAGGAAATCAGCGTGGTCGTGACGGGCCAGGGCGTTGTCCACCATGAAGTCAAAGTTCGACATCACCGTGATCCGTCCTTTGCCCATGCGCAGATGGACGACACGCAGGCCAAACCGGTCTTTGACGTGCCACTCAGCTTGTTGAATGGACGCCTCAAGATTCTGATAGGGCATGAACTGTACCCGGAACGCGCGACCATCAAGCGCAAATTGGCTGACATCTGCCGCTTCATGGGCTTCGTTATCGGCCTCGTGCTTGATCTGCAAGGCTTCCAGCAACAGATCCGTCTCGCCGGGCTGCTCGGCCTCTACCAGCAGCCGCCCACCGCGCTTGACCCAGTCGAGCAGTTGATCGACATGTTGGGGGGATATGATCTTGTCGCGGCGATCCCCCAAGAGCAATGTCGCTTGGGGGGGGAGCTGTGACAGCTCCGAAAGCGTCAGCATGCGGTGCGGTTGTGCGCCCAATCGATTCAGCCACAGCCCGACTGCGTGGTAGGCATCGGTTGCTGCCATGCCGCTGGGGCCCACCCAGCGGGCGTGGGGGTAACGCTCGAACAGGCTGAACATCAAGATCAGCAACATGCCCAGCAGGATGACGGGGAGCCATTTCAGGAAGCGCATCATGCGGCGGCCTCCTGTTTCACGAAATGTCGGGCCCAATCCAGACATAACGGTTGGATCGATTCAGGCTGTGGGATCTGGTGCCCATAGGCGGCTTGTTGCCATAGCCTGACCAGTTGCTTGAAATAGCCATGGCCAGCTTGGCCCAGCAGCAGTTCGCTGCGGCGGGTGCAGTCCAGCTCGGTGTCGCCTGGCTTCAATATCAGCTGGTGGTCATGCACCAGGGCGGATAGCGACGCCCGATAGAGCAACGACAAGGCTTCCAAGGGCTTGCCTTGTGCCAACAGTTGCTGGGCAGCCTCGCCAGGCAGGTTGGGGAGCGAATCCGGCGTGATGTCGAGCCCGAACAGGCTCATTGGTGACGTGTGCTTGCGCCAGGTGGGTTTGCCGCCTTCAAAGCTGATATGGCGACTCAGCCACACCACGCCCAGCGCCAGCAGGATGCCACCGACCACCCAGATCAACCAACGCATTGATTCGGCCAATACTGCGATCAGTTTGGCGAGCCAGGCTGGGGTTGATTCGTTTTTGCTTTCCTCGGGTTTGGGGTTCCACGGGTCGTATTGAAAAGTCTCGATCAGCCAATTGCGGAAGGCAGGTGTGGCACGCCACTGGCTGACTTGTTCATAGTGGCCGAATTCAGGGCGGGCGATGATCTCGTCAATTGCCTGTTTGGCCTGACTGGGCGTCGCCGGTGTGGTGGTGTCGGCATAGGCTGGAGAAGGCTGCAGGCCCATGAATGCCAGCCATCCTGCCGTCAACAGACAGGCGAGTGTCTGGCGCATGCCCACCATCGAACGCAGCCGCTGGCTCAAGCGACGGAAGGCCAATTCGATGTCCCAACCTTCCAGCTCGCTCCGCCGGTTCAGGTACAGAGCAAAGCCGGAGGCCACGAAAATCGGCTCGATCAGCAACAGGCAGGATACCCACAGCAGGTTGATCAGGCTTTGCCGGAGTGGCGATTCGCCGGTCAATGGCGCAAATATGGTGTCCCAGCCGGATTGGAAGGCATGGCTGGGTAGCAGCATATTGATCAGTATCCACAGGCCGAATAGTAGGACGCCTTCAATGTGCAGTAACACCAGCCCCATCCACATGCTTTGGCTGCGGCCATTACGATCGAGTACACGATAACGTGCCTTGAGGGGCTTGCCCGATTGGCGTTCCAATTGGCGGACCGGCAGTCGGAAGGTGCGTGACAATGACAGCCGCCCCAAGGTGAGCGCGTGGAGGAGGCCGGTATGGCGGGCCAAGTCGGGCACGGCCCGCAGCACCTCACGCCAGCTGGGGTGGTTGCCAAAGATGGCCTGAGAAAGAAATAGCAACAGAATGCGGTCATACAGCGGTTTCAGCCACCAGATGATCAGACCGGCCTGGGCTGGCCACCAATAGCCCAGCAAAATGACGGGTAGGATGATCAGCAACAGGCTGGGTAAAGTGGCCCGATACAGTGGGCCAGCCAGCTGGCGGAACAACGCCACACCGAGATCGATGGCCTCCCACGGGGTGCGGCTACGTAGATTCAGCGACATCTTGTCAAGCTGCATGGCGCCGCCCCGCAAACAGAAAATACACCAGCAACAACACCCACAGGCCGATGCCGAGCCCGACTTTGAATTCGAATGGCGCCCAGGGGTTGGGCGACCAGAATCCCTCGATGAAGGCTGCGACAAAGGTCATGGTTGCGGCCCCCCCGCACAAGCCAACAGCAGGTTTGGCGGCAAATTTGAGCGCGGTGGCCCGGCTGAGGCGGCCCGGCGCAATCAAGGCCAGCCCAATGCGCAGGCCAGCCGCGCCAGCCAAGACCGCTCCTAGCAGCTCAAAGCTGCTATGCCCGGATACAAACCCCCAGAACTGTTGCCCAGAGCCGATCTGTGTCAGATATCCTGCCACCATGCCGTGCATGATGCCGTTGAAAATCAGGTAGAACACCGTACCCACACCAAATAACAGCCCCCCGGCGAAGCACTGGAAATCGATTTTGATGTTATTGCCGATGTAATGCCCCCACATCATGACATCATCCGCTGCATCCCGTCCCTGTGTGGCCATGCTGCTGGAGTACATCTTTTGGAAATCAGCGACCTCGTCGGCAGGCATGACGTGATAGATCGCCTTGGGGTCGAATTGCGCCCAGACGATACAGATGATCAATGGGATGAAATACAAGGCAGCGGATGCCAATACCACGCCACCATGCTGGCGGACCAGTTGTGGGAACCCCCGGTGGAAAAAGCGCGCGATCTTGGCGGCAATGCCAGTCCGGGCGCCGTACAGCACCTCGTGGCCTTCCAGCGCGAGCTGATTCAGGCGGTCGAGCAGGGCACTGGTGTATTGGCGATCGCGTGCCAGCGCCAAGTGCGCGCACACCTCGCGATAGATGGCCGGAATGGTCTGTGTCGTCAGCTGCGCATCGGATGCCATGGTCCTTTTCTGTCGCCCTGCCAGCCACAGCTCGAATGCCCGCCAGGTGGCTTCGTGGGCTTGCTCGAATTGTTCCTGCGTCATCGTTGCCCCAACAGAAATCGGGCCAAACCCACCAGTTGCATGCTGGGGGAGGCGGTGGGTTTGTTTTCGATCAAGGGTTCGGCAATGGCCGCCAGCTCGTCTGCCCGCTCGTCCGTCCAGCCTGGCAGGCGTTGTGCGAAATCGATGATGGCACGTTGTTCTTCTGGCAGCAGTCTGACCGGCGGGGTGCGGACAGGTGCATCTGGTAAGGTGTTCGGGTAGGCCAGCTCGCTGCTGTAGACCACCACCGTGCCCGCTGCGAGGTCGCCAAGTCGCTGGAAACGACCACTGATGAGCATCGACATAAAGCCGGCCAGGTACATCAGCGGCATGAAATCGATCACCCGTAAGATGTTGCGGGTCAGTGAGGCGCCCCAGGTGATCGGGGTGCCGTCATCCATCACGGCCCGCAGTTTCATCGAAGCTTTGCCAGGGGTGGCGCCGCGCCGCAGCATTTCAAACATGACCGGGTAGAGCCATTCCAGCAGAAACCAGAGAACGGCAGCCAAACCGGCGCCGAATCGATCCAGGCTACCTAAAACGGTGGCGAAGGCAAGGAAGATGGCTGTGCGGATCAGCACATCGATCAGCCAAGCCAAGCAGCGGGAAACCGGCCCGGCCAGTCTGAGTGTCAACTCCACCCCCTCAGGAGTGGAGATGACGCGTAAGGTATCAAGCATGGATCAGATGATTTATTGCGCGTAAAAGATATCGCGGTAGCTGGTATAGAGTGTGGCCAGGATGAGCGGCCCTACAATCAGCAGGCCGAGGAGCAACGGGATCATGCCCAACACCATCAACACAAAATACAGCAGGCCATAGACGAAGAACGGCAGGATGTTTTTCAGGCAGGCCTTGAAGCTCATCTTCATTGCTTCAAATGGCTTGAGCTCGTTGAACACCACCAGCGTTGGTGCAAACCAGACTGCCATGACCAGGGGGATGCTCAGCGCCAGGATGATCAGGAACAACAATATCGCGCCAATTCCCAACCCACCCAAGGCCATGGCTGTTGCCACATCATCATTTTGGCTGGACCCAAAGGCTGCAGCCAGCGCCGCTCCTCCAAAGACTCCAAAGGCGATGATGGTGACTACGATGCCGATCAGAACAATGAAGCCGATGTAGATCAAGCCGATCATCACCAAGTTGCCGGTGTGTTGCTTGCCAGCAAATAGATGGTCGATGTTCAGATCGCCGCCTTCCTCCTGTGTTCTGCAGCCGATCATCATGCCGCCCACGAGAAATGGCATCAGCATATTACCCGCCAGCCAACCGAAGAAAGGGATGATGGAGGCAATGAAAGAGAGCAGAACGAACAGGATGGTGGTGAAGATCCACATCATCGGTGATTTCTTGAACAACTCCCATGCCGCGCCGAACCAGCTGGCGGCGCTGCCAGCAGGCACGCTGCGGCCATTGGGGATGAAGTTGCCAAAGTCATCGCGGATGGTAGGGCCGACTGGTGCTACTGCACTTTGTGGTGCTGCGTAGGGGTTATTGTCTGACTGGTTGCTCATATGCTCTCCCTGTTATGTGTTGGTGTATGTGCCAGCCATGATGAACCGATAGTTTGTCCGGCGCATGACAGCTCCTTTTCCGCTGGCTCGGATTCATGGCCCGTGTCAGGTTGCCTCGATTGAGGGGCAGATGCCGCCATTGCTCGCGGGTACATCCGCCGACGGGTAGGGCGGCCACACCTTGTCAATGACTTCAGGATCTGGTGCCGTCGCGACGCAAACGATTGCGGAGCCACCGTACATGCGGTTTTGATGATAGCAGAGCGCTATGTGCCAAGCGAGTGGCTATTGAGTGATCCACATGCGTGTCATGTGTGGGACCAGGGACAAAAAAGCCGGTTTTTCAACCGGCTTTTCCGTTCAATGTGCCACGTCGGGCTGTTTCTTGAAACTGTCGATGATCATCAGCGCCGCCCCGACACAGATGGCACTGTCCGCGAGATTGAATGCCGGGTAGTACCATTGCTGGTAGTAGATCTGAATGAAGTCCACCACATGGCCATAGGCGATCCGGTCGATCAGATTGCCGATGGCACCGCCCAGAATCAGACTGAGTGCACTGCTGAGCAAACGGTTGGTGCTGTTTTTACGCAACATCCATACCAGCCCGATCGAGACGACAACAGCGATCACGCTGAAGAAATGTCGTTGCCAGCCCCCGGCATCGGCCAGGAAGCTGAACGCCGCGCCAGGGTTGTAGGCCTTGACGATATTGAATGATGGAATGACCGGAATGGTTTGGCCGTAAAACAGGTTGCCATCGATCCACAACTTGGAAAATTGATCGATCACCACCACGACCAAAGCCAGTAACAACCACTTACGCATGACGACGTGCCTCTCCCTCACCAAACAGATTGGATACACAGCGGCCACACAGCCCGGTATGGGCGGTTATCGCGCCGACATCTGCGCGGTAATGCCAGCAGCGCTCACACTTGGTGTATTGACTTGGTGTGACGGTGACTTCGTCAGCCTGCCCGTTGACCAGCTTGGCCTGGGAGGTGATCAGCACAAAGCGCAGGTCATCACCCAGCGAGGCCAGCAGCGCATACAGCGGATCGGTCGCGGTAATGGTGATTTCGGCCTGCAACGACGAGCCGACCCCGCCAGCTGTCCGCACTTCTTCGATCTGCTTTTGCACCTGTGAACGGAAGGCTCGCAATGCGCTCCAGCGTTGCTGCAGGCGTTCGCATTCGGCTACGTCGATGGCGGGGAAGGCGTACCAGGTGTGCAGGAATACGGAATCCTGTTGATTGCCGGTCAGCCAGCCCCAGGCTTCCTCGGCAGTGAAGCTGAGGATGGGTGCGAGCAATCTGATCAGGCTGTGTGTGATGTGATGCAGCGCAGTCTGTGCGGCACGCCGTGCTGGCGCATTGGCCCCTGCGGTGTACAGGCGGTCTTTCAGGATGTCGAGGTAGAACGCACCCAGATCCTCCGAGCAGTACTGCGTCAGCTCTTGCACCGCATGGTGGAAGGTATAGCGCTGGAAGTGGCTGCCCGTTTCGGTGCCCGCGTATTCGGCAATGCGATCCTGCAGGGCTTTGGCCTGCACGATGGCGTATTGATCGATCTCCAACAGCTGCTCGAATGGCAGCAATTGGGTGGTGGCATCGAAGTCAGCCAGATTGGCCAGCAGGAAGCGTAGGGTGTTGCGAATGCGACGATAGCTTTCGGTGACCCGCTTCAGGATCTCTTCCGACAGCGACAGATCGCCCGAATAATCGCTGGATGCAATCCACAGGCGCAGGATGTCCGCGCCGAACTTGTTGCAGATTTCCTGCGGCTCGATGCCGTTTTTCAATGATTTGGACATCTTGCGCCCGTGCGCGTCCACGGTGAAGCCATGGGTCAGCAGCTGCTTGTAAGGGGCATGGCCAAAGGTGGCACAACCGGTCAGCAGTGATGACTGGAACCAGCCACGATGCTGGTCGGAGCCTTCCAGGTAAAGATCTGCCGGGAAGTCATCCGAGCTGTCGGTGCGCACCATGTCGGCGTGTTGCTTCACCACCGCGTAGTGTGTCGAGCCAGAGTCGAACCAGACATCCATGGTATCCGACAGCTTGTGGTAGTGCGCAGCGTCCTCGCCCAGCAAATCCGCCGGGTCGAGTGCGAACCAGGCTTCGATGCCACCTTGCTCGATACGTTGGGCAACGGCTTCCAGCAGCTCCGTGGTGCGGGGGTGCAGCTCGCCAGTCTCTTTGTGTTCGAACAAGGGCATCGGCACGCCCCAGTAGCGCTGGCGGGAGACGCACCAGTCCGGGCGATTGTTGATCATGGCTTCCAGGCGGGCGCGGCCCCAGGCAGGGAAGAACTGTGTGTCCTCGACGGCTTTCTGTGCGCGCTGGCGCAGTGTCTCGCCTTGATTGCCGGCCTTTTCCATGCCGATGAACCATTGGCTGGTGGCGCGGAAGATGACGGGTGTCTTGTGCCGCCAGCAATGCGGGTAGCTGTGCAGCAGTTTCTTTTGCACCAACAGCGCCCCATTGGCCTCCAGGGTGGCCATGACCTTGGGGTTGGCATCCCAGATGCTCATGCCGCCAAACAGCGGCAGGCTGTTGATGAATTTGCCATCCGGCCCGACTGGGTTGTTGACCGGCAGGCCATAGTGATTGCCGACCAGATAGTCCTCCAGACCGTGGGCTGGTGCGGTATGGACCAAGCCAGTGCCAGCATCGACGGTGACGTGCAGGCCACAGATGATGGGGACTTCCTTGTCGAGGAACGGGTGCTTGAGCTTGAGGTGCTCCAGCTTGTTGCCAGTACATTGGCCAACCACCTCGACCGACTCCAGCCCATAACGCTGCAGCGCAAACTCGGCCAGGTCACGCGCCAGGATCAATAAGCCTTTCTCGGTCTGGATCAGGTCGTAGATGACTTCCGGGTGGACGCTGACTGCTTCGTTGGCGGGCAACGTCCAGGGGGTGGTGGTCCAGATCACCGCATAAGCGGCTTCGCCATTGACATGGGTGCCAAATGCCTCTGCCAGTGCTTGGTTATCGACTACGCGGAAGGCAACATCAATGGCAGGGGAGTGCTTGTCCTGGTATTCAACCTCGGCCTCAGCCAGCGAGCTGCCGCAATCCAGGCACCAGTACACAGGCTTGGCGCCTTTGTAGAGGAAACCGTTCTGGTGGATGTGGCCCAGCGTACGGACGATGTTGGCTTCGGTTTTGAAGTCCATTGTCTTATAAGGCTTGTCCCAGTCGCCCAGGATGCCCAGCCGGATGAAATCGACTTTCTGGCGCTCGATCTGGCTTTCTGCATATTCACGGCAGAGCTTGCGGAACGCATTGGGCTCCAGGTGCTTGCCATGCAGCTTCTCGATCTGATGCTCGATGGGCAGGCCGTGGCAGTCCCAGCCGGGTACATAGGGTGCATCGAAACCCGCCATGGTCTTCGATTTGACAATGATGTCCTTCAGAATTTTGTTGACGGCGTGGCCCAGGTGGATGTCGCCATTGGCATACGGCGGGCCGTCATGCAGGATGAACTTCGGGCGGCCCTGGCTGGTCTCGCGGATTGTCTTGTACAGCTGGCGTTGCTGCCATTGCGCCACCATGCCCGGCTCGCGCTTGGCCAGATCGCCACGCATGGGGAAGCCGGTATCGGGAAGGTTCAAAGTGTTCTTATGGTCGGACATGTCGTTGTAGTCTCAGGCAAATATTGGGTATGTCCCCATTCTAATTCACAAAACAGGTGATGGCGGTATCAACCAGCCTGTTGGATGGAATGGGCGATGGTCAGTTCACGCTGCGCGAAAAAGTGGCGGCATTGCGCGACATCACGGGCGATGGCCTGGGTCAGCTCATCCAGGCTGGCGTATTTCTCCTCGTCCCGTAGCTTGGTCAGGAAATCGACCCGCAGGTGCTCGCCATAAATACTGCGCCCGAAGTCAAACAGATTGACTTCGAGCGTGGCTCTCCCGTTCGCGGTGATGGTGGGGCGCAGGCCGAGGCTGGCCGCGCCTTGGTAGATACGTTGATCAAGGCCGTGGACCTCGACCGCAAAGATGCCCTTCAGCGGCGGCTTGTTGTGCTTCACCTGGATGTTTGCTGTCGGAAAGCCCAATGTCCGGCCAATTTTATCGCCATGAAATACGCGGCCACTGATGGAATAAGGCCGGCCCAACAAGCACGCAGCCAGGGCGCAGTCACCTGCCGCCAATGCCTCGCGGACGGCTGTGCTGGATACCCGCGTCTGCCCGGACATGACACTGGGCATGCTCTCCACCGTCAAGCCGAGTGCGCCACCAACCTGGGACAGCATCTCGAAATTGCCCTGACGCCGGGCGCCGAAGCAGAAGTCATCCCCCACCAGGACATACCGCGCCTGCAAGCGACGTACCAAGATGTCGTGGATGAAGGCATCCGCGCTCAGCGCCGCGAAGGCGCGGGTGAAGCGGACGACGTAGACGCGATCGACCCCCTGCACTGCCAGCAGTTCCAGTTTTTCGCGCAGGCTGCTCAGGCGGGCTGGGGCGGCCTCGGGTGTGAACAGCTCCCGTGGATGTGGCTCGAATGTCATCACCGCAGCGGGCAGGCCACGCTGGCGTGCCACTTTGACCAGCCTGTCCAATATGACCTGATGGCCCAGATGGACACCGTCAAAGTTGCCGATGGTCAATGCACAGGGGGCGTCACTGACGGAAAAAGGGGAGCGGAAAACCTGCATGCCAATGTGGAAGTCTGGAAAACGAGCGCAAGCAACGTATGTCGAAAAGAATTGAATTGTATCGTTGCCTGGGCATGGGGTCTAGGTTCTGTTGACACGATTTCATGGCTGGTGCCGCCCTGTTTCCGGCCCAATGCCGATCAGAGATGGGCGCTGCCACGTCGAAGTGAGGCGGTGGCTGGTATAATCGATCGATCGATAATGATTGTTTCTAGGATGGTCTCATCTTGCCGCTGATTTCTGTTGATAACGCATGTTTGGCCTTTGGCCACCATCCCTTGTTGGATCAGGCTGCCCTGAATCTGGATGCGGGTGAACGGGTTGGGGTGATCGGACGTAATGGTACCGGCAAATCGTCGCTGCTGAAGGCGTTGGCGGGGCTGGTGAAGCTCGATGACGGGTTGATCCGTTTTGCCAGTGATGCCAAGGTGGCTTACGTGCCGCAGGAGCCTTTGTTTGAGCCGGGGCTGTCGGTGTTTGATGCGGTGGCGGGTGGCTTGGCGGATCTGGCGGGGCTGCTGCGTGACTATCATCACTGCACCCAGCAATTGGCCCATGCCCACGACGAGGCATTGCTGGCCCGGATGCAAAGCCTGCAGACCGCGCTGGAGGCGCAGGATGGTTGGCGATTCAACAGCCTGGTGGAATCCACCTTGTCTACGCTGGGCTTGCCCGCCGACAAGCCGGTCGATGAATTGTCCGGTGGCTGGAAAAAGCGCGTGGCGCTGGCGCGGGCGCTGGTGGCTGAGCCGAATGTGCTGTTGTTGGACGAGCCGACCAACCACCTGGACGTGGCGGCCATCGAGTGGCTAGAGGGTGTCTTGCGCGCCTTTGCCGGTGGGGTGCTGGTGATCACCCATGATCGGCGCTTTCTGGACAATGTCGCCACTCGCATCGTCGAGCTGGATCGCGGCCTGCTTTGCAGCTTTCCGGGCAATTTCGCGACCTATCAACTCAAAAAGGCCGAGATGCTGGAGGTCGAGGCCATCCACAACCGTAAATTCGACAAATTCTGGGCGCAGGAAGAGGTGTGGATTCGCAAAGGGGTAGAGGCGCGGCGTACCCGCAACGAGGGGCGAGTGCGGCGGCTGGAGCAATTGCGGCGTGATCGGGCGGCCCGACGCGAGCAGATGGGGCAGGTGCAGTTCTCACTAGACGCGGGTGAGCGCTCGGGCAAGCTGGTGGCTGAGCTGGACAAGGTCACCAAAGCCTATGCGGGCCGCACCTTGATCAAGGATTTCACCACGCGCATCCAGCGTGGTGACCGTATCGGTCTGCTTGGCCCCAATGGCATCGGCAAGACCACGCTGTTGAAGTTGATTCTGGGGGAGATCCAGCCTGATGGCGGGACGGTCAAGACCGGGACCAATCTGCAGATTGCTTACTTCGATCAGTTTCGTGAGCAATTGGATGAGGAGATGGCGATTGTCGATGTGATCAGCCAAGGTAGTGATTTCATCCAGATCGGCAATGAACGTAAACACATCATGAGCTATCTCGGTGATTTTCTGTTCGCGCCCGAGCGAGCCCGTTCTCCGGTCAAATCCTTGTCGGGGGGCGAGCGCAATCGCTTGCTGCTGGCGCGGCTGTTCACCAAGCCTGCCAATGTGCTGGTGCTGGATGAGCCCACCAATGACCTCGATATCGACACCCTGGAGCTGCTGGAGCAGCTGGTGGCGGATTACACCGGCACAGTGTTCCTGGTCAGCCATGATCGTGCGTTTCTGGACAATGTGGTGACGCAGGTGATCGCATTCGAGGGTGAAGGGGTGCTGCGCGAGTACCCTGGCGGCTATGAGGACTTCCAGGCAGCCAAAGCCCGGATGGAGAGTCAGAAGCCTGCTGAGAAGGCTGTCGTGGCGAGCAAGCCCGCAGCTCAGCCGGTGAAGAATCGTCAAGTCAAGTTGTCATTCAACGAGTCGCGTGAATTGGCCGCATTGCCCGATGAGATCGCCGCATTGGAAGCCGCGCAGGCTGAGATCAACGCCCAATTGCTGGCTCCTGATGCTTACAAGACTGACCCGCAACAGTTGAAGGCTTGGCAATTGCGAATCGATGAAATCGATGAGCAGTTGTTGGAGAAGCTGGCCCGCTGGGAGGCGCTGGAGGAAAAACAGAAAGGGGGCTAGGCTCTTTTCATGGGTCGCGGCGCCGCGTCGATCATGGACTGTGCCGGCGACCACCATCCGCCGTGGTGGGCCATGGCACCGTGTCGGATGGGGGCTGATCAGGCCATGCACCACTCAGGTCGAGGTTTGCCGTGCGCGGCGCGCGGCTTTGGCGGCAGTAACGGTTTGTTGGGCGGCCTGGCGATTGCCCTGCATCTGGGCCTGTACGATGGCCGCGTCTATCGGGGTGAAGCGCTGCTGGAACTCCACGGCATTGCGTACCCATATACCAGGCTCGAAAGGCCACAGGTGTTCATACACGATGACGGGCTGTGCGTTGTCAGCGTGGCGTGCTTCGGTGATGAAGCGGTACAGGCCGCCGTCGATGTGTTGGAAATAGCTGGAAGGTGGTGTCATCTGAAGCTCAGGTGTCTTGGTGGGTAGGGCGCGCAGTGTAGTTGGGGCTGCCGGGCCCGGATAGAGGGTGGTGGTCAGCCCTTTGCTGCGGAGAATGTATCACAGCGCCGCATGTCGCCTGCCTCGAAGCCGCGCTTGAACCAGTACATGCGTTGCTCAGACGAGCCATGGGTGAAGGCATCAGGCACGACATGGCCCGTGGCGTTGCGCTGCAGGGTGTCGTCACCGATGGCATGGGCAGCGGTCAGGGCCTCGGCCATGTCGCCTGGGTCGAGCAGTTTACGTTGCTGGGCATAATGCCCCCACACGCCCGCCAGGCAATCGGCCTGTAACTCCAGCTGTACCGATAGCGCATTGGCGGCTTTTTTGCCGAGTGCTTGTTGTTTGCGATGCACCTGTCCTGATACGCCCATCAGGTTCTGGATGTGATGGCCGACCTCGTGTGCGATGACATAAGCCTGCGCAAAATCGCCCGGGGCGGCAAAGCGCCGTTGCAATTCGTCGAAAAAGCCCAAGTCGAGATAGACCTTTTTATCACCAGGGCAGTAAAACGGGCCGACCGCCGAGCTGGCGCGTCCGCAAGCCGAGCTGACCGCATCGCGGAACAGAACCAACGTGGGCCGTTCATAGTGGCTGCCAGCCTGCTTGAACAAATGATCCCAGGTGTCTTCGGTGTCGCCCAGAATGGCTGAGACGAATCGTTTGCCTTCATCGTTGGTGGGCTGGGTGCGCGGTTGGGCGGCTTGATTGGTCGGGTGCTGGCTGGCGGATTGCATCAGGCCGAGGATTTCCAGCGGGTTTTGCCCCAGCAGCAGACTGATCACGGCGACCACCACCATGCCCCCGATACTCAGCCCGCCAATGGGCAATCCCCCGCCACCGCTGCGGCGGTCTTCGACATTGTCGCTTTGTCGCATGTCATTCCAGCGCATGGGATGGGCTCCTGAGGCAAGATGCTTGAATTGTATGTTGCTTTCGAGGCGGCGTCTTGTGTCAGGCGCTGCGCAGGAAAAAAACCATCGCGTCATCCACCAGATCGTCCAGTGAAAGCGGGCCGTCGGGCCGATACCACTGCGCAATCCAGTTCAACGAGCCAAACAGGAACAGCCGATCCGCACGGGTGGGCATGGGCCAGTCGCCATGTTGCTGGAGCCGTGCGATGACGCTTTCCCATACGGCCTCATATTGCTGCTGCAAGGCGGCGATCTCCACCTGTGCCGCCGGCGGCAGCGAGCGCCATTCATAGAGCATCACTGGGATGAAATCATGATCTGGCGCCAGGATGGTGTGCAGGTGTGTGTGGATCAGCGCGCGCAATGCGGCTTTGGCGGGCAGGGTGGCGACATCCAGCTGCTGGATGCGCGCCAGCGAATCCGCCATACCTTCCCGCATCACCGCCGCCAGGATCTCATGTTTGCTCTTGAAATGATAAAACCAGCTGCCAGCCTGCACACCTGCGGCGTGAGCGATGTCACGCACGGTGGTGCGCTCGAAGCCTTGTTCTCGAAACAGTTTGGCGGACTGTTGGATCAACACGCGGCGCAGGCTGGTGTCGGCGTCTTTGGGCGGACGGCCACGCTTTCTGGCGGGGGAAGGTGTCATGGCGAAGTGATCTGGTGCGGGGTGAGAACGGGTCTGGTGGCTATTGTGCCGAATTCTGACGGATTTTGATATTTATTAAATCAAGCGATTGAATTATATTGAGCGAAATCGCCCGTTCAAGGAGAGGCAATGGAGGAGAGAGTCGTCAAGATCGGCTGTGCAAGCGGCTTTTGGGGGGATACCCAAACTGCGGCGGCTCAGCTGGTGCGATTGGCCGAGCTGGATTACCTGGTGTTCGATTACCTGGCCGAGGTGACGTTGTCGATCATGGCGGCGGCCAAGGTAAAGGATTCGAGCCTGGGTTACGCGCCTGACTTCGTGGACAACGTGTTGCCGCCGTTGTTGCCACAGCTGGCGGCCAAAGGCATCAAGGTGATCAGCAATGCAGGTGGGGTGAATCCGCTGGCTTGCCGGGATCGATTGCAAGCCGCCATCGATGCCGCAGGTCTGACGCTGAGCGTGGCGGTGGTGCAGGGGGATGACCTGATGCCACAGTTGGATGCGTTGCAAGCCGCTGATGTCAAGGAGTGGCAGACCGGCGCACCGCTGCCGACCAGCCCCTTGACCGCCAACGCCTATCTGGGTGCGACGCCGATTGCCGCTGCTCTGGCTGCCGGGGCCGATATCGTGATCACTGGCCGGGTGGTGGATAGCGCCCTGGTGCTGGGCCCATTGCTGCATGCGTTCAATTGGTCGCTGCATGATTATGACAAGCTGGCGCAGGGCTCATTGGCCGGGCACATCATCGAGTGTGGGGCGCAGTGCTGTGGTGGCAATTTCACCGATTGGCAGACTGTGCCGGGGTTTGATCAGATGGGCTTCCCGCTGGTCGAGGTCGCTGCGGATGGCTGCTTTGTCGTGACCAAACCAGCAGGCACGGGTGGGCTGGTCAGTGTGCCGACCGTCGCAGAACAGGTGGTCTATGAGGTGGGCGATCCGCAGGCCTATCTGTTGCCAGATGTGACTTGCGATTTCAGCCAAGTGCAATTGACCCAGATCGGTGACAACCGTGTGGCAGTACAAGGCGCGCGGGGCAGGCCGCCCACTCATCAATATAAAGCATGCCTGACCTGGCAGGATGGCCACCGGCTGACTGCCTGCTGTGTGCTGGCAGGCCGGCAGGCGGTAGCCAAGGCGCGATCAGTAGCTGATCACCTGATCAGCAAGGCACAAGCCTTGTTGGCGCAGCGGAAGCTGCCGCCGTTTACTGCAACCCGGATCGAGATCCTGGGTGCCGAGGCCAGCTATGGCCACCATGCTCGTTGTGACGACACGCGGGAAGTGGTGTTGCGCCTTACCGTGACCCATCCCTTGAAACCCGCATTGCAATTCTTCGGGGGGGAAATCGCTCAGGCAGCGACCGGGATGGCACCAGGGTTGGTCAGCCTGCTGGGCGGGCGGCCCAAGCCGTCACCGGTGATCAAGCTGTTCGCCTGCCTGATTCCCCAGGCGCTGGTGGCCCAGTCGGTGCATATTGGCGGACAGGTGATCAGGGTGCCCTTACCGACGCTCCCGGCGATTGAGCCGATACCGATGGATGCAAAGTTGATCACCCCACCCCATCCGGTGAACGAACATGGGCTGATCAGCGTGCCGTTGATCCAGCTGGCCTGGGCTCGTAGCGGCGACAAAGGCGATGATGCCAACATTGGGGTCATTGCCCGCCACCCTGAGATCCTGCCTTGGCTGCATCAGGCATTGACCCCCACAGCAGTGCAGGCTTGGTTCCAGCATGTGCTGGATCACCCGCAAAGCCGTGTCGAGTGCTATGCCTGGCCAGGGCTGCATGCGTTGAATCTGGTGCTGCGCCATGCGCTGGGTGGTGGTGGCATGGCCAGCTTGCGGGTGGATGCACAAGGCAAGGCATTTGCCCAGCAGCTGCTGGACATGCCGATCCCGATTCCACCGCGATTGTTGGAAAGGCTGCCATGTCAGTGATCCAGAGCCAGATCGATACCAGTGGGCCAGCCTTTGCCGCCAATCGTGCCGCCATGCAGGGCATGCTGGATCAGTTGCAGGCGATTCGCGAGCGGCAAGGGCGGCTGGTGCAGGCGGAAAAGCCCAGATTCGACCAGCGTGGCCAATTATTGCCGCCAGAGCGGGTGCAGCGGCTGCTCGACCCTGGCTCCCCGTTCATCGAGTTGATGGGGCTGGCGGGCTACCAGATGCACGATGACAAGGACGGCACCGAAGCCGGCGGGGGCATTATTGCTGGGATCGGTTATGTGAGCGGGGTGCGGTGCCTGGTCTATGCCAATAACAGTGCCATCAAGGGTGGCACCATATCGCCAGCGGGGTTGCGAAAGACATTGCGCCTGCAACAAATTGCACTTGAAAACGCACTGCCCATGATCATGTTGACCGAAAGTGGCGGGGCCAATCTGCATCACGCCGCCGATGTATTTGTGGAAGGTGCGCGCGCCTTTGCCAATCAGGCGCGGCTGTCTGCGGCCGGCATTCCGCAGATCTCTGTGGTACATGGCAACGCTACGGCGGGTGGGGCGTATCAGCCGGGTCTGTCGGACTACGTGATCGTGGTGCGTCAACGGGCCAAGCTGTTCCTGGCCGGGCCACCATTGCTGCTGGCTGCTACTGGTGAGGTGGCGACGGATGAGGAGCTGGGCGGGGCGGAAATGCACGCAGGCCTGGCGGGCACCGCTGAGTATCTGGCCGAGGATGATGCCGATGCCATCCGCTATGTGCGGCAACTGATGGCGCATCTTGGCTGGTCTGCAGCCGAGTCAGGGCACCCCCATTATCATGAGCCGCGATATGACCCGTCCGAGCTGCTCGGGCTTGTGCCCGCCGACCCCAAGGAGCCATATGACGTGCGGGATGTGATCGCACGGCTGGTGGATGACTCCGAGTTCCTCGATTTCAAGTCGGTGTTCGATCAGCAGACCGTGTGTGGTTGGGCCGCCCTGGCCGGACATCGTATCGGCATCATCGGCAACAATGGCCCGATCACGCCACAAGGCGCGGCCAAAGCGGCGCAATTCATCCAGCTGTGCGACCAGACCGGTCGCCCGTTGTTGTTTCTACACAATACCACTGGCTTTATGGTGGGGAAGGAGGCCGAGCAGGGCGGGGTGATCAAACATGGCGCCAAATTGTTGCAAGCTGTGGCCAATGCCCATGTGCCCAAGCTGTCATTGGTCATCGGGGGCTCGTATGGCGCAGGTAACTATGCGATGTGTGGCCGTGGGCTCGATCCACGTTTCATCTTCGCCTGGCCCAACAGCCGCACTGCCGTCATGGGCGGGGTGCAGGCTGGCAAGGTGCTGCGCATCGTGGCCGAGCAGAAACAGCGCAGGGCAGGCATCACACCCGACCCCGCCAGCCTGGATGCCCTGGAGCAGACCACCGCACAAGGGCTGGAGGCGCAATCCACCGCCCTGTATGGCACAGCCAGGTTGTGGGATGACGGGCTGATCGACCCGCGTGACTCCCGCACCTTATTGATGTTGTTGTTGGATCTGATTGCCACTGCTGGCAAGCGGCCCTTGCACCCCAACCATTTCGGCGTTGCCCGATTCTGACCCGGAGCCTTCCATGCAATTGACCCCCGAACACGAGCAGATGCGCCGCACCGCGCTGCAGTTTGTCGAGAAGGAAATCAACCCCCATGCCGACGAGTGGGAGCGTGCTGGCTGTTTCCCGGCACACGAGCTGTTCCGCAAACTGGGTGAGCTGGGGTTATTGGGCATCCATAAACCCATCGAGAATGGTGGCCTGGGGTTGGATGTGTCGTACAACCTGGTGGTGGCCGAGGCCCTCGGCTGGTCGGCTTGTGGGGGGGTGCCACTGGCGATCGGTGTGCAGACGGATATGGCAACGCCCGCCCTGGCGCGCTTTGGCAGCAAGGCATTGCGTGAAGCCTTTCTGACCCCGGCGATCCGAGGGGACTACGTGGCCAGCATTGCCGTGTCCGAGACGCACGCTGGCTCTGATGTGGCGGCCATCAAAACCACGGCCCGTAAGGATGGGGACGACTATGTGATCGACGGCAGCAAGATGTGGATCACCAACGCCTTGCAGGCGGATTTCTTTTGTGTGCTGGCCAATACCAGCGACGGCCATCGCCACGCCAACAAATCCCTGATCATTGTGCCAGCCAGCAGCAAGGGCATCAGTTTTTCCAAGCCGCTCGACAAGCTGGGCATGCGGGCGTCGGACACCGCCCAGGTGTTCTTCGATGGGGTGCGGGTGCCACAACGCTATCGCATTGGTGAAGAAAACGCAGGTTTCATGATGCAGATGCTGCAGTTCCAGGAAGAGCGCCTGTTCGGTGCTGCCAATTGCATCGGCTGCATCGAGCGCTGCCTGCGGCTCACCACCGATTACGCCCGCCAGCGGCAGGTATTCGGCATGCCATTGCTGGACAACCAGACCGTGCATTTCCGGCTGGCCGAATTGCGGACCGAGCTGGAAGCCTTGCGGGCGCTGACCTGGCAAGCATGCGAGCAGCACATTGCCGGGCAGGATGTCACCATGCTGGCTTCCATGGCCAAACTCAAGGCGGGTCGCCTGGTGCGCGAGGTGGCGGACAGTTGCCTGCAGCTCTGGGGTGGGCAGGGGTATATGTGGGACAACCCTGCTTCGCAGCTGTATCGCGATGGCCGTCTGGCTTCGATCGGCGGGGGAGCTGATGAGGTCATGCTCGGCATCATCTGCAAACTCAGCGGCACCTTGCCCGGCAAACGCCCGCAGTGATGGAGATGGACATGGTTTTTGAGACATTGCAACTGGCCCGCCAAGGCGGTCTGGTTCAGGTGACATTGAATCGTCCGGCACAGCGCAATGCCATGAGCCTGCAGATGGTGGCAGAACTGTCGCGCCTGTGGAGCTGCCTGGCAAGCGATGCCGAGGCACGGGTCGTGGTATTGCAAGGGGCGGGTGGACATTTCTGTGCCGGGGGCGATGTCCGCGACATGGCCGGTCTGCGCCACCAACTTGCCTCGGATTCGCAAGCAGCGGTACGTTTCAATCGCCAATTCGGGCAGATGCTGCAACAGGCGGCGGCCCTGCCACAGGTGTTGGTCGCAGTGCTGCAAGGTGCGGTGCTGGGGGGCGGGCTTGGTTTGGCTTGCGTGGCCGATATCGTGCTGGCGCATGCCGATTGCCAGCTCGGCATGCCCGAAACCGGCCTGGGGCTGATTCCAGCGCAGATCGCACCCTTCGTTGCCCAGCGCATTGGTTTGTCGCAGGCCCGCTGGCTGGCGTTGAGCGGGCAGCGTATCGATGGACGCCGCGCCTTGTCGCTGGGGCTGGTGCAACAGATCCAACCATCCGATACCGCGCTGACTGGCGCATTGGCGGAACTGCTGGCCCAGCTGGCCCGCACCGCACCCTTGGTCACCCGCCAGACCAAACGGCTGATGCAGGCCATGCCTGGGATGGCGCTGGATGCGTTGCTGGATGAGGCAGCCAGCTGCTTTAGCGAGGCAATGCAAGGGGCCGAGGCGGCAGAGGGCGCAGCGGCTTTCATCGACAAACGCGTGCCCAGCTGGGTGGAGACCTGGCCATGACACGCCCCTTCCGCCGCTTGTTGATCGCCAATCGAGGTGAAATCGCCTGCCGCCTCATTGCCACCGCCCATCAGCTGGGCTATCACACCATCGCGGTGTTTTCCGATGCTGACCAGCATGCCCGCCATGTCAGGCTGGCAGATGAAGCGGTGCGCCTGGGGCCACCTGCGGTAGGGGAGAGCTATCTGTCGATTCCCCGCCTGCTGGCTGCCTGCCAGCAAAGTGGTGCGGAGGCAGTGCACCCAGGCTATGGGTTTCTCTCGGAAAACGCGCTATTTGCACAGGCCATATTGGCGGCTGGGTTGGTGTGGGTTGGCCCATCGCCAGCTGCGATGCAGTTGATGGGCAACAAACGGCAGGCCAAGCTTGCGATGCTGGCTGCGGGCGTGCCCTGTGTGCCTGGCTATGCGGGTGAGGATCAGTCTGACCGGGCGCTGGCCCAGGCCGCGAGCGAGATCGGCTACCCGCTGATGATCAAGGCGGTAGCTGGGGGTGGGGGGCGAGGCATGCGGCTGGTCAATCAACCCATGGCGTTGGAAGACGCCGTGCATCGCGCCCGAAGCGAAGCACGACACGCATTTGGCAGCGATGAGCTGATTTTGGAAAAAGCGGTGGTGCATCCCCGACATGTTGAGTTCCAGATCCTGGCGGACACTCATGGCCAGGTGCTGCATCTCGGCGAGCGTGAATGCTCGGTGCAGCGGCGCCATCAGAAGGTGATCGAGGAGAGCCCCTGCCCAGTGATGACCCACGCCCTGCGTGAGCGCATGGGGGCGGCAGCTGTGGCGGCGGCCAGCGCATGCGGGTATGTGGGGGCAGGCACGGTGGAGTTCCTGCTGGGTGCCGATCAACAGTTCTATTTTCTGGAGATGAACACCCGCCTGCAGGTCGAGCATCCGGTCACCGAGCTGGTCACCGGGCTGGATCTGGTCGCTTGGCAGCTGCGGGTGGCTCAGGGCGAGCGGCTGCCTTGGCAGCAGTCGGACATGACGCCACGCGGGCATGCCATCGAGGTGCGGCTCTATGCCGAAGATCCGGCACAAGGCTTTTTGCCGCAAACCGGGCCGGTCATCCATTGGCGGGTGCCATCTTCGATCCGGATCGATCATGGCATCCAGACTGGCGATCAGATCACCCCCTTTTATGACCCGATGCTGGCCAAGCTGATTACCCATGGCGATACTCGGGCTGATGCGGTGCGTGCCATGGCCCGTGCGCTGTCACAGACCACTCTGCTCGGTGTGGTGCACAACCAGCGTTTCCTGCAAGAGTTGATCGATCATCCAGCGTTCATGGCTGGCGAAACCCATACCGGCTTCATCGACCAATATCAGGCTGATTTGCCCAGCCTGTCTGCGCAGTGCATCGACTTCGACAGCTTGGCGCTGGCGGCGGCATTGCTGCAACAGGTTCACTCACAGCGTGTCGGAGACTGGGGGCGTCAACAGCTGGGAGAGCAACCTCGTGTGTTGAGGGTGGGCGAGCGCACCCATGAGGTGATCGTCGAAACCGCCGGGGCCGCACTGACGGTGAGTGATGCGCAGCTGCCTGGGCAGGCTCAGACGCTAGTGCTGCTGCAGACCGATGCGCATCACTGCGAATATCTGCAAGGGGTGCGTCGGCTCAAGGCTGCATTTGCCATGTTGCATGGGCAACTGCTGTTGCAGACCTGCAGTGGGGCCTGGCAAGTGGCAGACGTGACCCATGCGCCGCCTATCCGTCAGACCGGTGCGGGGAGCGGTATCGTCCTCGCGCCCATGGACGGTGCGATTGTCGATGTGCGTGTCCAGACCGGGGATCGGGTCGAAGCCGGTCAATTGTTGATGGTGCTGGAGGCCATGAAAATGGAGCATCGGCTGACCGCCGACTGTGCTGGCATCGTGAACACCCTGCTAGCTGGCAAAGGGCAACAGGTCAAGCGTCGGCAACAATTGGCCATCATCGGATCGTGATGGCGCGGCTGGTATTCGGGCTGCACGGCAGGCAATCAATACTATAAAAAAGTATGCATGGCACATTGGCAGGCGAGGGGGCGATATGGCTTACACCACCATCAAGGGTTGGCTGTCAGTACCTGCCAATCGGCTGGCGGAGGCCACAGCCATTCTGGATGACCACCAGGCGATGGCCGACAGAGCAGGCATCGGGCGCGACCTGGCAGCGTCGTATCGGTCGGGTTGGCTACTGCAGACCCATCCGATCAATGGTGCCTGCCTCGCTTTTTATGGTGCAGAAATCAAAACAACGGCGCTGCCGTTGATCGAAGCCCAAGTAAGCGCGCTGGCCCAGTTGGAATTCCAAGAGACGGAGGCTGGCGTGCTGGTCGAGACAGACGGCTATTTCCACCTTGATCAAGACACCCAGGGAGAGCGTGCCCGGCTGGCATGGCTGGTCAGGGATGGTGAGGTGTTGAAAATGACGCGGCCATTCGAGTAGCAGGCATCACCGCTTGCCAGCAGGTTGTGTCCCACACGGTCAGCCACCTGATGGGGGCACGCTGCCGGCGTCCTTGTAAGCGCATTTGCGCGGACCGGTCATCGACATCATAATCCATCGCTTTGCCAACCAAGGGATCTCAACATGAAACCATACCTTGCCATGCTCGCACTGGCATTACCCGCCCTGGCATTCGCCAACTCGAATTGTGACAAACCCATCAATGACTTCGATGGGCTCTACTGCCTGAACAAAGTCTACGGCGAGGCTGACAAGGAGCTGAACGAACGCTACAAAGAGCTGGTCGGCCTGCTCGACAGCCAAGGTAAGACTACGCTTAAGCAAGGCCAGCTCGCATGGATGAAAAAACGCAATAGCCAATGCTCACGCCGCGAAGGTGACGATTTCTTCGTCAACCTCGACTGCGCCACCAACCAGACCATCGATCGCGCCCAGTTCCTGCAAAGCCGCATTCGGGAATGCAAAAGCTCGGGTTGCTTGAACAGCAAGCTCTGACAGCTTTACCCGACGGACATACTGGCACGCTCCCGTTGACTTGTGGGGCTGCCAGGAATCGCCATGTCTATCCAGCCCACCCTGTATTGCCCCTCCTCTTCAATAGCCAGGTCGGTTCCCGATTGTCAGGGCACGGCCAGGGCATCCGATTCCATCACCCATTATTTCCTGCGTCTGCCGCACGCTAGGTGAATTCCATCGCAATGGCATAGAAGCGCTTCCGCTTGCCGAGCCGCAACGGCATGGGGACGCGCTCCGTGCTGTAAACAGGGCTCCGCTTGTCACTCTGTCTTTCTGTCAGTTAAATGCCAGCCTGTCAGTATGAGTGATCTTGCATTTTTTTGGATTGATTTTGATGTTTTATATTCGAAATTTGAATTATATATTTTTGTTTTAAATGAACAAATATAGAGTTTTTATGAAATGAACTTTTGATTTATATTTAATATTCGGAATATTATAATTTGTTGCAAATCGTATATGAATGTGGATACTTGCGGGCGACTTGCCTCCCTGTGAGCAGAAACCATATGGATTGGACGATAAGCCCAGGAGGCATTGGAAACGTCATTTAATGTCTCTGAGATGAGGAATTGAACATGCATGAAAATATCCGCCCCTGGGCTGAGCTGCGTCAACGCTCCAATTTGCAACGCCTTTGTATGGCGGTTTCAGCTTCGTTGTTCGTTTTAAGTGCGCCCATAGCCCAAGCTGGCGCAGTCGTGCTGTACAACCAGAATTTCGAAAAACCGGTAGGGTTTGTGGATAACGGTGGTGATGTCAATGCCCTTAGTTCGGTCAACCAGCTTTATCCCAATCAACCCCAGGGCTTTACGTTCGCACAGCAATTCACCGTCGAGACGCTGCGTGTAGGCGGCACTCAGGCCTGGGCGGCGGCTCAGGGCGGCAAGGGTGGATTCAAAGACCCGCAAGGTATTGCGGGCAGTTATGTGTTGGGGATGCTTTCTTCACGTCAGGATGACTTGCTCGGTTTGGCTTTCAATGTTGGCAACAATCATTTTCTGAATTTCAGACTGAATATTTCGAGCATAGATCTCAACGCACATGGCGGCCCGTTCGTCCCTACCGGCGGACAAGCACCGGTGTTCCGACTATCACTGTTCGATAATCCTAGCGGCCAGGCTGGCATTGGCGGTGGAAAGCTGCTGGACTCTGAAGACATTACGGGGCTCGTTGCGCCCAATAAATGGACTTTCAATTGGTCTGAGCTGACTGTGGCGCTCGATGCCATAGGTAATACCAACGGCAATGTGCTCTTGCAGATCGATCTCCTGAAGGGGGGCTATGCAGCGCTCGACAATCTGCGTATTGCGGCTTCCAATGAGGCTGGCAATGTGGGTACGGTGAATGAGCCAGCACCGCTGCTGCTGGCAGCGCTGGGCCTTGCTGCGCTTGGGTGGCAGCGGCGCCGGAAGATTGCTTGACGCCGTACCTGTCATATGGCGGGTGAAACCATTCACCCTGCCGATGCCGCCCACTGAGATTGCTGGCCAACATGGCAAGTGACAACAGTAGGTGGCCCGAGGCCCAAAGAACCCGTGCTGTCCCCCTCAGGACGGGTTCAACATGCAGATCTCCTGCTCCTGGCGCTGACTGATGAATGCGTAGGTATTCTTCCCGCTTTGCTTGGCTTTGTACATGGCCAAGTCCACTGCCTTGTGCAGCGGCTCTACCTCGCTGCCGTCCAGTGGGAACAGCGCGATGCCGATGCTGGCGCCCAGGGTGATCGGGACGCCTGCGAAATCGACCGGCAGGTTGATCCGATCGATCAGGCGTTTGGCGAGCATGGCGATGTCGTCCTGGTGATCGGTTTGCTCCAAAAGGATGGCGAATTTGTCATGGCCGATCCGAGCGACCGTGTCGGTCTTGCGCAGCACGGTCAGCAGCCGGGCGCCGATTTCACGCAGGGCCAACTCGGTGGCATCGTCACCGAAGCGCTCGTGGATCTGTTTGAAGTCATCGAGATCAAGCAACATCAACGCCAACTTGAAGAGGTCACGGCGCGCACGATAGATGGCATGGCTCAGGCGGTCATCGAACAGAAAGCGATTGGGTAGACCGGTGATCGGATCGAGGCCGCCATGTTGGCGGTCGGTGACCAGGGCGTTGTGGCGGGCCGCACGCGGGTGGTTGATCTGGAGCCAGCGGGCCTTGGCCAGCAGCAGATCGGTCTGCACCGGCAGCGTCAGTATGTCGTCGAAGCCCGCCTGGATCAGCTCGCCAGGGGCCAGTGATGGCTCAGTCAATGCGACAACCAGGGGTTGCGGGTAGGAGGCCGACGGGCGCAGGTGGGTCAAGGCCTCTGGCCAGTTGGCTGACTGTTGATCCGGGGCGACCAGGATCAGATCAGGCAGATGCTGCTGCGCCAATTCGTGCGCCAATGATAGCTGTTCGGTGTAACGCGCCTGGTGGCCGTGCTGGCTCAACAGGTCGGCCAGCGGTTTGGCGATGTTGTGGCCAGCCAGGATCAGGGTGGAGAGCGCAGTGGTGCCTCGGTTGATGGACATGTTCGGGAGCCCGCGTGTTGATTGTGCTGGTGCCATTATAGGCGCGGTTTTGTGAAAAGTTGTCACCGGAAAAAACCAGCCAAGATGATTGCACGGCAAGCCAGCTGCGTGGCCCTTGGACTGAAAACGGTTTTGTTGCACACTCTGTAGCTTGTCTGCCGAAGGAGGCTGGAATCGATCGAGATCCTTGCCTACCGCTTAGCAGAGCCCGGTTCAGGAATCGATTCCGACAGGTTTGATTGAAAAGGAGGGTTGTATGGCTATGGCTATGGATGTGATCGACTACCAAATATTCGGCGACGACATGCAGTATGTCGAGGTGGAGCTGGACCCCGGCGAGGCGGCGATTGGCGAGCCTGGCGTAATGATGTACATGGAAGATGGCGTCGAGATGGACACCATTTTCGGTGATGGCTCGCAACAACAGAGCGGCTTCATGGGGAAATTGCTGGGTGCGGGCAAGCGTTTGTTGACGGGTGAATCGTTGTTCACCACGGTCTTTCACAATGAAGGGCATGGCAAGCGTCGCGTGGCGTTCGCTGCGCCTTACCCTGGCAAGATCATTCCAGTGCATCTGCCGGATGTGGGTGGCACGCTGATCTGCCAGAAGGATTCATTCCTGTGTGCGGCCAAGGGCGTGTCGATGGGCATCGCCTTTCAGCGCAAGCTGGGCGCGGGGCTGTTCGGCGGCGAGGGGTTCATCATGCAGAAGCTGGAAGGCGATGGCTTGGCTTTTGTGCATGCGGGCGGCACCATCTGCGAGCGTCAGCTGGCGCCGGGTGAGCGGTTGCGGATCGATACCGGTTGCGTAGTGGCTTTCCAGCCGACCGTCGATTTCGATATCCAGTTCGTTGGCAAGGTCAAGAGTGCGCTGTTTGGCGGAGAAGGACTGTTCTTTGCCACATTGACTGGCCCTGGCAAAGTCTGGTTGCAATCGTTGCCGTTGTCCAAGCTGGCAAACCGCATTGTCATGGCGGCACCGGCGGCAGGTGGTACCAGTCAGGACCAGGGCTCGGTGTTGGGGAGTGGTGCTTTGAGTGGGATCTTTGGCGGAGATGATTGAACGGGCCTGTGCCGTATGACTGGGCCGAGATCAGGCAAAGCCTGGGTACGCCCTGAATCCATCCAGATATAGGTGGTGGGGTGCGTACCCGAGCTGGTGGCTGGGTGGTGGATGAACGGGGGCGCTTGTTGCTAACCCACCACTCGGACCATGATCCACCGACCAACCAAAACAGAAAAGCCGACTTGAGTCGGCTTTTCTATTGATGTCAGCTCAATACCTTATCTTGGCAGGCACAGCTCACCAATATAGGCACCCCAATTGCCAAGGTAGTTACCAAAGGCATAGATGTGGCCGCTGGCGCCATTGAACCTTCCTGTGCCGCCCACCAGCAGGATCTGCTCGGACAGGCCTTTCGCCCCCATCACACCTGCATCTGCACCGTACAGTGCGTCATTGCCGGATTTGATGATGGTGCGGCCTGTGAAGAAGCGGCGGGTGTAAGGAATAGGGCTGGTGCCATCGGGTACTGGCGGCACCTGCTGCTCATTGGCGCTACCAGGTGTCATGGTGTGGCCTTGATCGGCACCGAACACCGTTTCAACGGTCAGGCCGGAAAAACCCTTGCCCAGGCCGGTGACGGTGGTCCGGTGGCAGGTGTTGGGTGCCTTCAGGAAGGCATTGCCAGGGTATTCGGTGGCGACTTGGCAGGTGGGGTCCATATCCAAGCGGAGCGCGCCGACGAGTGGGTAGCAGCGATCAGCAGCCTGGGCGGCGAACGTGGTGGCGGTCAGGAGTACGGCGGTGAGCAGTTTGAGTTGGGTGGTTTTCATAATGTTGCGGTGACCTCGATAAAGATTGATGAAGCATTTGCAATAACCATTTCTATTAAGCAATTCTAATGCCATTATTTTTTTTACCCTTATAAACAAGGGAATGCGAAATGCGTAAATGATTGATATGACATCATTGTAAAAAATATCGACACCGTCACGGAAAGTGGCCGTTCAGGCTGATCTACAAGGTTCATGTTGAAAAATAGATGTTTTTGCAGTTATGGATTGTATATCCGAATACAAGGGAATGTTTGTATGTTCCAATCAGGACAATCGGCTTGAAGCGGTCTTTATTGCTGCTATTTTGAAATGAAGGTGGTTTAGGGGGCATGCCTGCCAGAGCGGTTTGCTGATTCAGTGCAGGTGGATTCTAAAGATGATTTGATATGGTGTTGATATAAAATGATATTTATATTTATTGTTGCTTGGTGTGAGTAAAATCAAAATTTTTTAAAAAAACAAAATATGGCCAACGCTCGGGTTGGCCAGAGCATCAGGCGGCGTCAGGTTGCTGGGCGGGGGCGGCTGTGCTGAAGGCAGGCAGCGACTGGCAATGTGTGGCGATACGCTGCAAAGTTGGGTAGGCATCCATATCGACCTGAAAACGCTGTGCATTGAATACCTGGGGAATCAGGCATACATCGGCCAGTGTCGGTGTGTTGCCCAGGCAACACAGCCCTGTGCGCGCATCGCCTGCCAGCTGGTTCTCCAGCGCGGCGAAGCCCAGTTTGATCCAATGCTGGGCCCAGCCTGTCTTGGCGTCATCGGTTACAGCCAGCTCATTGCTCAGGTATTGCAGCACGCGCAGATTGTTGATGGGGTGGATGTCGCACGCGATGCCAAGGGCAATGGCACGCACCCATGCCCGGTCGAGGGGTGAGGATGGTAGCAGGGGGATCTCGGGGTGGGTTTCCTCCAGATACTCGCAGATGGCCAGCGACTGGGTGAGGATTCGGTTGCCGTCGATCAAGGTGGGCACCAGCTCCGCCGGGTTGAGCTGTTTGTAGGCCACGCTGTGCTGCTCGCCGCCGTGATTGAGTAGGTGGATGAATTGTGGGGTGTAGGGTAGCCCCTTCAGATTGAGCGCGATACGCACTCGGAAGGCGGCGGATGATCGGAAGTAGGTGTAGAGCTCCATCTATGTCTCCAAAGGCAGGTCGATAGGATCACGTTTGCTCAGCGTACATAAGCAAAAAGCAGGTCGGGTGACCTGCCATGGTGTCAAATGGGCCTGGTACATCTGCCAGGCCAGCATGCTGCCGGGTGTCAGTTGGTGGGGTTGGGCCTGACCACCTGATCGATCGCGCCGAAGATCGACTGGCCGTCACGGTCGAACATCTCGATGCGAACCTGTTCACCATATTGCAGGAAGGGGGTTCTGGGTTGTCCTTCCGCCAGGATCTCCAGCATGCGGCGCTCAACGATGCAGGCGCTGCCACGGCTGCGATCCACGTTCGAGATGGTGCCAGAGCCGACAATGGAGCCAGCGCACAGCTCGCGGGTCTTGGCGACATGGGCGATCAACTGTGCGAAATCGAACACCATGTCGGTGCCGCAATCCGGAGCGCCGAACAGCTCGCCACGAACATGGACAGTCAATGGGCGCGTGACCTTGCGGCCATCCCAATCGTGGCCCAGTTCATCAGGCGTGACGGCAACGGGCGAAAATGCAGTGGCGGGTTTGCTCTGGAAAAAGCCGAAGCCCTTGGCCAGCTCGGCGGGGATCAGGTTGCGCAGGGTGACGTCGTTCACCAGCATCAATAGTTTGATCTGGCTGGCAGCCTGCTCGGGTGTGGCGCCCATGGGCACGTCGCCAGTGATGACGGCGACTTCTCCTTCCAGGTCCACTCCCCAAGCGGTATCGCGTACCGCAATCGGTGCGGTGGGGGGCAGAAAACTGTCTGACCCACCTTGATACATCAATGGGTCAGTCCAGAATTCTGGCGGCATGTCGGCGCCGCGCGCTTTACGCACCAGCTCGACATGGTTGACGTAGGCTGAGCCATCAGCCCATTGGTATGCGCGGGGTAGGGGTGAGTGGCATTGCTGCGGGTCGAACTGGAACGCATCTTGCATGTCACCGCTGTTGAGCACTTCATAAGCGGCTTGCAGCAGGGGCTCGACCTTGGCCCAGTCGTCCAGGGCGGCTTGCAGTGTCATGGCGATATGGGGCACCTTGACCGCTTGCGTCAGATCACGGCTGACAACCGCCAGGGTACCATCGCGGCCTCCGGCTTTCAGTGTGGCGAGTTTCAATGTTATCTCCAGCGTCATGCGTTAAAAACGCGGGGCTCGCCCCGCGTCAAATGGCTGATTGCCATGATAGGCCGAATTGATGGCTCAGGTTTTGGGTTTCCACGAGTCCACATACCCAGGCCATTCGACTGACTGGGCTGGCTCGTGGATGTCAAGCGGGAAGCGGGTGTCGATCATCACTGCCACCTCGTCCGTCTCTGTCCGGCTTGCTTTCATGCCCACCTCGAACGCCTTGGGGTGCGGCCCATGAGTGAAACCGTTCGGATGCAAAGTCATCATGCCGGGCTTGATATTGTCGCGGCTGAAGAAATTGCCACGATGGTAGAAGATCAACTCATCATAGTCATCGTTGTTGTGGTAGAACGGCACTTTCAGTGCGCCTGGGTCGGATTCGATCGGGCGGGGCGCAAAGGTGCAGATCACGAAATTGCGTGCGACAAAGGTTGTGTGTGCCGAGGGAGGCAAGTGGTAGCGATGGCTCATCAGGGGGCGGATGTCGCGCCAATTCACCTTGCAGGCTACCAGGTCGCCATGCCAGCCAGTGGTATCCAACGGGTTGAACGGGTAGGTGAGGGTGGACAGCTGCCTAGCCCGTTTCACCTTGACCTGCCAGGTCTGATTACCTTGCTGGGCGCGGAATGCATCATTCAGCGCGGGGGTTTCCAGCACAGCGGGGTCAAAGATCGCGTGCGGGCCGACCATGCCTTTTTCCGGTAGCTGGTACGAACTTTGCGTGGCCTCGATCAGCATCAACTGTGTGGGTGAGCTAGGTGTCAGCCGCCACATGCTGCCACGAGGCAACATGATGTAGTCGCCATCTCGATAGGGCAAATGCCCCCAGTCACAATACAGATCGCCCGCGCCTTCATGGATGAACAGCAGCTCGTCGCCATCTGCATTGCGCACCAGATGGGTCATGGCGTCTTTCAGTTGCCAATAGCGGATGCGGGTATCGTGATTGGAGAACAACAGGTGGGCATCCCAGGGGCTGGGGCCGGCGAGAGCCAGCTCATTCAGGTCAAAGGCATGGGGCTGTAGTGGGCCGTCGAAACTGATCCAGGCTGTGGGTGGATGCTGATGGTGGAAGTGGCAGGCCGGGCCGAAAAAGCCTTCTTTGCCCATTTCGCGCTCATAAGTGCCGGTGGGTAAGTCGCAGTGGGCTTGCTTGGAATATTCGCCAGCAGATTTCGGAAAACTGATCCATTTTTTCATCAGGCGGCCTTTTGATCGACAGGGTTGGTATGGCTGACCAGGGTATCGCTGGGGAGGACCACGCTGGGGTCGATCGGCTCCAGTTTCTTCAAGTCTTCGTAGATTGGGCCGAAATCCACCGCCGTTTCATCGAACAATTGCTGGAAACTGTCGATGACGAAGTAGGTGTCCTGATAACGGTCGATCCGATATTCACTTTGCATCACGCGCCGCAGATCGAATTTGATGCGATTGGGCGCTGGGCTGTCGATGCAATGGATGATCTCACCGCCCGAGGACAAGATGCCGGCCCCATAGGTGCGCAACCCCTCTGGCGTCAGGATCAGCCCGAACTCGACCATATACCAATAAAGCCGCGCCAAATAAGGCACGGCGTCCAGCTTCATGGCGCGCAATCCGCCTTTGCCATACGCTTGCAGATGATCTGCGAATACCGGGTTCAGCAACAGCGGCACATGGCCGAAGAAATCATGAAAGATATCGGGCTCGACGATGTAGTCGAATTCCTCGGGCTTGCGCAGCCACACCGTGACCGGGAATTGGCGATGTGCCAAGTGGGTGAAAAAGGTGTCGTCCGGAATCAGGCCAGGAACAGCCACGATCTTCCAGCCAGTCTCCGCCAGGATCTGATTGGCATCATCGAAACAGGGCAGCCCATCGGATGCCAGGCGATGCACATTCTCTATGAATTCCTCGGCGGCGTAGCCTTTCAGTTTGCTGCTCTGGCGCTCGAACAACCGCCGATAGAGATCATGCTCCTCGGCGGTGTAGACCTGCCAGTCCTGCTCGACGGTGTAATCCGCACGGATGTGGCTGTAATTGCCACGCAATGGGTTGTCCGGTTTGAGCATGAAAGCCTCCTGATCACGCGGCCTGGGTGCTTGGGTCTTGCAGCACGCCGCGACGGATCTGGTCGAGTTCGATCGAATCGAACAGGGCTTTGAAATTACCCTCGCCAAACCCTTCATTGCCCTTGCGCTGGATGATCTCGAAGAAGATCGGGCCGATGACGGTTTCGGTGAAGATCTGCAGCAGATAGCCTTGCCCTTCGCTGGGGGCGCCATCGATCAGGATGCGGTTGGCCTTGAGCCGCGCGATGTCCTCGCCATGCCCTTTGACCCGCTCATTCACCATGTCATAGTAAGTGTCAGGGGTGTCAAGGAAGGTGATGCCGCGTGCTTTAAGGGCCTCGATCGTGCCGATGATATCGTCGGTACCCAGAGCAATGTGCTGTATGCCTTCTCCATTATATGCATGCAGGAATTCTTCAATCTGGCTTTTATCGTCAGAAGACTCGTTGATCGGGATGCGGATCTTGCCGCATGGGCTGGTCATGGCCTGGCTTTTCAGCCCGGTCAGCTTGCCCTCGATGTCGAAATAGCGGATTTCCTTGAAATTGAACAGCTTTTCATAAAATGACGACCAGACGCCCATCCGTCCGCGATGGACATTATGGGTCAGGTGGTCGATATAGGTCAGGCCGACCCCGAAATTGACCCCGTTGGAATCGTCCAGCGGAATGAAATCCACGTCATAGATGGACTGGCTGCCATAGCGATCCACCAGATAGATGGGGCAATCACCGATGCCCTTGATGGCGGGGATGTTCAGCTCCATCGGGCCGTAGTTCTGATCATGCGGAACAGCACCCAGGCTCACTGCGCGGTCAAAAGCGGCGCGTGCATCAGCTACCCGGAAAGCCATCGCGCAGGCAGAGGGCCCATGCACTCGGGCAAAAGATTGCGCAAAACTTTCTTTTTCAGCATTGACGATGAAATTGATGTCGCCTTGACGATACAATGTCACATTTTTGGAGCGGTGCTTTGCGACGGCCTTGAAGCCCAACAGGGTAAACAGGGTGTCCAACGTTTGAGGGTCGGGCGCGGTGTATTCGACGAATTCAAAACCGTCGGTGCCCATCGGGTTGTCCCACAGTGAGGTGGGGGCGGAGCGAGGACGTGCAAACTGCAACGTGGTCATGAGTGTGTCTCCAAATGGATTTGTGATGTTATCTTTGGTCGCCGTTGGCGATACCTCACATTTTTCTATCCTACGCTGAAATCCTCGATATTTGATTTCAAAAATTGCCCGAACTTCTTTAAAATAAGCAACGTATAACTAACTTTAATTCGCAAAGAGCAATAAAATGTCAAAGCGAATCAGGCTCGACAAAATCGATCGCCGTATTCTTGAAGTCCTGCAGCAGCATGGCCGCATCTCCAATGTAGAGCTGGCCAAGCGCGTGGCCTTGTCTCCCTCGCCTTGCCTGCGGCGTCTGCAAAGGCTGGAGGAAACAGGCGTCATCGATCATTACACCGCCATTCTCAGCCCGGAAAAATTGGGGTTTGGCTTGCTGGCTTTCGTCAATGTGTCGTTGGACAAGCGAGCCGAAAGCTCGACTGACAGCTTCAAGCAGGCGGTCAGGGAGTGGCCGGAGGTGACGGAATGTCACTCTATGACTGGAGAGATGGATTATCTGCTGCGGGTCATGGTGACGGATCTGCAGCACTTTTCACGATTTGTGATGGATAAGGTGCTGAAGCAGCCCGGGGTGCTGGATGTCAAATCCAGCTTTGCATTGGAAGGGGTGAAGCGCACCACCATCCTGCCAGTCGATGAGGCGCTCGACTGAGCGTTGGGAGGCGGAGACGGGCACATCACGCCGCAGGCCGAGCCACCGATAGTGGGTTTTGCTGCAACAGCAGGTCGAATTCGGTGGCGGGCACGGGGCGGCTGTACCAATAGCCTTGCGCATAATCACACTGCGCCCCGATCAGCAGATTGCGTTGCTGCTCTGTCTCCACGCCTTCGGCTACCACTTTAATGCCAAGTTTGTGGGCCATCACGATGATGGCCTCGCATAACGCCAGATCGGGCGAGTCCGGTGTCAGATTGCGCACGAACGACTGGTCGATCTTCAAATAATCAATATCGAATTTCTTTAAATAGGACAGGGACGAATAGCCGGTGCCGAAGTCGTCCAGCGCCACCTGGATTCCCGCATCCCGGAACGCCAGCAGCCGACGGCTGACGGCTTCACCGGCATCCATCAGCAGACCTTCGGTGATTTCAACCACCATGCAGTGGCCGGGCAGGTTGAGTGATTTCAGGTGATCGATCCAGACGCTCTCATGGTGGGCCTCGCTGCGGAACTGGATCGGTGATTTGTTGACGCTGATCTGCATGTCGGGTTGATAGCGCTCGCGCCAGATCTTGACCTGGCGTGCGGCTTCGAGGAACACCCAATTCCCGATCTCATTGATCAGACCGGTTTCCTCTGCAATCGGGATGAAATCAGCCGGACTGATCCGGCCATGCTTGGGGTGTACCCACCGGATCAATGCTTCTGCTTTCTGGATGCGGCCACTGCTCAGCTCGACGATGGGTTGGTAGTACAGGGTGAATTGCTCGCCACTGATGGCGATACGCAATTCATTGGCCAATCGCATGCGTTTTTCGACGGATTCCTGCATCGATGGGGTGAAGAAATTGTAGCGATTCCGCCCTCGCTGTTTGGCGGCATACATGGCCTGGTCGGCGTGTTTGATCAGGCTATCGACATCCGTGGCATCGTCTGGGTAGAAGGTGATGCCGATACTGGCGGAAATGTAAGTCAGATCGTCGCCCAGCTGGAAAGGCTCGACCAGGCGGGCCAGCAGATCACGCGCCACCCGCTCTGCGATGTGGGTGTCCTCCAGCTCGCTCAGGATCAGGGTGAATTCATCCCCCCCCAGCCTGACAACTGTATCGCTCTCCCTTACGGTGGCGGTCAGGCGGCTGGCGACATCTTTCAGCAATTGGTCGCCCATCGCATGTCCGAGGGTGTCGTTGACCGCCTTGAAGTGATCGAGATCGAGGAAGATCAACGCCAGTGAGAGCCCCGTGCGGTGTGATTTCTTGATCTCCTGCTGGAGCCGATCGTGGAACATGTGCCGGTTGGGCAGTCCGGTCAGCGGGTCAAAATTGGCTTGTTGCCAGATCAATTCCTCGGATTTCTTTTTTTCACTGATATCCTGAAACTGTGCAACCCGACGATGGACAGTGCCATCTTCATTCAAAATGGTATTGACCCCCAGCCACGCGACGAAATCTTCGCCGCTCTTGCGCTTCACCCAGATCTCGCCTTGCCATTGGCCATTCAGGCGGATCGCATCGCTCATTTCCTGGTAGAAACGCTCATCATGTCTGTCGGAGCGCAACAAGCGGGTATTGCCGCCGACGATCTCATCACGCTGGTAGCCGGTGAGGCGGGTGAACGCCGGGTTGATCGCCAGAATGGCGTTCTTGGCATCTGACACCGACATGGCCTCATTGCTGTTGGTGTAGACCAGTGAGGCCAATTGCATCTCCTCTTCGGCATGCCGCTGGTCGGTGATGTTTTCGATGATCGACCAGACATAGCGTTCGCCCTCACCACCGGTAATCAGCATGCCGTTGAGCCGCACGGGGATCAGCTGGCCGTTGTGGTGGATGTATTCCTTCTCATACGGGCCATATCGCCCTTGCTGGATCAACAGCTTGGCCTGGTGCTGGTCGAGCGATGCATAGCGGGGCGGGGTGAGGTCCCAATAGCTGAGTCGATTCAGCTCAGCCAGTGGGTACCCCACCATATTCAACAGCGCCGGGTTTGCTTCCACATAGCGTCCATCGAGGGTATTGCGGGCCATGCCCAGCGGTGACAGCTCGAACATGGCGCTCAAGCGCTGTTCGCGCTCCCGTAGATCTGCTTCGGCCTGCATGCGCTCTTGCAAAGCCAGGGCGAGCGACATACCGATCAAGGTGATGATGACGGTGAAGAACCAGTAGTTGGCTTGGCTGCCTACCGGTGCAGATTGGCTGAAATAGCTGTGATCGCCCATGCCCCCAACCAGTGCCTGGATGGAAAGGATGGCCAGCGCCAGCGATACACCGTGTCGCCCCAGCCGCACCCCGGCCCAGGCTACGAATACAAAGGCCATGAAATCTTCCGCATATTGACCGACCTGCTGGTGAAGCCAGCCGAGGAAGATGATCTGGCCTGCCAGGATCGTCAGTCCAAAACAGATCACGGCTTCGATCAGCCTTTCCTGCTGCAGCCAATGACGGGGTGGATTCAGCCACAGGACAGCCAGTGGCGTCAGGATCAACATGCCAAGCACGTCGCCTTGCCAGTGCAGGATCATCTGTTGCAAGGGGAGTGTGTCGGGGATGTCGCTATTGATCCAGGAGAGCACCATGCCCAGGGTATCACCCAGCAGATTGGCAATGGCGATGGACGCGCAGAACCAGACATATTGCCGAAGGCGGGAAAATGGTGGCACACCAGGCTGGTGCAGCTGGATCAACCAGGCGGCAGTCACGGCCTCCACTGTGGTGTCAAACATACTGGCTGACATGGCCTGGGTGGGAAACCCAAGTAAGAAATGGCCGCACAGATCGCCCAGGGCAATGGCTGGCCAAAATCGCAGCCCCGCCACCATCAGCCCTGCCAAAGCCAGCCCGCCAGGCAGCCATAGCGACGTGGCGCGGTTCTGGTTGGCCAGAAAATGCCAAGTCAGCACGACAACGGTTGCGTAAAGTGTGGCAAAGGCCAATATCTGTAAGCTTTCTGTCACGCTGTAACGAAACCATTTCTTCAAGTGACAGTCTCCTGATGTCGGTTGCCCTGGCCGCCTGCTGTCATGGACAGGCGGGCAGGGTGGTTATGGGCTCTCTTTGTTATAGACCCTTGGATGCGGGGTGAGCTGTTGCAATCACATCTGCTCGCCCAGCCCTTGCCCGCTGGCAGGCATGCGGGAATGTCTGCAATGCCAAATCCAGCGCCGTTGCGCCATACTGAAGCCATATCACGGCTGTTTTCCGTTGGCTGTAAATAATATCAGTTATGATCAAATCAGCATCCGATCCGGCTGTTCCATGCTTCATCAACCCAACCCAGCGATGCTCAGATTATCGGCTGGGTGTCATATAGAGACTTGCGAGCCCGACATGCCCTATCTGCCCGCTTTCATTGCCGCTCAAGCCTTCACCGATGCCGAAGCCGCCTTGCAGCACGCCCGTCACATCTACGATCACAGCCTGGCGCATCTGCGCGATGCTATGCAGCGCTTTGTCAAAGGGGAGGATCTGCCAGGGCATGTCCGGGCGTGTTATCCCTACGTCAGGGTGCAGACCGACACCGTCGCACGGTTTTCACCTGCAGATGCCGCACGGTTGAGCTATGGGTTCGTGGCCGGGCCAGGCCGGTTTGAAACCACGCTCACTCGTCCTGACCTGTTTGCCGACTATTATCTGGAACAGTTTTCGCTGCTGTTGCAAAACCACCGATGCGAGCTGGAGGTCGGTGTCAGCAATCAGCCCATTCCTGTGCATTTTTCGTTTGCCGAGCATGACCATATTGAGGGCAGCCTGAGCCCGGCCCGCCGGATGTTGATGCGCGATGTGTTCGATCTGCCGGACTTGACTGCCATGGACGATGGCATCGCCAATGGCACCTACGAGCCCGGCCCTGGCGAAGCCCAGCCCTTGTCCTTGTTCACTGCGCCGCGCGTGGATTACTCGCTGCATCGGCTGCGCCATTACACCGGTACGGCGCCGGAGCACTTCCAGAGTTTCGTGCTGTTCACCAACTATCAGTTCTACATCGACGAATTCATCCGCATGGGCCATGCCGCCATGCAAGACCCGGCAAGTGATTACATCGCCTTTATCGAGCCAGGGAATGTGGTGACCCGCCGGGTGGGCCAACCTGCCGGGGCTGTTGACCATTTGGGTGCTGCCTTGCCGCGCCTGCCGCAGATGCCCGCCTATCACTTGATCCGGGCTGACCGCAGGGGGATCAGCATGGTCAATATCGGCGTGGGCCCAGCCAATGCCAAGACCATCACTGATCACATCGCGGTATTGCGCCCGCAGGCTTGGGTCATGCTTGGGCACTGCGCCGGGCTGCGAAACAGCCAGCAGCTGGGTGACTATGTGCTGGCGCATGGCTATGTGCGTGAAGACCATGTGCTGGATGAAGACCTGCCGCTGTGGGTGCCGATTCCGGCGCTGGCCGAGATCCAGCTTGCGCTGGAGGCAGCCGTGTCCGAGATCACCCAGGTCAAGGGCAGCGAATTGAAGCGGATCATGCGCACCGGCACGGTGGCGAGCACCGACAACCGCAACTGGGAGCTGCTGCCGGACAATCGGCCCCAGCGGCGTTTCAGCCAAAGCCGCGCCATTGCGCTGGACATGGAAAGCGCCACCATTGCTGCCAATGGCTTCCGGTTCCGCGTCCCCTACGGCACCTTGCTTTGTGTCAGCGACAAGCCCTTGCATGGTGAGATCAAGCTGCCCGGCATGGCAAACCAGTTCTATCGTGATCGTGTCGATCAGCATCTGCGTATTGGGATCAAGGCGATGGAGCTGCTGCGCGAGCAGGGCATCAACCAACTGCACAGCCGGAAACTGCGTAGCTTTGCCGAGGTGGCGTTCCAGTAGGTGTTGTCAACAGGACGGCGCTGGTGGTGGCATGCCGGCTTGGCTCGGCATGTGGTTTGGTCGCAGAGGCATACCTGCTGTCATGCTGTTGCTGATCAAGCTCTCCAGCTCTGCCACCTGGCAGGGCGGGGAGTAATAGAAGCCTTGAATGATGTCGCACCCCAGGCAGGTCAGCACATCCAGCTGGGCTTTGGTTTCCACACCCTCCGCGATGGTCTTCATGCGCAGGTTGTGGGCCAGATCGATGATAGAGGCGACGATGGCCACATCCCGTTCCGATTCCGCCAGTTGATCCACAAAGCTCTTGTCGATCTTCAACGCATCCAGATTGAAACGCTTGATGTAGCTGAATGAGGAATAGCCGGTGCCGAAATCATCGATCGACAACGACACGGCCAGCTGATGCAGTTGGTGGAGAATGTGCAGGGTCTGTTCATTTTCCTGCATCAGCATGTTTTCCGTCAGCTCCAGCTCGATCGAAGCCGGGTTGATCTGGTGCTGGTGCAGATGCTGGCGGAGCATGCGTGCTAGGTTCTCATCCACGAATTGCCGTGGCGAGATATTGATGGCGATTTTGCAGTCCTCCGGTAGCACATGCCGCCGATTCCAGTCTTGGCGCTGCGCACACACTGTCTTGATGATCCAGTTGCCAACCGGCACGATCAGGCCGGTTTCCTCCAGCAGTGGGACAAAGGTTGCGGGGGAGACCAAGCCTGCTGTCGGGTGCTGCCAGCGCAACAGGGCCTCCAGGCCGATGATCTGGCCCGTCCGTAGATCGATCTGTGGCTGATACACCAGCCGCAGCTGCTGGCCAGTGAGCGCATGGTGCAGGCTTTGTTCCAATACCATCTTGGTCCGCGCCCGGTCATTCATTTCCTGGGTGAAGAAATGGTAGAGGTTGCGGCCATCGCTTTTGGCCCGGTACATCGCGACATCTGCAGCCTGCATCAGCGCGACCGGGTTGTCGCCACACGCCGGATAGGTGGCGATGCCGACACTTGCGCCGATGATCAGCTCCATGTCCTGGATCTGGAAGGGGTGCTTGAGGGCCTCGATGATCTTGGCGGCGCAGTAGGCGGCGTCCTCCGCCCCGTCCAGATGCTCCAGAATGACTGTGAATTCATCGCCGCCCAACCGCGCCAGTGTGTCTGCTTGGCGGACGGTGTGTCTCAAGCGATCAGCTACGGCCTGCAAGAGCTTATCGCCGCTTTCGTGACCAAGGGTGTCGTTCACCTGTTTGAATCGATCCAGATCGATCAGCAAAAGTGCCATCTGGCCGTGGTGGCGGGTGCAGCGTGCCAGCGCGTGCAGCAGCGCGGCCTTGAATCCAGCACGATTGTAGAGCCCGGTCAGGTGATCGGTCATGGCTTGCATCCGCAGCTGGTTTTCCAGTGCCTTGCGTTGGGTGATGTCCACGAACACCACCACGGTGCCCTTGGTGCAGCCAGCCAAGGGCGAGCAGGTGTATTGAACGGGAAAGGCATCCCGTTGGGTGGAGCCGAACAGCGCTTCCTCTACTCGGATCTCACGTTTTTCCGACCAGGCCAGGTAAAAGTCGGATGCTTCCCAATGGTTGGGCTGTTCCTCAAGCGGGGGATAAAAGCTGCGAAAAGGTTGATCCAGCAGATCAGGCTGAGGGAGCTGCAGCAGATTCAAGGCGGCTGGGTTGGCGAATCGCACCTCGCCCTCGGTGGAAAGCCCGATCACGCCCTCGCCGGCGGCATTGAGCATGGATTCGTAATAGGCTTTCTGGGTGTCCAGCCGCTCATAGGCGATCTTGAGCTGATGCTTTTGTTGGTTCAGCGCCAGAAACTGCATGACCTTACAGCGCAACATGACGCTGTTGATCGGTTTGGTCAGGAACTCAATGGCCCCTGCTTGATAGCCACGTAAGGTCTCCATCTCGTCGCGCAGGAAGGCGGTCAGCATGATCACCGGGATATGGCGCGTGCTGCGGGTGCTGCGCATCATCTGTAGCACTTCGTAGCCATCCATGCCCGGCATCGACACGTCCAGCAGCACCAAGGATACCTCGGTGTTCAGCAGCATTTTCAGTGCGGTTGCGCCCGAGCTGGCATGCAGGAAATGGATCTGTCCATCATCCAACATGGCCTCCAGCGCCACGCGGTTCTCCTGTTTGTCATCCACCAACAGTACCGTCTGGATGAATGGGGGAATCCGTACTGCGGTAGGAGAGGTGTCATTGGCGGCCATGGTGGAGGTCCCTGTGTCAGCTGGGCTCAGCCGATCTGCCAGCGTGCCAGCGCTTTGAACAGCGACTGCTGGTTGATCGGCTTGGCCAGGTAATCATCTGCACCCGCCGCCAGGCATTTCTCCCGATCCCCCTGCATGGCATAGGCGGTGACTGCGATGATCGGCTTTTTGAAGTCTGCATCCCGCAGCCTGCGGATGGCGGTATAGCCGTCCATGACCGGCATCGCCATGTCCATCAAGACCACATCGATGTGGTGATGCTCGGCCACCTGCTGGATGGCCGCTTCGCCATTGTCTGCAGTCAAGACATTGAATTGCCGGGTTTCCAGCAGGCTGTTCATGGCATAGATGTTGCGGATGTCATCATCGACTACCAATACGGTCTTCCAGTCACTGCCCTCGGCTGGGGCGGGCAGCATGTCATCATTGGGCGGTTGCGCCAGGCCTGGGCTGGTGGGTAGCATATCTGCCAGTAACAATTGAATGGTGTTTTGTAGCGTGTCGGGCGAGTGTTGTTGCTTGCTCAGTGTCACAACATGCTGCGCCTGCTTGGGCAGCGGTGTGGTGGTCGGCAGGCAGCCGGAGTAGATCACCACATGAATGTGTTGATAGGACTGCTGATCGTACATCCAGGCCAGCAGCTCGCTGCCGAAGCCATCCGACAGATGTAGATCGAGAATCATCACATCAATGGCGCGGGACTGCAGCACTTGTTTGGCTTCCTCGATCGAGCCCACTGCGGACACATGGAAGTCGGTCTGGTCGAGCATCTGGGCATAGTGCTCACGCTCGATGAGGTTATCCTCCACCAGTAATACCTGCCAGCGGTCGGCCACCCCATTGGCTCCCAGCTGTTGCAAGACATGCAGCAGCGCCTGTTGATCAAAAGGTTTCACCAGATAATTGCAAATGCCCCTTTCCCGCCAGTCATCGGGGCGATCCAGGCAGGAGATGACCTGAACCGGCACGGTCGGGCCGATGATATCGCGCAATGCGCGCAAGACCCGCCAGCCACTCATGTCGGGTAGCAGTAGATCCAGCAACACCGCTGAGGGGGGCGTCTGGCGGGCCAGGTCGAGCGCGAGTGCGCCGCTGGATGCCACGGATGCTTGCAGGCCCAATGCCTGGGCGGCTGACAGAATGATATGGGCCAGCGCGGCATCGTCCTCGATGACCAGCAGTTTGTTGTGGGCGAGGGGGCGTTGAGCAGGGGGCTCAGGCAGCGGTGGTGGCATGAGTTGGCTATGTGGTTTGACAGACTGGACTGGGACGGACACCGTAAAGCAGCTTCCCCCGCCCGGCGGGTCGGTGAGCTGCACGTCTCCACCCAGCAATTTGGCCAACTGGCGTGAGATGGTCAGGCCCAGACCTGTGCCGCCAAAACTGCGGCTGGTGGAGTTGTCGAGTTGACGGAAGGCTTCAAAGATCTCTTCCCGTTTGTCTGGCGGAATGCCAGGGCCGGTGTCGGTGACAGCCACGGCCAGCCAGGTGTCCGCATCGGGCGGGGGCGATGACTTGGGTGGTGGCGCGGCGGGGTGGATCTCGATGGATACCTGCCCCTGATCTGTGAATTTGATGGCGTTCACGGTCAGATTTTTGATCACTTGCTGGAGGCGCTTGTTGTCGGTGATGAACAACGCTGGCGTGTCAGGCTGGACTGTGACCGTCAGGTGCAAGGATTGTCGCTCCGCCAGAGGCCTGAATGCGCTCAACAGGTGATGGGCCAGGTCCTGGGCTGAGATGAGATCCTGCTCGACGGTGACACGGCCTGCCTCGATCTTGGAGAGATCCAGAATGTCATTGATCAAGGACAGCAGCTCGGAACCTGAGCGGAAGATGATATCGGCGTGCTCCACCTGCTTGTTGGTCAGGTTGCCCTGGCGATTGTCCCGCAATTGCTCGGCCAGGATCAGAATGCTGTTCAGCGGGGTGCGCAGCTCGTGCGACATGTTGGCCAGAAATTCACTTTTGTAGCGGCTGGCTTGTTCCAGTTGCTCGGTCTGTTGCCTCAGGCGCTGTTCGGTGGCTTTACGGCTGGAGATGTCATTGATCAGGCAGAGCACAAAGACCCCTTCATCGGTACTCATCGGATTCAGGCCGATTTCGATCGGAAACTCCGACCCATCCTTTCTGAGCCCGAACAGGTCCCGCCCCGCCCCCATCGGTCTGGCATCACGCTCACGGAAAAAGGCTTCCCGGTAACCGGCGTGGTGTGCCCGAAAGCGTGTGGGGATCAGCCGCTCGACGGGTTGGCCCAGCAACTCATTGTCTGGATAGCCAAACCAGCGTTCGACTATCGGGTTCACCAACTCGATCTGGCCTTGTGGGTTGACCATCAGAATGGCGCTCGGGATGCTTTTCACCACTTGGCGGAATCGATCCTCCAGGCGTTTACGGATGGATAGATCGACAACCGAACATAAGGTGGCGGTGGCGTCATCGAGTGCCAGTGGGGTCAGTTGGATCTCAACCGGGAACTCGCCACCACCTGGCCTGAGCCCGACAAAGCCTTGCTCGGCGCCCAGGTGTTGCGGGGTGTTGGTCGCCGCACAACGGCTGGCTAATTGGGACAATGGGGCAGTGGTGGGTGGTCTGGTTGCCAGCACCTGGTCGATGGACTGCCCGACCAGCTTGCTGGTGCTGGTTTCAAACCACTCGGCAGCTGTGCTGTTGGCCGTCGTGATGCATCCGTTCCGATCCATTGTCAGCAAGGCATAGGGGATGGCTTCCAAGGTGTGGCGGAAGCGTGTCTCGCGTTGTTGGCTCTCCAGGGTGCGATCGGTGATCAGCCGCATCTCCAGCTGTCTGGCATTGGCACGTTGCGCGACGATGCCCATGGTCAGCAAGGTCATCAACAGGCCCGCGCCCCATATCCAGTGCGCGCGGCCAGGCATTTGCGAGGCCAGGAAAGGTGCCGTCGGTGACATGACCAGTATCCATTGATGGCCACCCAGATCCAGTGTGTGCTCGATGGTCAGCGGGCCGCTATGCTGTCCCGTGCCGTAGATCAGTTTTCCATCCCGTGTGCCATCGTGAATGCTCAATCTGATGGGGCGGCTTGAAATGCTGGTGGCTGCGACCAGCTCACGCACCCGGCTGCCTACATATAGCCATCCTTGTGGTTGGGCAGGGTGATCGGAGGCGGGTTGGGTGGGGTAGGCCAGATACAGCATGAAGCTTGGGGTCTGCGCATGCCGCTGGTCGAGAAGCAGGACAATGCTGGCCGATGCGGCCACCTTGCCGGTGGTCGCGGTGAAATCCATGGCGCGGCGCCGGTTAGGCTCGCCATAGGCGTCAAAGCCCAGGCTGGGCAGGTAATCCACACGCGGCGGGTGGATCATGGTGATGATGCTCTGCACAGGGGCATCCTGGCTGGGGTGGATCTGAAAGTCTGGATGCAGCAGCAGCATGCGCTCGACAAACGCCGCTCGCTGGGTGGCCGTCACCCGCTCGGCAAAGCCAATGCCAAACAGGCCAGGATAGTCCCGCATCAAGCCACTATCCCTGACATATAGATGGAATTCCTCCTCCGATACGCTGCCCCGTGCATTGAAATGTGCCGCCACACCACGTAACGCCTGCGCATAGTGCTGTATCCGCTCGGCAATGGCATGCTGCTGCAGCCTGGCCTGTTCCTCGAACCGGGTGCGCATCAGAGATTGCTCTTGCTGAGTGACCATCGATGCCAGAAAGGCCGTGCCACCCAGCATGGTAATCAACAAGGCCAGGCTGGCCAGCATTTGCCTGGGTATCGAGCGGACGATGGGGTGGGTGCGCAATTGCACTTCCTCTGCTGAAATGGGTCCGGTGATCAGATGGCGTTGCGTGTTAAAACAGGTTCACATCGTTGCTTCAATATTTAGATGGATTGGGTGAATATTTCAATTCATATGATTCATGATTTAATTCGAAATAGGTAAATTTGAAGTATGGTAAATATTCATATTAATCATTATGTTGTTTGATGCTGTTTCTGGCCTGATTTGTGGGTGATATTGATTGTATTTGCTATTCGGATATAAGGATGTATTGTCGATGTGTGCTTTTGCTGGCTGGCGACCGGGCTGATATTTACGTGTTGCTGAAATCAAGGTGGCAGAACCACCTCTACAGGATGTAAAAGCTGGATTATCATGCGGTATCTCATTGGGAGGGGTGAGCATGAAACAATGGCCGATTCTTTGGGCGGGCCTGATGGTGGTGGGCCTGCCTGGGCTGCCTGTCCTGGCGGCAGATACTGGTGCGGTGGCGATGGCGGGCATCGATTGGCAGAAAGGCGATGTGGATGCTGCCTTCGCGTTGGCCAAAGCCAACCAGAAGCCCTTGTTCCTGTATTGGGGGGCGGCATGGTGTCCGCCTTGCAATCAGGTCAAGGCGACCATCTTCAACCAGCAGGCCTTTATTGACCGGTCGCGTTCCTTTGTGCCGGTCTATCTGGATGGCGACAGCCCCAATGCCCAGCAGCTGGGCGAGCGATTCCAGGTGCGTGGCTACCCCACCATGATCTTGTTCAAGCCCGATGGCACGGAGATCACCCGCTTGCCCGGTGAGTTGGATCTGCGACGTTATCTGCAGGTGTTGGATCTGGGTATGTCATCCGCCTTGCCGGTCGGGATGGTGCTGGCCCGAGCCCAGGATGGCAAGACGACCCTGCATGCCAATGACTGGCGGCTGCTGGCAGACTACTCATGGGATACCGATGAAGCCAAGTTGGTCGAGCCTGAAAAGCGAGCTGCAGTTCTGTATGCCTTGGGCGCGAAATGCCCGCAGCGTGAAACGGCGGCCCGGCTGATGTTGAAGGCCCTGGCTGCGGCAAACGAGGGGCAGCCTGCACTGGATGAGCCGTCGCGCCGTGTGGCGGCCCGCCATGTGGCCAGCGTGTTGGCCAATGCCCGACTGGCTCGGCAGAATTTCGACATCCTGACCGGCTATGCGTCCGACATCGTACCGCTGATCGAAAAGCAAGGCGTGCAACGTGATCGGCTGCTGGCGAGCTGGGACAAGGTATTGCAGCGGCTGAGTCAAGATCCATCGCTATCCACCGCTGATCGCCTGTCTGCGTTGACCTCGCGTGTTGCACTGGCCAAGCTTGATGGCAAGACGCCGTCTGTTGCGCTGCAGCAGGCCGTGCGGCAGCAGGTGGCCAAGGCCGACCAGATGACCCAGGATCGGTTCGAGCGCCAGGCCGTCATCAGCACGGCGGCCTACACTTTGACAGAGGTGGGCTTGATGCCCGAGGCAGATCAGCTGCTGACTGCGGAATTGAGCAAGTCACATTCCCCTTACTATTTCATGCTGTCGTTGGCTGGCAATGCCAAGAAGCGTGGCGACAAGGCGCAGGCGCTGACATGGTATGAAAAGGCCTATGCCACGTCCGAAGGCCCGGCCACCCGCTTGCAGTGGGGGGCGAGCTATGTGCTGGGACTGCTGGAGTTGTCACCAGAAGACGAGCCACGCATCGATCAGGCCGTCCATCAGATCCTGAACGAGCTGAATGGTCAATCCAATGTCTTTTATGAGCGTAACCGCCGCTCGCTGGAGAAGATAGCCTTGAAACTGGCCGGGTGGAATCAACAAGGCCAGCACGAGAGCGTGGTCACCAAGGTGAAGGGGCAGCTGGATGGATTGTGCCAAGCGCTCTCGACAGAAGACCCGCAGCGACAGGTCTGCCAGGGCTTGGTGCAGGTAATGGATCGGAAACCCGGCGCCGCATAGGCCCATTTGATCAGGTATACCATGTCCCGACGTACATTGAATCTCGACGATACACTCTATCAGTATGTGCTGGATCACTCATTGCATGAGCACCCGGAACAGGCAGCACTGCGCAAGGTGACGGCCCAGCATGAGCGAGCCAGAATGCAGATCTCACCCGAGCAAGGGCAGTTGATGGCGCTGCTGATCAAGTTGCTGGGGGTGAGCCGCGCCATCGAGGTGGGTGTGTTCACTGGCTACAGTGCGCTTTCCGTGGCGCTGGCGCTGCCACCCACAGGATATCTGTTGGCCTGCGACATCAGTGAGGAATTCACCAGTATCGGCAAACCATATTGGCAGCGAGCCGGGGTGGCGCACAAGATCGACCTGCAACTGGCGCCAGCGGTGGATACCCTGCAAGCCCGCATCGCAGCAGGTGAGGCGAGCAGTTACGATTTTGCCTTCATCGATGCAGACAAAATCAGTTACGACCACTATTACGAGCAGTGCTTGACCCTGTTGCGGCCCGGCGGGCTGATCATGATCGACAATGTGCTGTGGGGTGGCGCGGTGGCCCGACCCGCTGATGATCTGGATGCCGATACCCGTGCCCTGCAAGCCTTGAATCGTAAATTGCATCGGGATGATCGCATCGATCTCACCCTGTTGCCGTTGAGTGATGGCATCACGCTGGCACGCAAGCGGTAGCGATGGTCTGTCCGGCAGTTTGGAGCGCACCAACAACCCCGGGCATCCGGGGTTGTTGCTTTTTTGTGCCGTGGATTGATGACTGTTGCGTACTTGCAACTTTATTTGTACGCCTTGCTAACGCGAATGGCCGTCTATCGGGTAAAATGCGCGGTTATCCAGACCTGCCAAAGAGACCTGATCGTGATGCGTTATTTCATCTGGGCCCTGCAGTTCGTTGTTTTCCTCTTGTTCTTGGGTTTTGCGCTGCATAACAGCCAAACCGTGTCACTCCGTTACTTTCTGGGCTATGAATGGCAAGCACCCTTGATACTGATGCTGTTGGTATTCTTCAGCATCGGCGCTGCCTTTGGGTTGCTGGCTGGTCTGGGACAATTGCTGAAGCTGCGCCGTGAAATACTGGTGCTCAAAAAAGAACTGCGCAGCCGTGGCACGCTGACACAAAGCGGCCCACAACAACCAGATGTGGTGATCTGACGCCTGATTCAGGGCTGACCCGCCTGGTCTTTCGCGTGTTCGGGGCGAGGCTGATGCAATGCTCCATACAGCAACACCTGTCAATAACACCTGTAAAGCTGATTTAGGAATACCCGCGTGGATATGGAGTTATGGTGGTTGGTACTGCCCCCCTTGTTTTTTGGCATGGGCTGGTTGGCCGCCCGGATCGACATTCGGCAACTGTTGCGTGAAACACGTAAATTGCCGCTGGCCTATTACAAAGGCTTGAATTTTCTGCTGAACGAAGAGCAGGACAAGGCCATTGCGGAATTCGCTGAAATCATCAAGAGCGACCCTCACTCGGTAGATCTCAATTTCGCTCTGGGCAGCATGTTCCGCCGCAAAGGTGAACATGAGCGCGCCATCTTGATCCATCAGAATCTGTTGGCCAGAAATGACATCTCGGCAGAGCAAAGGCTCAAAGGGCAATACGAGCTGGCGCTGGATTTCGTGAAAGCTGGCCTGTTCGACCGGGCAGAGGAGATGCTGCAGAAACTGGCGGATTCGCCTTACGCACGCACCGCCAGCCAGCAACTGCTGGACATCTACCAGCTGGAAAAGAACTGGGAGAAGGCCATCGAGACCGCCAACCGCTTGGCGGATGGGACGGCGTCATTCCAGAACGAAGTGGCGGAATTCCACTGCGAAATGGCACAGCGGGATATTGCCAATTCGCAGCCCGAGCAGGCACGCGGCAATCTCGAAAAGGCCTTGCAGATCCACCGCAAATGCGTGCGTGCCAACATGCTGCTGGGGGATATCGCCATGGCTGCAGGTGAATTGGACGACGCCATCGAGCATTGGAAACGGATCGAAAACCAGGACCCGCAATACCTGTCACTGGTGGGTAGCCGTTTGATGGAAGCCTATAAACAAGCCGGTCGGCCTGCCGAGGGAGTGCAGTTGTTGCGCACCTATCTGACCAGCTATCCATCGCTCGATATCGTCGATCAGGTGTTCCAGGCCATCAGTGAGCTGGATGGGCTGGATACCGCCAAGGAGTTTCTGTACGCCGAGTTGCGTCGGAATGCCTCGCTGCTGGGTTTGCGCTCGCTGGTCGAGGTGGAGCTGCATTATGTGGCCGCAGAGCGCCGCCCGGATCTGGAAGCGGTCCGCAATCTATTGCACGAACACACCAAGAAATTGGCCATGTATCAATGCCAGCAGTGCGGTTTCCGCGCTCGACAATATTATTGGCATTGCCCGGGCTGCGCAGGCTGGGAGAGTTATCTGCCCAAGTTGGGCGGTGGAGCCCGCGTCACCTGAATATATTCAAATAAACAGGATAGTCATGACCTCTCAATATGATCCAAAAATAATTGTGCCGCTGGACTATGCCAATGCGGCGACGGCCATGCAATTCGTGGGCCGCGTCGATCCATCCCTGTGCCGCTTGAAAGTCGGTAAGGAATTGTTCACAGCAGAAGGCCCTCGCTTTGTGGAGCAGTTGATCAAGACAGGGTTTGATGTATTTCTCGATCTGAAATTCCACGACATTCCCAACACCGTCGCTCAGGCTTGTAAGGCAGCGGCCAATTTGGGTGTGTGGATGGTCAATATCCACGCGCTGGGTGGCCGCAAGATGATGGAAACCACCCGCGAGGCATTGTCGGGTTTGTCACAGCGGCCCTTGCTGATCGGCGTGACCATCCTGACCAGTATGGATGCCACTCAGTTGGCAGAAGTGGGCCTCAACCCCGACCCGGCAGCCATGGTGGGTCGGTTGGCCGCGTTGGCCAAGGATTGTGGCCTGGATGGCGTGGTGTGCTCCGCGCAGGAGGCCGCCCAGCTGAAAGCCCAGCATGGGGCGGATTTCAAGTTGGTGACGCCCGGCATCCGTCCAGCGGATGCTGGTCTGGACGATCAATCCCGGGTCATGACGCCGGAGGCGGCGATCCAGGCTGGGTCGGACTATCTGGTCATTGGTCGCCCGATCACCCGTGCGGATGATCCCGTGGCTGCATTGATGCGTATTCGCGATGCTATCGCTCAGAATTGATTGAAGGATTCGAATTGTGAAGATCAGTATTATTGGAACGGGTTATGTGGGTTTGGTCACCGGCGCATGCCTGGCTGAGATGGGCAACAATGTGCTGTGTCTGGATGTCGATCCGCGCAAGATCGAGATCCTCAACAATGGCGGCATCCCCATCTATGAGCCTGGCCTGGAAGTCATGGTCAAGCGTAATGTGGCAGCAGGGCGCTTGGCGTTCACCACCAGTGTCGAGGCCAGCGTTGCCCATGGCACCTTGCAGTTCATCGCGGTCGGCACCCCGCCAGATGAAGACGGCTCGGCTGATTTGCAATATGTGGTGGCTGCTGCGCGTAATATCGGTCGTCATATGGCGGAATACAAAGTGGTGGTGGATAAATCCACCGTGCCAGTCGGCACCGCCGATCGTGTTCGTGAGGCCATCCGTGAGGAGCTGGCCCAGCGCGGCGTGCAGATCGATTACAGCGTGGTGTCGAATCCTGAATTCCTCAAGGAAGGCGCTGCCGTCGATGATTTCATGCGGCCAGACCGGGTGGTGATCGGTGCGGACGATGAACGGGCCCTCAGTCTGATGCGCAATCTGTATCAGCCTTTCCAGCGCAATCATGAGCGCATCATCATCATGGATGTGCGTTCTGCAGAATTGACCAAGTATGCTGCCAACGCCATGCTGGCGACGCGTATCAGCTTCATGAACGAGCTTGCCAATCTGGCGGAGGTCATGGGGGCGGATATCGAGCATGTCCGTAAAGGGATCGGCTCTGATCCGCGCATCGGGTATCACTTTCTGTACCCCGGTGTGGGCTATGGCGGCTCCTGCTTCCCGAAGGATGTGCAGGCTCTGCAACGCACCGCCAGTGAAAACGGCATCAATCTGCATGTGCTGAATGCGGTGGAGCGGGTCAACGATGCTCAGAAGTTCCGTATGCTGCAAAAGCTCGATAAACACTTCGATGGCGACTTGCAGGGCCGACATTTCGCATTGTGGGGGTTGGCGTTCAAGCCCAATACCGACGATATGCGTGACGCGCCCAGCCTGGTGATCATCCGTGGCCTGCTGGAGCGTGGTGCCACCGTGACTGCCTATGATCCGATCGCTGTGCATGAGGCACAACGGATACTGGGCAATGTGGAGGGCGTGCGATATGCCAGCTCACCGATGAATGCATTGGAAGGCGCTGATGCGCTGCTGATCGTGACCGAGTGGAAGGAATTCCGCAGCCCGGACTTCCCAGGGATCAAGGCGGCATTGAAGCGACCGCTGATCGTGGATGGCCGCAATATGTATGACCCAGCCCTGGTGCGGGGCTTTGAGTTGGAATACGACGCCATTGGCCGTAAATGACCCCAGTCGGTGTGTGATGGGACACCCAGCCGGCGTGACAGACGCCGGTTTTGGTATGGAACAGAAGGAAGACAGATGGATCGCGCTCAAGTCGATCAATTGAAATCAGCCATTCATGGCGCCCGTATTCTGGTGGTAGGGGATGTCATGTTGGATCGCTATTGGTTTGGCGATGTCAATCGGATCTCACCCGAGGCGCCGGTGCCGGTTGCGCTGGTCAACCGCAGCGAAGAGCGGGCTGGTGGGGCGGCCAATGTCGCCCGCAATGCAGCCTCATTGGGTGCGCAGGTCACCTTGCTGTCAGTGGTGGGGGATGATGAAGCGGGCACTGCCCTGGAAAAGCTGATGGCCAGCTCGGGCGTGAAGTGCTCGTTGCTGCGGGATGCCACCATCTCCACCATCATCAAGCTGCGGGTGATTGCGCGCCAGCAACAATTGATCCGTATCGATTTCGAGGCGCAACCGAGCCATGAAATCCTGGCGGCCAAACTGGACGACTTTCAAGAGGCCTTGCCAGAGCATGATGTCGTGATTCTGTCCGACTATGGCAAAGGTGGTCTCACCCATGTCGAAACCATGATGAAGCTGGCCCGCGATGCCGGCAAGGTGGTGTTGGTTGACCCGAAAGGGGATGATTATCGCCGTTATCAGGGGGCGACATTGTTGACGCCGAACCGTAGCGAATTCCGGCAAGTGGCGGGCAGCTGGCGGGACGAGGCCGAACTGACTGCCAAAGCCCAGGCACTGCGCCAGTCGTTGGCCCTGGAGGCATTGCTGGTCACGCGTAGCGAGGAGGGCATGAGTCTGTATCGTGAAGACAGCACGTTGCATGAGCCCACACAGGCCCGTGAGGTCTATGATGTATCCGGCGCGGGGGACACCGTCATTGCAACACTGGGCGTGATGCTGGGCGCGGGTCTGCCGATGTCGGAAGCAGTGCGTTGGTCGAACCGTGCGGCAGGTATCGTGGTGGGCAAACTTGGCACCGCTGTGGTGCAGCAGGATGAGCTGTTCGGCTGAGTACGGTTGACCGAGACACAATGCGCCACCGACACCTGGCGCTAGGATTTCAGCATTTCAAACCACCGGTCTGGCCGGTGATATAACAGGCCGGCATCGCCGCTGGCCGATGGAGAGACACACATGACCATCATCGTTACCGGCGCAGCCGGGTTTATCGGCTCCAATCTGGTCAAGGCGCTCAATGAGCGTGGGCAGACTGACATCATCGCAGTGGATAATCTGAAAAAAGCCGACAAGTTCAAGAACCTGATCGATTGCGAAATTGCTGATTATCTCGACAAGGAAGACTTCATCGAGCTGTTTCTGGATGGCGCGTTCGATGGCGATGTGGATGCCATTCTGCACCAGGGTGCGTGCTCCGATACCATGGAAACTGATGGCAAGTACATGATGGAGAACAACTATCGTTATACGCTGAGTTTGTTCGAGTACTGTCAGGCAGAAGATATCCCTTTCCTGTATGCATCCAGTGCCGCTACCTATGGCGCAGGCAAGGTCTTCCGCGAATCGCGTGAATTTGAAGGCCCACTGAACATCTATGGCTATTCCAAATTCCTGTTTGACCAAGTGGTGCGCCGTCGTTGGAACGAATTGACCAGTCAGGTCGTGGGGTTCCGCTACTTCAATGTCTACGGCCCGCGTGAGCAGCATAAGGGGCGGATGGCCTCGGTGGCGTCCCATCACTTCAAGCAATATCGTACCGAGGGGTGTGTCAAGCTGTTCGAGGGCTGCGATGGCTATGCCAACGGCGAACAGCGCCGTGATTTCGTGTCAGTCGAAGACGTCGTCAAGGTCAATCTGCATTTTCTGGATAATCCAGGCAAGTCCGGCATTTTCAACTTGGGGACCGGGCAGGCTCAGAGCTTCAATGATGTAGCGGTGGCCTCAGTCAACGCTTGCCGGGCGGCAGAAGGAAAGCCTGCGCTGAGCCTGGCGGAGCTGGTCGAGCAAGGCTTGTTGGAATATGTATCCTTCCCCGATGCCCTGAAAGGCAAATACCAGAGCTTCACCCAGGCGGATATCACCGCTTTGCGCAATGCGGGCTACGATCAGCCGTTCCTGACGGTGGAGCAGGGTGTGTCGCGCTATGTGCAATGGTTGTTGGCGCAGGCTTGAATGCTGAATCCAAATCGGCAAAACAAGTATGTTGCGATGCAATAACTGCTAGAATCCAGAACAGGATTGCTGACAGCCGGTGGCTTTCTACCGGCTGTCTTGTTTTGTGCAGGAGCCACACATGTCCATTTTGCCATTGCCAGTGGTCAACCAGGCGCTGTTTGAGTCGGTTGCACGCTGGTTCACCGAGATCCCCCATTCCAAGACGATAGGCCTGCAGTATGTCCAGGGCGAACGTGGCCGGGCCACCATGAAGATCGACTACCGGCCAGATCTGATCGGCAACCCCAAGACCGGCGTCGTACACGGTGGCGTGATCACATCGCTGATCGACACCACCAGCGGGCTGGCGGTGTTTTCACATCTGGCCGAGTCCGAAGCCATCGCAACATTGGATCTGCGGATCGATTATCTACAATCTGCGGTGCCCGGCCAGACCATCTACTGCACAGCTGAGTGTTATCGAATGACCAAGAACGTGGCATTCACCCGCGCCACCGCCTATCAGGATGGCCTGGATCAGCCGATTGCCTACAGTGTCGGCACATTCATGCGCGATTCGAACGCGGCCATATTGAAGTGAGGCGGACGATGAATCTAGTTGACAAACTGGCCACCGCAAAAAGCAGTGGCGACTATTCCGATATCATCGCCCAGATCCCCTACGCCACATTGCTGGGGGTCAAGATGACAGAACAAGATGGCGAGCCGTTCTTCACCTTGCCGTTCAATGCTGCCAATATTGGCAACACCTTGCTGCCGGCTTTGCATGGCGGGGCAATTGGTGGCTTTCTGGAGAATGCTGCGCTTTTGCATCTGATCTGGGCGAGGGAATCCAATGAAATCCCCAAGACGATCGATTTCTCGCTGGATTACCTGCGCCCTGGAAAAGCCCAGGACTTGTTTGCCGTCTGTGATATCACCAAGCAAGGCAAGCGGGTGGCCAATGTGTTGATGACAGCGTGGCAGACTGATCGTAACAAGCCGGTGGCAGTGGCTCGTGCGCATTTTCTGCTGGTATAGTGGGCGTTGTGCGGCCCGCCCATGAGCAGGTTGACCTGATGGGACGTGGCGATGTGTCGTGCGGCGCATCGCTGACCGATCCGAATATCGCTCGCCCATCCGGCGCTCATGACGCTGGCTTTGGCCAGGGTTGTCGGCTGTGGGGCCACGTCAACAAAACCTTGAGAGGAACCCTTGCATGAAACGATGGCAGGCTTTGCTGGCCGTGGCATTGGTGGTGCAATTGAATTGGGCAAATGCCGAGACACCCGTGCAGCCGGTATCAAGAGAAACAGTCAAAGCGCTCATTCAGCGTTTTGAGTTCAATGGCCAGTTGCAGCAGATGCTCGCGGCCATCGTGCAACAGACCCAATCCACCTTGCCGCAGGTGGCCGATGAGTGGATCGATCAGCGTCCCTATTGGGATTTCGACAAGCGCCAGCACAGCAAGCAGCAGCTCGCCAAGCAGCAGGACAAACTTCTGCAGGCCTTTGCCGATGAGATCAAACAACTGGATCTGACGGTGCTGATGGAAGACAACCTGTTGGCGGTATCCGGCCAATATTTCCAGGAATCAGACCTGCAGACTCTATTGCAAAGCCCGGTAGGCAGTGAAACCTCCAGCACACCACTGCCTGCCATGCTGACAGAGGCCATGCAGCGCACCATGAAGCAGATGATGCCACTGATCGGCGCCGCACGTGATCGGGCCATTGAAAAACAATTCAACTGACACCCTTGCCAGGGCAAAGTTGTGGTTTGGTCAAATGGACGATGCCTTTACACGGTAAAATCCATCCTGGGCTCTGTTGACATGATTCAAGGGCTGAGGCTTGTCAATATGACAACGGAGCATGGGCGGCAACATCCGCAATATATTCAAATAACGGAGAAGTAGATGAAACTGGTTAATGTGATGTATGCCGCATTATTGGGTGCAATGGTGGCAGGGCCGTTACAGGCTGCTGACGCACCGCTGACCCCCGAGAAACAGAAAGCGGCCAAAGAGCTGTTGGCCACGTTGGATGTGAAACGCTCTACCGCGCAGCTCAAGGAACTGATGTTCCGTCAATGGCTCATGGCAGCCTCATCCGCCGCGCCGCGTGCCATCAACGAAGACAAGACTTTGTCCGATGAGCAGAAGAAAAAGCTGATGGGCAATGGCGAGAAAGTCATGAAGATCATGGGTGACGATTTCAAAACCGCACTGGATAAGGTCGATATGACCAAGATTCTGGAAGGTGCGGCGGCGGAGGCCTATTCCAAAAGCCTGACCGAGCAGGAGATGCGCGAGGTGGCAGCATTCAACAACACCGCGACCGGCAAGAAGCTGCAACAGCTGCAACCGCAGATTTCGGCGGATGCCATGAAGCTGGCCACCGAGCGTGCCGCAGAACAGCTGCGTGGTGCCAAGCAGACTTCATTCGCTGACATGGTGAAGAAGATTGACAGCGCGCCTGCGCCGGCTGCCCCATCGAAGGACAAAGGCAAGTAAGCAACATGCCAGGCCAATGACATGGCCAGGCTGGCCAGAAAGCCGCTTTGCGACACGAAGCGGCTTTTCGTTTCTGGCGGGGCCACTGTATTGTGGTAAATAGCGCCAATTGTATGTATGCATGAGATGGGCCGCATTGCACAATACAGCCTGTGGTGTTGCCGATGTTGCTCAGACCTGCAGCCGGCGTGGGGCGTATCGTCCTGGTGTTGCGTAGGCCACCCATCTTTCTTCGAATTGATCAGACGAGGTAGTCGTGACCACGGTTTACAATTTCTCGGCAGGCCCCGCTGTGCTGCCCAAGGATGTTTTGCTGCAGACACAGCAGGAGTTGTTGGATTGGCATGGCTCAGGCATGTCAGTGATGGAAATGAGCCATCGCGGGCCTGAATTCACGCAGATCATTCAGGAGGCCGAGGCGGACCTACGGGATTTGATGGCGATCCCCGCTCATTACAAGGTATTGTTCCTGCAGGGGGGCGCGACCACTCAGTTCTCCGCGATACCCTTGAACCTCATCGGTCGTACCGGTAAAGCAGACTATGTGAATACTGGGCACTGGTCGAAAGGCGCCATTGCCGAGGCACGGCGCTATGGTGATATCCACGTGGCCGCCAGTGGCGAGGACCGGCAGTTCACCTATATCCCAGACCTGACTCGTTGGCAGGTCCGCCCGGATGCGGCCTATTTACACTACACGCCAAACGAGACCATTGGCGGTGTGGAATTCCAGAGCGTACCAACGGTAGGCGATATCCCGCTGGTGGCAGACATGTCGTCCAACATCTTGTCCAGGCCGGTCGACGTGAGCCGCTTCGGGCTGATCTACGCCGGTGCGCAAAAGAACATCGGCCCTTCTGGCCTCGTGATCGTCATCGTTCGCGAAGACCTGCTGGGCCATGCACTGCCGCTGACCCCTAAATTGATGAATTACCAGCTAGTGGCCGACAACGATTCGATGCTGAATACCCCGGCCACCTTTGCCGTCTATGTGGCTGGCCTGATCTTCAAGTGGCTGAAGGCCAAAGGTGGCGTGGCTGCAATGGAACAGATCAATATCGCCAAGGCCGATAAAATCTATGCAGCCATCGATGGCAGCCAAGGCTTCTACCGTAACCCAATCGACATCGCATGCCGTTCTCGAATGAATATTCCCTTTGTTCTGCATGATGACGCGCTGAACGCCGCTTTCCTGAAAGAGGCTGCCGACCATCGCCTGTTGCAGTTGAAAGGGCACAAATCGGTAGGCGGTATGCGCGCTTCCATCTACAACGCCATGCCCATGGACGGGGTCGATGCATTGGTATCCTTCATGCAGGATTTTGCTGGGCGTCATACATGATGCCGATCGATGTGGCGTTGTTACCGACCTTTCTGCTGGCCTGCCTGGCACTGGTAGTCATTCCCGGCCCGGATATGGCCTTGATCACGGCTTACACTGTCGCACAGGGGCGGCGAGCCGGCCTGCTCTGCACAGCAGGGATCGCGTTGGCTGGGGTGATGTTGGCGGCGCTGGTGGCCTCTGGTCTTGGTGGTGTCCTGCAAGTGATGCCGGCCTGGGTGGCGATCATCAAGGCTATCGGGGCGATCTATCTGCTGTGTTTGGGTATCCAGTCGTTGTATGGCGCTTGGCGGCCCACCTCAGTCAAGGGTGCTGGGTTGCCGACAGCGCCACAGGGAAACGGATGGGCCATTCTGATGCGTGGTTGTCTGGGCAATTTGACGAACCCGAAAGCTCTGCTGTTTTTCAGCTTGTTCCTGCCGCAGTTTGTGGTGCCTGGCCATGCCGCATTACCACTGCAATTGATCAGTTGGGGCGTGTTGCTCACGGCCTTGGCAGCCATATTCAATGTGCTGCTGGTCTGTCTGCTGGCCAGCATCCGTCAGCGCTGGCAAATGCCAAGACAGGCCTCACGGCTTGGTGACGGCGTGTTGGGTGTGGTCTTTGTCGGCTTGGCTGCACGGCTGGCGCTACCCAGGATCAATTGACAGCGCTGCTGCCCGCGCTGAGCCAATTGTGGACAAATCAGTGGTATATATTCCAGCTGCTGTTGGTTTGATTGCTACAATGGCATCCAAGTATCGTCGGCAATCTAATGTTCGTTTGGAGAGAAGTCTGTGACTGCTGCTTATTGGTGTGTCATGATCAGTGCCTTGATGCCGATCATCTGGGTTGCGCTTGCCAAGGCGCAGCCAGGTTACAACAATCGGGCACCCCGCCCGTATCTGGATAAACTCGAAGGGTGGCGTAAACGCGCCAGCTGGGCGCAGCAGAACAGTTGGGAGGCCTTGGCCATGTTTGCGCCAGCAGTGCTGCTTGCTCAGCAGGCACATGCCCCGCAGGACCGTATCGATACCCTGGCAATTGCTTTTGTGTTGATCCGTCTTGTCTATGGCCTGTGTTATCTCGCAGATCAACAAGCCTTGCGCTCATTGGTCTGGTTCGCCGGTATCGGCTGCACAATTGGAATCTATCTGGCTCCATTATGAGCATGCGCAGGTGAGTATCTGACTGCCAAGTGCTCACCTGTTGCCTGGATCTGTCGTGGTATTGCGTTGGCATCAACCGCCCGGGCTTGAAAAACAAGCCATGTCAGCGTTAAGATTCGGGCTGCCAGCCCTGTTCCGCTGGCGCCATTTCACCCAATCCCTCCAATTTCTTCATTTTTAACTGTTATTTTTTACAGTTTCTGTTCTATAATCCTGCTTGGAAATTTTGATCCTGATCTCAAGCAGGGAATACAACAATGGAACGATTAACCGCGCGTCAACAAGTCGTACTCGACTTCATCCGTGACTATATCCGCGAAAACGGCAGCCCACCGACATTTGCCGATATTGCAGAAGGGCTGGGCTTCCGCTCGATCAATGCAGCTGTGGATCATGTCAAGGCGCTGGTCAAGAAGAACGTGATCGAATTGCAGGCCGGCGTGGCACGAGGTATTCGCCTGAAGGACGAGGCCAAACAGGAAGGCTTGCCTGTCATTGGCCGTGTTGCGGCGGGCTCACCGATCCTGGCACAGGAGCATGTCGAGCATCATTATCTGGTGGACCCGAATCTGTTCTCCATGCCAGCAGACTATCTGCTGCGCGTGCGCGGCAACAGTATGATCAATGCAGGCATTCTGGATGGCGACCTGATTGCCGTTCATCGTACACAGACGATCCGGGAGGGGCAGATTGTCATTGCCCGTCTGCAAGATGATGTCACTGTCAAACGGTTCCACCGCAATGGCGAGGTGGTCGAATTGATCGCGGAAAACCCGGATTACCCACCTATCGTCGTTGACCCTCGTCGTGAAACACTTGATATTGAGGGGTTATGTGTCGGGGTGATCCGTTCGATGCAGTAATGCGTCGGATTGGCTGGGTGCCCGGCATCATCGCCATTATTGATGATGAGATGCAAGGCAGGATGATCAAGCAGGATGAGCCCGTAACAGACCCCATAGCGGGTAATACACCTGGCTCTCCGCCAGTGTCAGCCTGTATCCCGTCAGCGTGTTCCCGACGGCCAACCTGCTGTGGTATGTGCCGTTCAATCTTGCCAGCAGAGCCTAAGATGCTGTATCGGCCTCTCTGATCGAAGGATTGATTGGTCGTTTGGTGGAAAATTCGCTCAGGGGTCTGGGTGCCGCAATCCAGTAACCCTGTGCGAAGTCCACACGCAGTGCCTGTAATATATCCAGCACTTCAACCGTATCGACGTACTCTGCTATGGTTTTGAGCCCCATCAAGTGGCTGATTTCGTTGATGGAGGCGACCATGGCCCGGCTGATTGGGTCATGGGCGATGTCTCGGACAAATACGCCGTCTATTTTCACGTAATCCACAGGCAGTTGCTTGAGGTAGCCCATCGAGGATACCCCGCTGCCAAAGTCATCCAAGGAGAATCGACACCCCAATTTGCGCAGACGCTGCATCAGGTCAACGGCTTGTGGCAGATTCACGATGGCAGCTGTTTCGGTGATCTCAAAGCAGATTCGCTCAGCTGGCAGCGCATGCTGTTCAAGATGGGTGAGGATGAAATCAAACAATTCCGGGTCGCCCAAGGACATGCCCGACAGATTGATGGAGCACGTGGTCGGCATGGCGTGCCCCTGTTGTTGCCAAGTCCCAAGCTGCTCGAATACATGTGAGATCACCCAGCGATCGAGGGTGGGCATCAAGTTGTAACGTTCCGCTGCGGGAATGAAGGCCATCGGTGTGATCAGGGTGCCATGGCTGTCCATGATGCGCAGCAGCACTTCAATATGATCGATCGGGGCCTGGTGCAGAATATCCATGATCGGTTGATGGAACAGCTGTAGCTGCCCTTGTTCAAGCGCGTGATTGATGCGACCCACCCAATGCATTTCGCCTTGTCGTCGTTGAATCTCGGTATCACTTGCCTGGTGGATCTGGATACGGTTGCGACCACTATCCTTGGCGCTGAAGCAGGCCGCATCTGCATGGGCTAGCACCTGATGCAGATTGGCCGTTTCGGCATTGATCGCGGCCAGGCCAATGCTGGCACCCACACCAAATGATTTGCCTTCCCACGTAAAACGGAATCGATTGATGGTGTCCAACAGATTGCCGGCCAATTGGGATGCAGCCTCGATGGGTGTGTGTTCCATCAACAGGCCGAACTCATCGCCGCCCAATCGTGCCAGTATGGCGCCCTTGGGTACTTGCTGTTCCAATAACATCGACAATTGCCTCAGCAATGCATCGCCTGCGGCATGGCCACAGGTGTCATTGACAATCTTGAATTGATCGAGATCGAGATAACCGATTGCATGCGTGGCATGATGCATCTGTGCATTGGTGATGGCGAGGGCGACACGTCGCTCGAACTCAGCACGATTGATCAGGCCGGTCAGCGTGTCGTGGCTTGCTTGATGCCGGAGCTGACTGGTGGCATGTCGGATACGCTCCTGCAGGTGTTCCTGGGCGGATTCAATGGCTTCGGCCATACGATTGAAGCCATGCTCCAAGACGCCCAGCTCACCCGGGGAGGTACATTGCACCCGTTCATCCAGCTTGCCCGCGCCGAAGTGTTTGACTGCTCTGGAGAGGGCGCGGACTGGTTGTCGGAAGCCTTTGGATAGACGCCAGGCCAGGGCGCAGCTCAGCAAAATGCCGGCAACGCCGATCATCAGCGAATGGCGGATCATCTGATATCGCCGTTCGATCATATTCCGCTGGGTCAGTACCACTTCGACTTCGCCGAGATGGTGGTTTTGGGCGCCGTATTGCTGTGCGAAGTCATCCAGCGAGATCTCGATGTGTTCGATTGTGGCGCGGAACCGCTCCAGTGGCTCTTCCGGGCCTGGGTTACGACGTTGAATGCTTGCCAGCTCCCGCCCTTGATGGTCCTGGACACGGATGGACACCACATCGTTTGCAAGTGATGCAGAACGCAGCAGTTCGTCAAGGATGGCCACATTGCCCGACATCACGCCATATTCACACGCAGGGGCGAGGTTGCTGGCCAGCTGGGTGCCCCGGTCGTGTAGCGATTGCCGGAGATCGGTCAACTGGGTGCTGAGTGAGTGGGCGGTCAAGAGCACACCTAGTAGCAGCATTGGTGCGACCATCATGACAATCAGGCGGGGAAGGAAACCTTTCAGCATTGTCAGTTTTCCCCTAGTTCCTGATGTAGCCGCTCCAACAAGATGGGGGCAGGCTTGATTTCCATGCCCAATGCGCGGGCAACCCGGTCATTGACGCTGATGGTGTAGTGTTGCGGATACTGCGGGGCGGGCAGCACAGCCCGGCCAGACAAGACCTTGCTGGCGATTTCTGCTGCTTGCTGTCCTATCTGGCTGGGTGTCGAGTATACGGAACATAGTGCGCCAGCCCGGGTGAATGTACTGGAGAAACCAATGATTGGCACGCGCTGGCGATAAGCGGTCAGGATGACCAGCTCCGCCGTGTGTGGGGTATAGACCTTGTTGTCTGGGATGGCAAGCAGGGCCTGGGTGCCTGGCAAAACACGCTGCATGGTCGGGACAATATCCCGTTCGCTTTCGATGAGCTCAACCACGAGCGCGGGGGGATTTTTCAAAGCGCTGGCCAAAGGTTTTCGCGGTGGCGCAGGGTCCATGCTGCTCAGAATGGCGACACGCTCCAGATTGGGGACGACCAACCTGGCCAGCCCGAGAAAGCGGTCAAGAGGCTGGTCGAGATAGATGGCACTGCGATTGCGTAGGTCTGTAGCGGGTTTGCTGCTGAGCAGCTTTTCATAGGTCAGCCTGGGAACCAGAACAGCCAGGTGTGGTACACGTTGATTGGACTGAATGGCCTGCTCTGTCGCGCTGACGCCCAAGGTAAGCAATAACCTGGGTGGCTGTTTACTCAATGAATCGCTGAGTTGCTGCTGTGATTGAACGCTGATTTCCAGTTGATCAACCCGTCCAGCCAGCTGGGTGCTGAAGGTCTGGATCAATTCTTGATAGGGCGGGCTGTCCTCACTGCTGACAATCAACACATCGGGCGTGGCCAGTGCCCAGCCCGATGCCGTCAACCAGGCCAGCAATACGGTCGGAAGAAGCAAGGTTGGCCGCATCAGTAGTCCACGCTGAGGGTCAGGGCAGTGGTACGGTTTGCAAAATTCTCCTTGTAGAAGTCCATATAGTGGCTGTTGGTCAGATTCTGCACGGACAGCATGAGTTTGCCGTCCAGCCTGCCAAGACGCATGCTGTAGCCTAGACTGGCGTCCCAACGATGTAGGTCACCCACCCGGTCACCATCCCACATCCATACCATTTTGCCTACCCGGAAATAAGTCAGGTTGCCACTCCAACGGCCTTGGCGAAGGCTGGCCGAGCCGGTAAACGTGTAATGGGGAACCGACTCCACCAATTCATCGGGCGTGGAGTCGGAGCGCGCACGGGTTGAGGCTCGCGTATAGCCTATCCGTAGATCCGCCCATTGCCACGGCGACCAGCCTAGCTGGATGTCGCTCCCTCGAAGACGAATCCCCACCTCGTTGCGGAAATAAAGGGGTGCTGACCGGGCGCCCCGCTTGGTCAGGTTGACCAAGTGATCGATACGATCGTCAAACAACCGGATGTCCAGATTCAGTCGCTGATCCGGCCAATGCCAGAGATAGCCGATGTCGCGGCTGCGGATCTTTTCCGCTTGCAAGGTGCCATCTGCCAAGATGAACCGGATGCGTCGCTGGTTGACATCGATCCCGAAATCTCCCCGTTGTTCGAACAAGGCAGGATTACGGGTGGCGTGGGATTCACTGACCCGAAAGGTGTGCCTGGCCCATGGTTGGTAGTTGATTGCCACACGGGGGGCGGTGCTCCTGCCGGCCAGTCTATCTCGCTCCATCATCAGCCCGGTGTGAACCGACCATAGTGCATTGGGCTGCCAGGTGGCATCGGCAAAAAGGCGTTGCAATTGATTGCTTACACGGCTACTCGGCCCGGAGATATAACCCGTGGCACGTACCCGCTCATGGCGCAGGCTGCCGCCCCAGGCAAGGCGCAGACTGGGATGAGGCGACACACTGTGCTGGATTTCAAGCTCAGTGCGGGTTTCCTCGTCAAGATTGGTCGCGATCAGATAGGGTTGGGGAGGCAGGGCATCCAACGCAAGTGGTACCGTGGTGGTTTCCTGCCTATCGTACCGGCTTTGGCTGTACAGCTGGATGCTCAGCTCACTGCCATCAGCAAAAGGGTGCAGCCACCGGAGCTGTCCAAATTGGCTTTGATGATACCCATGGTGTGGCGTGTTGATCACTTCGCCTTCCTGGCCGGCCTCTCGATGCCCTTGTGCGACGCCCATGTTGAGGCTGACCGAATCGAGCTCGCCCACCCGGATATCCGCCCGGCCCGAGAAATAATGATACTGGCGACTGTCTCGGATTCGTGCAAAACCATGATCAACATTGCGCTCTGCGGTGAATCGATACAATGCCTCCCCCGCCTGTCCACCAAAGCGGAAACGCTGGCGTTGGTATTGACCAGCGGTCGTGCTGGCTGACCAGCCCAGCGTTTCTGCTGTATGGCGTGTCAGAATGCTGATGACGCCCAGAAAAGCATTGGCACCATAGGTGGCAGCACCCGGCCCGCGCACGACTTCAATTCGATCGATGTCTTGAATGCTGATGGGCAGATCGACCCAGTCCACTCCACCCAGCATGGGGGAATACACAGGCCGACCGTCGATCAAGACCTGCATACGGCGGGCATGCTGATCACCCAGCCCGTGGTAACTGGCCGCGATCTGATTGCCATCCAGGCTACCCACAACCATGCCTGGTACCAGGCGCAGCACATCTGGTAGATTGCGTGTTCCCAGGCTCTCCAGTTGTTCGCGATCAATGACCGTGATGGCAGCAGGTGTTCGCTCCAAAGGCTGTGCCAGGCGGGATGCGGACAGAATAGGTGGCAGGTCGAACAGGAAATCCTGTTCAGATAGATTGGCATTATCCTTTGCCAACGCGGAGCTGGTGGCATAGACCAACCCCAGCATGGGTAAAAGCAGAAGCCGGCAGGGGGGTGAATGGGTGGGAGGTCGCATTTTGCCAGTCAATTGTACGCATTCGGACATGGCATGATTCTAGGTTCTGTTGGCATGAATTCATAGCCCACGCCGAGCCGATTGACGATGAAGTCATATCCACCAGCGGTTGCTCTGGCCCCCAAGCACTGCCGTGAGACACAATACTTAGCGGGTGCTGATGTCATGCCAACAGCACTGCGCATCACCACCGGGTTCTGACTATGTGACAGCCAGGGTTGAGATATTTGATCGTGGTAATGTTGATGCGGTGCCGATGCACTATAAATAAAGCTGGCGGATGGCAGAGATCAAGAGAGCGTGATGTGGCAATTTCACAGTAAAGCGTGGGCGGTGGCGGGTTTGATGTGGTCAGTTGGTGTGTCAGCGATGGAGCCTATCAATCTGGTCTATGTTGACGTGGACTCCACCCCTTTTCTGGTGGGCAAGGGGGATATGATTGCCACACCACCTGGGCTGGCGGTCGAGTTGGTCAGAGATGCCATCACCCAGGCAGGCTACCAGGTGCAGATACGACGTCTCCCCCAATTGCGGATGCTGAAAATGCTCGAAGAGGGCAAGATCGATGGCGCATTCATCTTTTCCTATACGCAGGATCGCGCCAAGAAATTTGCCTATCCGATGAAAGATGGCCAGCCGGATGGGCGGTATCGCGTGACGCATATCAGCTATCGTCTGTATCGCCTCAAGGACAGCAAGGTGATGTGGGATGGCAATCAATTCTCCAATCTGACATTGCCCGTTGGCGTCAATACTGGCTGGACCATGGCAGCTCAATTGCGGGAGAAAAACATCGCGGTGGATGAAGGTGGGCGGGGTTACCCGGAAAATTTCAGCAAGCTCAAGCTGAAACGATTGGATGCCTACGCAGCCTTGGAGCTATCGGCTGACAGCTACCTGAAGAAAATGGGCCAGACGGAGCTATTTGAAAAAGTGGGGCCGCCATTGCAATCAAAAGACTATTTTCTGTTGTTCAGCCAGCAGTTTGCCGCAGCCCAGCCTGAGGCGGCCCAGAAAATCTGGCAATCAGTGGCGGATATGCGGGAAAAGCAGGAAAGCCAGCTGTATAGCAAATATGAAAACGTGGAGCCTCAATGAGGCAGATGAGGTTCGGTCAGTAGGCTTCGTCATAGGCCAGGAAAACCGGCCATTACTTACTGGGGCTGATCTCCTGAGATCTTGGGAAATATTTTTGATATTTGCCACTTTCTTTCAATCTATCCAATTTGTAGTTGAACAGGTTGATCAAATCCTGATTACGCTTGATCTTTTTTGAGAGCAGCAGAAAACTGTCTTTTTCCATCAGTGGCTTGGCATGATAAGTGATGCGGCTGACCTCCTCTGGGCTGAAATTGGTCTGTAGCACATTGATGGAAACCTGCAATTCCTGAGGGTAGATCTGGATGCGGCCAGCCAGCAGCTTTCTGAAGTTCTGGACGTCTGTATTGGTCCTGTCTACATGGATCTTCCCGCTTTTCTCGGCTTTGTCGAATTCGTCCCCATAAGAGAAATTGAGGATGCCACCGATCTTCAGCCCTTGTAGATCCTGGATGCTTTCCCAGGAAAACGGCAATTCTCTCATGTGGAAAAGGACATGCCTTTCCCGAATGACTGGATTGGAGTAATAAAAATCCGCCAGGCGTTCGTCATTTTTCAACCAGACCGCAGTGCCATCGAAATTGCCTGCTTTGGCCTCTTTGAAGGCGCGGGGCCAGGGCAGGAAGCGATACTCAACCTGATAACCAAGCTCAGCGAAAATATCAGTGATGATCTGCGCTGCCACACCATGCCCTGGCATGTTTTCAGACAGATAGGGCGGCCACTCGCCCGCAGCGATCCGGACAATGTCCTTACCATATGACGCCTGCCCGAAGTTCGCGATGAGCAGGCAGATGGTTGCAATGAATGACATGACATTCGGCATAGTGTGTCCGTTGGGTGCTTTGCCCACCTTGATCGTTTGTAAGGTTGCTCGGTTTTGACATCGATGGTCAGGGTGCCTCAATTTATCCTAGGTTCTGTTGGCCTGATTTCAACCACCTCGTTACAGGCAGTGCTGTTCTGTTCCGCAAGGCTGGCGGTTCCACCGTGGGAATCATGCCGCCGGGTATGATCCAGCCGTGCCGTAGTGATCAGCGGCAGACAGATCGTCGCCCCTGTGAGCCCGGGTGGCGGGTGGATTACATTAGCGTGCAGTGTGGCAAGGCGGGGCTGACCCATTCATCTGCAAGCCGAGGGCGACGTGAGTCAGTCCTGGCTTGAGGAAATAGGTTTCAAGGCTTGCATCGAGGCAGTGTCAACAGAATCTAGATCTGCCCCAGAAACCAGTTCACGATATAGAAGTGATCGTCGAACAGCTGGTCTTCCATCCTGCTGAATTCAAACAGGGGCACCCATTTGGCTTTGTCAGCGTCGTCTGACCCTTTGACTTTGGGCAGCCCATCCTGCGTAGGTGGCAGCTCGATCAGAAAGGCATGGGTGATGGTGCGGCCCCGCAGGCTGCGTTTAGGGTGGTCGAAGACACGAGAGGCTCGGATCGACCCTGCCAGCACCGGGGCAGGCACCTTCAGTTTGGTTTCCTCGCGTAGCTCGCGGATGGCTGCATCCCGGATGCGCTCCTGCTGATCGACGAAGCCCCCGGGCAATGCCCATAGCCCTTTGCCGGGCTGTGTCCGACGCCGCACCAGCAGGATATGGCCCGAGTACACCACCATGGTATCCACGGTGACAAAGGTGGGTGGGTAGGGCGCACGTGCCCAGCTGCGCTTGTAGTCCTGGATATAGGCATACTCCGTGACCAGATTCCGGTATTGCTCGGTCTGGCGGAATTGCTGCAGGTAGGCATCCACTGGTGGTGGCAACCGCTCTGCATCATAGGCGGCCTGGCAGGCAAGCGCCGGGTCAAAATAGTGGTGGCGGATGTCAGCCGAGGCAACGCCAGGTAACTCAGCAGTGTGCACTTGATGCCACTGTGGAAAGAATTCGAGATAGTAGTTGTCCTGACCTTGGCTGCTGCTGATCATGCCAATGCGGTATTCGGCTGGCCGCGAGGACAGGTTGGCGGTGTCCACGGCAATGACCTTGTCAACTGCGCTCTGCACCTCACCCACCCATTGCTGGTCGTTGTACATCCGATCGGAAATGCCAACGACAAACACGCGTTGCTGATCTGCCGGTGCAAGGCAGGCTCGAATGAGTTGTTCGCGCTCCTGAAATGTCCACGGATTCTCGAAGGTGCGGGCCCCCCGCGCCGAGCCGACAATGATGATGACCTTGGCGGCTTCACGTAAAGCATGGCGAACCGTTTGCAGATGGCCGAGGTGAAAGGGCTGGAAACGGCCAACAAAAATCAGATAGTCGAATAGGGCCATGCCAGTCAGGTCTGAAGATGCGTAGGTTGGAAACAAGGAAGCGACCCGTAGGTCGCTTCCGGATCAAGCGTAGTAGCGCTTGGAGAATTCCAGCATGCGTTCAATGGGCAGTCTGGCCGCATCCATCTGCGCTTCGGTCAGATAATCGATACGGATACCCTCACCCTGTTGTGCGCGTTTGACAGCCTCGATGGTGTTCAATTTCATGTACGGGCAGGAGTTGCACTGACAACCAGCATAGATGGGGGCCTGGCGGATGTCCAGCTCGGGCCGCGCCTGTTTCATGTTGTAGAGGATACCGTCCTCAGTTGCGACAAAAATCACGGAATCGGGTGCCTGGGCAAATTGTCTGACCCAGTTCAGCATGCCAGAGGTCGAGCCGACATAATCCGCCCGTTTCAACACCGGCAGGGGGCTTTCCGGATGGGCGATCAGGAAGGCAGACTTGTCTGCCACCTCAGCCAGCCCGGCATTCAACGCATCTTCATTGAATTTGTCATGCACCTCGCAGACCGCTGACCACAGTGGCATGTCGTAACCATACTGGAAATTCAGATAGGCGCCCATATTGCGATCAGGAGAGAAGATCACCTTCTTGCCCTGCGCGTATAGGTCGGCAATCAGGTCATCGACATTACGGCTGGTACAGATCCAATCCGCCACCGCTTTGTGCTCGGCGGAGGAATTGATATAGGCCACATGCACATGATCCGGGTGCTGCTTGCGCCAAGCGGTGAGGGCGGCAACATCGGTCTGGGTGACCAGCGAACAGGTCGAGCCCCGATCAGGCAGGATCACTTCAGCATGGGGGTTGAGTATCTTGGCAGTCTCAGCCATGAAGCGCACCCCGGCGAACACGATGGTGTCTGCGTGTGAATCGCGGGCAAACAGCGACAGCTCCAGGCTGTCACCGACCTTGTCGGCCATCTGTTGAATTTCGGGTGTGCAATAGTAATGGGCGAGCGTGACCACTTTCTTGGCCATAGGAAATCCTCCTATTTCAAATGCTTGCGATCTGCCTCGCAAGCGGGGTGATGCGATCATGTATAGACTTTGGCCACGGAATCCCCGTGTCTGGTCTGCCAAAGCGGTATAACGCTATCAGATTTGACCGTGAATCACCAGCGCGGTTTCATCTGCTTGATTCCATTGGGGAGATCTGGTTCGATGGCCCGTTCTGGTGTGATCAGGCAAAAAGCCGCTGGCGCGGCTTTCTTTCAGGTGGCTGCAGACTCAGATACCGCGCAGCAACTCATTGATGGCGACCTTGCCACGGGTCTTGGCGTCAACTTTTTTGACGATCACCGCGCAGTAGAGGCTGTACTTGCCGTCCGCAGACGGCAGATTACCCGAGACAACGACTGAGCCCGCCGGGATACGGCCATAGCTGATCTCACCGGTTTCACGGTCGTAGATGCGGGTGGATTGGCCAATGTAGACGCCCATCGATATCACCGAGCCTTCTTCGACGATCACGCCCTCGACGATTTCAGAACGTGCGCCGATGAAGCAATTGTCCTCAATGATGGTTGGATTGGCCTGCAGCGGCTCCAATACCCCACCGATGCCGACACCGCCGGACAGGTGCACGTTCTTGCCGATCTGCGCGCATGATCCCACCGTCGCCCAGGTATCGACCATGGTGCCTTCATCGACAAATGCGCCGATATTGACATAGGACGGCATCAACACCACGTTTTTGCCGATGAAGCTGCCACGGCGGGCGATGGCATTGGGAACCACGCGAAAGCCGCCTGCTTTGAAGTCGGCTTCGGCGTAATCAGCGAATTTGCTTGGCACTTTATCGAAAAACTGGGTGCAACCGCCGTCCATCGGGACATTGTCGTTCGCACGGAAAGACAGCAGCACTGCTTTTTTGACCCACTCGTGGGTGACCCACTGGCCATCGATTTTCTCCGCCACCCGCAGGCTGCCACTGTCCAACTCGCTGATCACTTGGTTGATGGCAGCTTTCAGCTCAGGTTGGATGGTCGCAGGGCTGATGTCTGCGCGGCGCTCAAAGGCTTCTTCAATCAGTGGCTGGATTGGGTGCATGCGGTTCCCCGTATTGGTAGTCAAATGAATACTGATCATGGATTTCAAACCTTCTTGATGATGCAACAACCTATCTGCGAAAAGCAGCCTGGGTTGGTGTTGGCGTGGTTGACAGTGTGTGTGTCTGGCATGGGCGGTATACCGCCGAGCCATGGGCTTGCCTTTGAATCGGGTCAATCACGCTGTTGTCGGCCCTGGGGGCGCTGGCTGATCGAAAGCGGGCGCAACCCGTTGCCACGTTACCTGGGTATCCGGTGAACGGTAGCATGTGCGTCGTTGAGATGGGTCGGCGTTGGCTGGATGGGTCCCGGGTCAGGAACCGATCACCGTTCAGATGCTGATTATATCCAGCATGGTGCCATTACCCAATACTTGCTTGAGGTGGGCGGCGGACTACAGGGCGGTGCCGGGCTGGGTGGACTTCCGATGGGCTTGGATCTGCCGGCGGTGGTAGCGGAATATCGTGCGCGCCAACCAATCGGCCACCGGGTCGGATAGGTGCTGGAACTCGGCATCGATGCGCCAGGTGTTGTCATTGGCCGGGTTGCAGGCGGCGATTCGCACCGGCAGCCTGAGCGGCTCGGGGATCTGCGCGGACAGATACAGCATCAACAGTTGTTCGTCGTCGATTGACTGAGGTGGCTGGCCCTGCCAGACCAGTCGGTCGGTATACAGCGTCACGGGTTGGGCTGCGGGCTGTGGGCACTGCGCCGCCATGAATCGAGCCAGAAGATGCAGGGTCAAATTCAGCTTGGCCTCGATCCGGTCGCTCTGTCGCGTCGCGTCGAATTCGTGCGCCAGCTCGCCACCGCCTGCATCCAGTGCCGCCAAGCCGACCAGCAAAGCCTGGTTGGCCTGCATCCATTGCTCGATCTGTGTCTCCCAGCTAGCGGGCAGCGGGGCGAGCGCCAACCCTAGGGATAGATCGAGCCCGATCGATGCGGGCCGTTGGCCGCCATGCAGGGTGTCTTGTGATGGAGCGATCACTTTTTAGCGGCGGCGGGTTTGCTTTTCTTCTCCGGTGCAGGGGGCGGCAGCGGAGGTGGGGGCGGTGCGGGGGGCTCCGTCTGCTCGGTGGCTGTGGTAGCAGGTTGCTCCTTGCTTGCATCGGCCAGGTTGGTTGCTTCTTCGGTCTGAGGGCGATTTTTGCAGAATGCCGGGGGGTTATCGGTAAAGCAGAGCACACTGATGGTGCGCTGGCCAGCACAGCCTTCGCAGGCGAATGCCGATGCTGACAGCAGCACGCAAGCCGATGCGACGAGGTATTTGAATTTGAACATGGTGGCGCTCCAGAAGCGACAGTGAATTCAAGGGTAGAGTGGCTGCAGCCGCAGCCTGCCACGATCTGGCGATGGTAGCCAGCGCCGGATACTGCCTGTCATGATAACCTGATCGCATGAAAATCGCATAAAAATCCATGCGCGGTTGATGTGCTGTGCGGATGGGCAGCATGGGCGGGTGCTCAGCCCAGATCAATGGGCCAAATCAGTACAAACCGGTTAAAATCGGCGCCGAATCGTTCAGTCCTCTAGGTCACTCCTTGCGTCTCTCTCAAATCAAACTCGCGGGCTTCAAATCTTTTGTCGATCCTCAGCAGATCCCTGTTCCTGGGCAGCTGGTGGCGGTGGTGGGCCCCAATGGTTGCGGCAAATCCAACGTGATCGATGCTGTTCGTTGGGTGCTGGGCGAAAGCTCGGCCAAGCAATTGCGTGGCGAATCCATGCAGGATGTGATCTTCAATGGCTCGGATCACCGGAAGCCGGTCGGTCGTGCTTCGGTTGAGCTGGTGTTCGACAACAGCCTGGGGCGGGCTGCCGGGCAGTGGTCGCAATATGCCGAGATCTCCATCAAGCGCGTGCTGACCCGGCAGGGTGAGTCGAGCTATTTCATCAACAACATCCAGTGTCGCCGTCGTGACATCCAGGATCTGTTCCTGGGGACGGGTGTCGGCACCCGTGGTTATGCGGTGATCGAGCAGGGCATGATCTCGCGCATCATCGAGGCCCGCCCGGAAGAATTGCGCGTGTTTCTGGAGGAGGCGGCCGGGGTATCAAAATACAAAGAGCGCCGCAAGGAAACCGAAGCCAGGCTCAACGACACTCGGGACAATCTGACACGGGTCGATGACATCCGCCAGGAGCTGGAAAGCCAGCTGGAAAAGCTGGCGGTGCAGGCCGAGGTGGCCGAGAAGTATCAACAGCTGAAGCAGACGCTGGAGAACACCCAGAATCTGCTGGCCCTGCTCCGTAAGCTGGAGGCGCAGAAAGACCAGGAGAAACTGACGCGTGATATCGCCACGGCAGTCAACGATCTGGAAGCGGCCACCGCGCAATTGCGCGACACCGAAAGCCAGCTGGAGCAATTGCGCGAGACGCATTTCACGGCCAGTGACGAGCTGCATGCGGTACAAGGCCGGCTGTATGAAGCCAATGCCGAGGTGGCGAGGCTGGAGCAGCAGATCATCCACCTGAAAGACAGCCGTGGGCGTCTTGGCAACCAGATCAGCCAAGCCAAAGCCCAGCTGTCGCAATTGCAGCAGCAGGTGGGTACGACCGATGAGCTGCACTTGCATTGGCAAAGTGAAACCGAGGTGCTGGCAGAGCGTGTGGAATGGGCGCAGACCCATCTATTGGAAGCCAATGAAGCCATGCCTGCGTTGGAGAGCGCCTGGCGGACGGCTCAGCAATCCTTTGGCGAGATTCAACAGAAGCTGGCTCAGGTCAAGCAGGCCCGTGAGCTGGAAGCCGCCCACGGCAGCCATGCGCTGAAGACCATCCAGCAATTGGAGGCCCGCCGTGAGCGTCTGCGACAGGAGCAGGCGGCGCAACCCAGCGTGGATCAGGATGGCCTGACCGACATGGAGGAGGCCATTGCCGAGCTGGAAGCCCGGCGGCTGATGTTGGAGGATCAGCTGGCGGCATTGCAGGAGGACGCCCCGCGTCATGAGCAGACCAAGCGTGATGCGCAACATGCCTTGCAGCAGAGCCAACAGCACTTGACCAGGCTGGAGGCCCAACATGCCGCGCTGGCGCGACTGCAGCAACAGGCTGATCAGGATCAGCAACTGCAGACCTGGCTGGCACGGCACCAGTTGTTGGACGCGAATCGTTTCTGGCAAGGGCTGCAGGTTGAGGCAGGATGGGAGACAGCGCTGGAGGCAGTGCTGGTTGAGCGGCTGCAAGCCCTGCCGATGCCGGTGGCGGCCAACGCCCTGTTGGCGGATCGAGCGCCTGCTCGCTTGGCCTTGTTCAACGCACGAGCCGGAAGCGATCTTGCTCCGCCCAGCCTGCACGGGTGGCTGCCGCTGCAAAGCAAGGTGCAGGCGGCTGACCCCCGATGTGGTGCGGCCTTGGGGGATTGGTTGTCCCATGTCTGGTGCGCCGAATCGATCACTGATATCGAGGCTGCTCAGGCTGCATTGCCAGATGGTGGGTGGGTGGTGCTACGCGATGGGCTGATGATCAGCCGCACCAGTGCTCGCTTCCATGCCGAGCAGGATGTGCAATCTGGCATGCTGGCGAGGCAGCGAGAGCTGACGCAGCTGGCGCAGGCCATTGAGGCGCAGGCCGTCGTGTTGGAATCGGCCCAGCAGACCGCCCAGCACTCAGAACAAACCCATGCCTCGATTTTCGCGGAGCTGCAGCGTAAACGCGGCGAATCGGATCAGCTGGGCCGGCAGCTGCATCAACAGCAGATGGAGTTGTTACGCCAGCAGCAATCTGTTGAGCGGGTGATGCAGCGTCGGCAGCAAATCGCGCATGAGCTGGCGGAGATCACTGAAGCCATCGCGCTGGAAAACGAGGCCCGGGGCGAAGCCGCCTATAAGCAGACCGAGCTGGACGAACAGTTGGCACATCTGGATGAGGCGATGGCCTCGGTCAGCACACATCGCACCCAGACGGACACCGCATTGGAAGCGGCGCGGAACCGGCTACGCGACGCAGAGCGTGAAGCGCGGGAGGCTGAGTTCCAGCTCAAGACTGCGCAAAACAAGATCATCGAGCTGGAAGGCTTGAAGCGTACCCACGGTGAGCAACAGGATACCTTGCTTGAGCGCATCGAGTCATTGCAGCTGGAGCTGGATGGATTCGACCCGACTTTGCTGGATGAATCGATCCAGGCGGCGTTGAACAAACGTGGGGAGCGCGAGGTGGAGCTGGCCAAGGCACGGGATGCGGTCGGCCATGCCACTAACAAGCTGCGTGAGCTGGAGTCCGATAAGATGCGTATCGAGCACGGCCAGGAGCCCCTGCGGGAGCGTATCAATGAGCTACGCTTGAAGGAACAGGAGGCGCGCCTGGCTGTCGAACGCTTTACACAGGAATTGCAAGAGGCCGGTGCGGATGAGGCCGCGTTGCTGCCCATGTTGCCTGCCCATGGCAAAGTCTCGACTTTTGTCGGGCAGATCGGCTCATTGACCCAACAACTGAATGCATTGGGTGCAGTCAACCTGGCCGCGATGCAGGAGCTGGAGGAGTCGCGTACCCGGAAAGCCTTTCTGGACGCACAGGCGGCGGATCTCACCGAAGCGATGGACACCCTTGAAGGCGCTATCCGTAAGATCGACAAGGAATCGAGTGATTTGCTGCAGGCGACCTTCGACAAGGTGAATGCATCGATGATGGAGCTGTTCCCCTTGCTGTTCGGCGGGGGGCAGGCGCGGCTGGTGATGACCGGCGAAACCATTCTGGATGCTGGCGTGCAGGTGATCGCCCAGCCGCCGGGCAAAAAGAACAGCACGATCCACCTGCTGTCGGGCGGTGAAAAAGCGCTGACCGCATTGAGCCTGGTGTTTGCACTGTTTCAGCTCAATCCGGCCCCGTTCTGCTTGTTGGATGAGGTGGATGCGCCGCTGGATGATGCCAACACCAGCCGGTTCTGCGATATGGTGAAACGGATGTCGGCCAATACCCAGTTTCTTTACATCAGCCATAACAAGATTACGATGGAAATGGCGGATCAGCTGGTTGGCATCACCATGCAGGAAAAAGGGGTGTCGCGGGTGGTGGCGGTGGATATCGAAGCTGCTTTGTCGATGGCCGAGCCGCTTGCCAGCTGATGAAGATACATAGTTGCCCGACAGGCGGGCTTGGCGGGCCGGCCCTGGCCACTGGCCTGTATTGAAAAGCCTTTTTGGTGCAACGTGGGTGGATTGCCCATGCTTTGACTGTCAAGGCGAATGTAAGCCTTTACTAAAGTAGTTGTCGCTTTTCCGCTGAATGTCGGAAAATAAGAGTCCGTGTCATGTCATGTTGCCCTGAATCCAGCGCGACAGTGTGGCACGGGTGCCGAATTAAACCCGTAGTCGAGTCATCCAACCCCACATGAGCGATCTCAACCTAGCCTTGATCGTGGCCGCCGTCGGCATCATTGGCGGCGTCTGGGCATTGAACTGGTGGCAGGAGCGCAGCTTCCGCCGCAAAGCCGAACAAGCCTTTGAAAAACCAGCCGAGGACGTGCTGCTGGAACGTAAGCCGAAAACCGCCGCCCGAGCCGAGCCCGACACCCCGCGACTGGAGCCGAGCTTGGTCGATACCTCGCCAGCCGTTACACCGGTCACCTCTCCCAGCCCGCAGGCGGAAACGACCGCTGCGCTGTCTGTCTTGCCCAACACAGTGCTCGACAGCGGTATCGATTTCATTGCCGAACTGCATCTGACCGAGCCGGTCGCGGTGCGTAATCTGCAGGTGTCGATGGAAGATGCCGCCAATATCGGCAAGCCCGTGCGCTGGAGCGGGCTGGACGCCGAGGGTGAGCATTGGAGCATGATCCATCCTGGCGCCGCCGGCAGCTTCCGCCAATTGCGGGTGGGCTTGCAGCTGGCTGATCGCAAGGGCCCGGTCAGCGATGCACAATTGCTGGAGTTCGTGCGTATCATCCGACTGGTCGGTGAAGATATCGGCGCAGTGGTCGAGCTGCCGCAACGCACGCCAGCATTGATGGCCGCCACCGATCTCGATACATTCTGCGCAGATGTCGATGTGTTGATCGGCCTCAATATCGTCAGCCGGGATGGAACACCCTTCTCCGCGACCAAGATCCGGGCGCTGTGCGAGGCGGCGGGCATGCAGCTGGCGGATGATGGGCTGTTCCACCTGCGCAATGAGCATGGCCAGACGCTGTTCTCGTTGTGCAATCTGGGGCAGGAATCCTTCTCTTCCGCGACCATCCGTCAGATGAAAGTGAACGCTGTCACCCTGTTGTTTGATGTGCCGCGCGTGGTGGGTGGGGTGAGCGTATTCGATCGTGTGGCCAAGTTGGCCGACCATCTTGCGGAATCGTTGGATGGCGAGCTGGTGGATGACAATCGCCGCCCGCTCAATGAACAAGGACTGGGGGCCATCCGCCGCCAGCTGATCGAACTCTATCGTCGTATGGAGCAGCGTGGCATCCAGCCAGGCAGCCCAACCGCACTCCGACTCTTCGCATGATTCCAACTTCTGTTACTGAGCGCGCAGCCGAGCTGCGCGTTTTGCTTGAATACCATAATTATCGTTATTACGTACTGTATGATCCGGAAGTCCCAGACGCTGAATACGACGCCTTGTTTCGCGAGCTACAAGCTCTGGAGCAGGCTCATCCAGCGCTCTTGACGCCAGATTCGCCGACCCAGCGCGTGGGCGGGCGACCGTTGGATGAATTCAACTCCGTCGTTCATCGTACCCCGATGCTGTCGCTCAACAACGCTTTTGAGGCGGAAGATGTCGAGGCTTTTGACAGGCGGATTCGTGAGGCCGTGCATGCCGAACAGATCGCCTACGAAGTCGGGCCGAAGTTCGATGGCTTGGCGATCAGCCTGACCTATGAGCACGGGATATTGGTGCAGGCCGCCACCCGGGGGGATGGGCTGACAGGCGAAGATGTCACTGCCAACATTCGCACCATCCGCTGCATCCCATTGAAGCTGGCCACGGATCAACCGCCCGCCCTGGTGGAGATCCGTGGTGAGGTGTTGATGTTGAAGGCGGATTTCGAGCGGCTGAATCGTGATCAGGCTGCCAAAGGTGAGAAACTGTTCGCCAATCCGCGCAACGCGGCGGCAGGCAGCCTGCGGCAGCTCGATTCCCGCATCACGGCCAGTCGGCGCTTGAGCTTTTTTGCCTATAATCTGGGCGAGATGCAAGGCGGGCCGGACTTTACACGCCAGACCGAGTTGATGGATTGGCTGCAGTCGCTGCAGCTGCCGGTCTGTGAGTTGCGTCGACAAGTGATCGGGCCACAAGGGCTGCTGGATTACTACCAGGAGATCGGTACCAAGCGACCAGGCTTGCCTTTCGATATCGATGGGGTGGTGTATAAGGTCGATCAGCTAGATTTCCAGCAATCATTGGGCTTTGTGTCACGCGCTCCGCGCTTTGCCGTGGCGCATAAATACCCGGCGGAAGAGGCCATGACCACGGTGGAGGCGATCGATGTCCAGGTGGGGCGTACTGGCGCATTGACGCCGGTTGCCCGGCTGAAGCCGGTCTTTGTCGGTGGGGTAACAGTCACCAATGCCACATTGCATAACGAGGACGAGGTGCGCCGTAAGGATGTCCGGGTTGGTGACACTGTGGTGGTGCGCAGGGCTGGCGATGTCATTCCTGAGGTGGCACGGGTGATGGTCGAGCGCCGTCCCTGCCGCGAGGTGCCCGGTGCGGATTTATTCTCAGCTGAGCAGGTGCCGCTGCATCCACCCTTTGACATGCCCAAGTCCTGCCCGGTTTGCGGCTCGCATGTTGTGAAGGAGGAGGGCGAAGCCGTGTCACGCTGTAGTGGCGGGTTATTCTGCTCCGCGCAGCGCAAGCAGGCATTGATCCACTTCGCCCAGCGTCGGGCCATGGATATCGAGGGCCTGGGCGATAAACTGGTGGAGCAATTGGTGGATGTCGGCCTGGTGCATACACCTGCCGATTTATACAGGCTGGACAAGGCCAGTTTGGCCGGGTTGGATCGGATGGCCGAGAAATCGGCTGGCAATTTGCTGGCCGCCATCGAGAAAAGTCGCTTCACGACCTTGCCCCGTTTCATTTATGCTCTCGGCATTCGCAATGTCGGTGAGTCAACGGCCAGAGACTTGGCGAAACACTTTGGTCAGCTCGATGCGTTGAGGGCGGCTGAATACGAGATGCTGTTGCAGGTGCCGGATGTGGGCCCGATCGTTGCTCAGAGCATCCGGGACTTCTTTGGCGAGCCGCATAATGCCGAGGTGGTCGAACAGCTGCTCCAGGCTGAAGTGGCCTGGCCTGCCATCGAGCCCTCAGCGTTGGCCAGCAGCCCCTTTGCGGGCAAGACTTTTGTCTTGACCGGCACCCTGCCCACCCTGACGCGGGATCAAGCCAAGGCCATGATCGAGGCCGTAGGCGGGAAGGCTGCGGGCAGCGTATCGAAAAAGACCGACTATGTGGTGGCTGGCGCAGATGCCGGCAGTAAATTAGCCAAAGCGCAGGAGTTGGGTGTGCAAATTCTGGATGAGGCGGCATTTCAAGCTTTACTGGCAACAGTGCAGCAGCCTGCCTGACGCGGTGAAGCCCGGGAACGTGGTCACTGCACCGAATTGGTAGCCACCTGTTGCGCTGAGCGCTTTTCAAGCAAATTCATAAGTAATGAAAGGGATGTGGAATGCAGAAGGTCAAGAAGGCGGTGTTTCCCGTTGCTGGTATGGGCACGCGCTTTTTGCCTGCCACCAAGGCAAGCCCGAAAGAAATGATGCCAGTGGTGGATAAGCCACTGATTCAATATGCAGTAGAAGAGGCGGTCGAGGCGGGGATCACTGAGATGATCTTCATCACTGGTCGTAACAAGCGCTCGATCGAAGACCATTTCGACAAAGCCTATGAGCTGGAAAATGAGCTGGAGATGCGCAACAAGCATCAAATGCTCGAAATTGTACAAAGTATCATTCCGAAGAATGTTACCTGCATCTACATCCGCCAACCCGAGGCGCTGGGGCTCGGGCATGCCGTGCTGTGCGCGCAGCCCGTGGTGGGGAATGAGCCATTTGCTGTGATTCTGGCAGATGATCTGTGCGATGCGAAGAAACCTGTGATGAAGCAGATGGTGGATGAGTTCGATCGTTGCCATTGCTCGATTCTGGGCGTGGAGACTGTCGAGCCCGAGCAGACTGGCTCATACGGCATCGTGGCCGTGGATGAGGAGAAGCCGCATGTGCATCGCATCCGCTCCATCGTGGAAAAGCCCAAGCCTGCGGACGCACCATCCAATCTGGCTGTGGTTGGTCGCTACATCCTGACCCCGCGCATCTTTGACATGCTGTTGAATGTACAGCCTGGTGCGGGCGGCGAGATCCAATTGACCGATGGCATTGCGGCATTGCTCAAATATGAGGCTGCCTTTGCCTATGAGTACGAGGGGGCGCGTTATGACTGTGGCTCCAAACTCGGGTATTTGAAAGCCACCATCCAATATGGGCTGAAACACCCGGAGGTCGGTGGTGAGTTCGCGGCCTTCCTGAAGCAACATCACTGCGATTGGGTGGCTTGATCCCTCAAACCGTGGCTCAAGGCACATGCAGGCGCATGTGCCTTTTTTGTTTGAGGTTGAATGGGATAGCGTTGGCGATGTATTCAGTGATTCCCTCTCAGCCCGCGCCAGTACTGGCATTGCTGCGGGAAACCGTCGATAATGTAGATAATCGCGTCCTTGTGAGGTGCGGCATCTGAGTGGGTGGCATCAATGGCCTATTGCATCAGCCTGCGCGGATTCCATCATATTGCATGATGTCCACATGCAAGGCGCTTGGTCAATTATTGCTTGAGCGGTCGATACGCTATCAGAAGGAGACGCAATGCTAGCCATCATCGGCGGAACGGGCATGACCCAACTGGCCAATCTGGAAATCACCCATCGCCAAGTGATCCGCACCCCTTATGGCGAGCCATCCGGCCCGCTGACGTTTGGTCGGATCAAGCATCACAACGTCGTGTTTCTGGCCCGGCATGGCTATGGGCACACCATCCCACCCCACGAGATCAACTACCGCGCCAATATCTGGGCGCTGTCGAGTCAAAAGGTCAAGCGTATCGTGGCGGTGGCCTCGGTCGGGGGGATTGCTGCGGCGCTGAAGCCCGGTGCCTTGGCGGTGCCTGATCAGCTGATCGATTACACCTATGGGCGTAAATTCACCTTCTTTGAAGGAGGGGAGAAACCCGTCACCCATATCGACTTCACCGAGCCTTACTCCGACAAGCTGCGGCAGCGCATTTTGAAAGCCGCGCACGCTGCCCAGGTGGCGGTATCGGATGGTGGAATCTATGCGGCCACCCAGGGGCCGCGCCTGGAGACGGCTGCCGAGATCAACCGACTGGAACGTGATGGCGCCACCATGGTAGGCATGACCGGTATGCCGGAAGCGGCCTTGGCGCGGGAGCTGGGAATCGAATACGCCGCGCTGGCGGTGGTGGCCAACCATGCGGCGGGGCGAGAGCCGCAGGGTAGTGCCATTGACATGGCGGCCATTCACGCAGTGCTGACCGGTGCCATGGAGCAGGTGCGTAACGTGTTGGAATATGTGGTGGATCACGATGCCGATTAAGCCGGTGCTGAAGATGGGTGAGCCGCTGCTGTGGCAGATGGCTGCTGCGATCGAGACATTCGATACACCCGCTTTGCATGCGCTGATTCAAGATATGGAAGACACCATGCTGGCCATGAATGGCGCTGGAATCGCTGCACCCCAGATCGGCGTCAGCGAACAGGTGGTGATTTTCGGCAGTAAAGCACCCAAGGAAAACCCCCGTTATCCAGATGCAGGCCATGTGCCCTATACCGTACTCTGCAACCCGCAAATCGAACCGATTGGCGACGAGATGGAGGAAGGATGGGAGGGGTGCCTGTCAGTGCCTGGTCTGCGTGGTGTGGTGCCCCGTCACATGACCATCCGTTATCGTGGCATGGATCAGTTCGGACGACCCATCGATCGCACGGTCAGCGGTTTTCACGCCCGCGTCGTACAGCACGAGTGTGATCACCTGTGGGGTGTGCTATATCCGATGCGGATACAAGACATGCAGCGCTTTGGTTTTGTCGACGTGTTGTTTCCCGACATGCCAGTCGAAGATGACTGATGGTCATATTGATTGGCAGGGTATAAGTGTGCCTGTGTGTAATGCAAAAAGGAGAGGCCGATGTTCGACAATCAATCGATTCTGATCACCGGGGGCACCGGCTCTTTTGGGCGTAAATTCATCCGGACATTACTGGCCCGGCATCAGCCCCGCCGGGTCGTGGTGTTCTCGCGGGATGAGCTCAAACAATATGAAATGCAGCAGGAGTTCAACCAACCCTGCATGCGGTTCTTCCTGGGCGATGTCCGAGATGGCGAGCGCCTACGCCAGGCGATGCGTGGCATCGACTATGTGGTTCATGCGGCGGCGCTGAAACAGGTGCCCGCAGCCGAATACAACCCTACCGAATGCATCCGCACCAATGTCTGGGGGGCGGAGAACGTCATCAATGCCGCGATCGAGAGTGGCGTACAAAAAGTGATCGCCCTATCCACCGACAAGGCGGCCAGCCCGATCAATCTGTACGGCGCGACCAAGCTGCTGTCCGATAAATTGTTCGTGGCGGCCAATAACATTACCGGTGGGCATATCACCCGTTTCGCCGTGGTGCGCTATGGCAATGTGGTCGGGTCACGCGGCTCGGTCGTGCCTTTGTTCCGCAAACTGGCGCAAGATGGTGCGCCAGATCTGCCGATCACAGATGTGCGGATGACCCGCTTCTGGATCACCCTGCAACAAGGCGTGGATTTTGTCCTGAAGAACTTCGCCCGCATGCATGGCGGAGAGTTGTTCGTTCCCAAGATTCCCTCCATCCGAATCGTCGATCTGGCGCAAGCCATGGCGCCAGACAAACCGCACCGCGTCATTGGAATCCGGCCTGGTGAGAAACTGCACGAGCTGATGGTGCCGCGTGATGCGGCATTCCAGACCATCGAATTCGATGACCACTATGTGATCAAGCCCGCCATTCTGTTCACCCAGCCTGCGGATTTCTCACGCAATCAGTTGAATGAAGCTGGCAAAACGGTGGCAGATGATTTTGAGTACAGCTCTGAAACCAACCCCTGGTTTCTCACGGTCGATGAGCTGATTGAATTGGATCGTGCAGACGTATGATTCCCTATGGTCGGCAAGACATCTCTGAAACCGACATCGAAGCAGTCGTCGCCACGCTGCGTTCCGACTGGTTGACCCAAGGCCCGGCAGTGCCCCGGTTTGAGCAGATGGTGGCAGCCTACTGTGGGGTGCGTTACGCCGTGGCCGTGGCCAATGCCACCGCTGCCTTGCATTTGGCCTGCCTGGCGCTGGGGCTGGGGCCAGGCAAGCGCCTATGGACGTCACCCAATACCTTTGTTGCATCAGCCAACTGTGGGCGCTATTGCGGGGCAGCGGTCGATTTCGTCGATATCGACCCCGTGAGCTATAACCTGAGCCCAGCCGCGCTGGCCGACAGATTGCAACAGGCCGAAGCGAATGACACCTTGCCAGACGTATTGGTACCGGTGCATTTCGCCGGCCAATCCTGTGATATGCAAGCCATTGCCGCACTGGCCCGGCCACGGGGTATCGCCATCATCGAAGACGCCTCGCATGCCATTGGTGGGCATTACCAGGGCAGGCCGATCGGCTGCTGCGAATTCTCGGATTGCGCCGTATTCAGCTTCCACCCGGTCAAGATCATCACCAGTGGTGAAGGCGGCATGATCCTGACCAATCGGGAGGACCTCTACCAACAGTTGGTCCGCCTGCGCAGCCATGGCATCACCCGTGATCCAGCCTGCATGGAGGGCCCATCAGAGGGAGATTGGTACTACCAACAGATCGAGCTGGGCTTCAATTACCGGATGACAGACATCCAGGCCGCGCTGGGGGCCAGCCAGATGACCCGGATTGACGATTTTGTCCGCCAGCGCCGAGAGTGGGTGACAGCCTACCGGACTGCATTGGACGGCCAGCCACTGCAGCTGCCGGACCCATCGAATGACCAGGCATCGGCCTGGCACCTGTTTGTGGTGCAGGTGCAGGCAGACGGACAGCGGCAGCGGGTATTCAACGCCATGCGGAGCGCGGGTATCGGCGTCAATGTCCATTACATCCCTGTGCATCTGCAGCCTTATTATCGACGGCTGGGCTTTCGACCCGGCGATTTCCCCGTGGCTGAACGTTACTACCGGCATGCCATCACCCTGCCGCTTTACCCAGGCCTGACCTGTCAAGATTTCCGACAAGTGGTCGATAACATGATAGCGATATTTGAAAAAGGTTGAAGCCATGGCGGTACATTTTGGCAAGCGTAAAGTCGGGGACGGCGAACCCTGTTTCATCACCTACGAAGCCGGCCCGACACATGATGGCTTGGCCTCAGCCAAGCGACTGGTCGAGCTGGCCCGTCAGGCGGGGGCGGATGCGGTCAAGTTTCAGATTCTGGATCCAGATCGATTGGTCGCAGACAAACAATTGCTGTTTAGTTACGACGTATTGGTGGATCGGGCTTCAGGCAGGCTGGAAACGGTAGAAGAGCCGCTGTATGACATTCTGTGCCGTAGATCACTGAGCCATGCGGAATGGCGCATATTAAAAACCTATTGCGACGGACTGGGCTTGGCTTTTTTTGCAACAGTTGGGTTTGATGATGAAATCGCCTTGCTGGAAAATTTGAATTGCGACTCTATCAAGATTGCCTCTGCTGATGTCAATCACTTTCCCCTGATTCGAAAGGCGGCACGAACAGGAATGTGTCTGCAATTGGATACGGGCAATGCTTCATTGGGTGAAGTCGAGCAGGCTATTGATGTGATTCGTAGCGAAGGGAATGAGAACATCATCATTCATCAGTGCCCAAGCGGCTACCCTGCACGATTGGAAAGTATCAATCTCAATATTATCAAAACGTTGAAGCAGATGTTTCCCTATCCGGTTGCATTTTCAGATCACACGCCAGGTTGGGAAATGGATGTGGCTGCGTTAGCAGTGGGTGCCAACCTGCTGGAAAAGACCATAACTGAAGACCGCACCACGCGTAGCGTCGAGCACGTATTTTCACTTGAACCACATGAAATGCGTCAGTTTATCCAGACGATTCGGGATGTGGAAATCGCCTTCGGTTCTTCTCGACGCATTCTACATGCGGAAGAGCTTTCCAAGCGTAAACGTATACGCCGTAGTGTACATCTTCTACAGTCTGTGTCGGCGGGGCAGAAACTTGCTGACGTGGCTGTAGAGTTCCGTCGCCCTGGATTTGGTATTTCACCAGATCAATATGAAGCATTGCTGCAACACCGGTTTGTACAGACACTGCCTGCAGGCACCTTGCTTTCCGGCGAACACCTGCGTGCGGAGGACTGATCCATGAGTGTGCGAGTTGGTATTGCCGATTACGGCGTTGGTAATATGGCTTCAGTGAGCAATGCTGTGATGGTTGCGGGTGGACTGGCAGACATTGTGACAGACCCGACGCGATTGCTGGATTATGACAGGTTGATTTTGCCTGGCGTGGGTGCCTTTGCTGACGCAGTCAAGCGATTGAGATCGAGTGGCATGGCTACTGCTCTGGATGCCTATAGACGGACCGGAAGGCCCATTTTGGGTATATGTCTGGGTATGCAACTGATGTGTAAGGATTCTACCGAAGACGGCTTGCATACCGGATTAGGTTGGTTTGATGCACATGTGCGCCGTTTTCCTGCGATTCCAGATCAGAAGGTGCCCCACATTGGTTGGAATGATCTGGCTTTCTCACGAGAACACCCTGTTTTGAGTCAAGTGCCCGCCCAGGCAGACGCCTATTTTGTGCATAGCTATCGCGTTGAGCCCATCAGTCAGCACGATGTACTTGCATGGTGCGATTATGGCGGGCCATTTGCGGCCATGATTGCCCGAGATAATTTGGTGGGTATCCAGTTCCACCCGGAAAAAAGTCAGCGTATCGGCTTGACGATACTGAAGAATTTCATTGCCTGGAATGCGGCTTTGATGGCTACCACAGAGTTGGAGATGGCTACATGCTGAAAAAGCGCCTGATCGCAGTCCTGATCTTGCGCGATGGCCAAGTGGTACAAAGTGTTAGGTTCAAACACACCAATGTCATTCACTATGATGCTGTCCATGCGGTCGAGTGCTTCAACAAGTGGGCAGTGGACGAGCTGGTGATGTTAAATGTATCCCCTGATTCCACATCCCGTGAGGGATTTGCTGATGCGGTAAGACGCATCGCTGGGCAATGTTTTGTTCCACTGTCGGCAGGAGGGTGGATCAATGATGCTGCATATGCCGAAACCTTACTGCGTGCAGGTGCTGATAAGTTGGTGCTGAATACGGCGTTTCACACTCACTGCGATCTAGTCCAAACGCTGTCAGCCCGCTATGGAAGGCAGTGCATCATTGGCTCTATGGATGTGAAGCTGCAAGTGTCTGGCGAAACTACCGTGATGGTAAATCGTGGTCGTGATGATACAAAAATAGCACCAATTGACTGGGCCAGAAGAATGGTCGAGCTGGGTGCGGGGGAGCTGTTCTTCAATTCCATTGATCATGATGGTGCTCGCAAGGGCTATCATCTATCAGCTTTGCAAGCCGTTTGCCAAACAGTTGATGTGCCAGTGATTGCCTTTGGCGGTGTCTTCACTTGGCAGCATTTGGTGGATGGATTGAATGCTGGTGCTCAGGCCGCTGCTGCGGCGAATATCTTCCATTACACTGAACATAGCACCCGTAAGGCCAAGCGTTTTCTGGCCGAAGCAGGTATTCCTGTCAGGAGCGAATAATATGCGGTATTGCGCACGGTGCCTTTATCCGGAGAATGCCAAGCCCACCATTATTTTTGATGAAGATGGGGTTTGTAGTGGTTGTCGCTACCACGAAAGCCGCGGTCGACTGGAGGTGGACTGGGAAGAACGATTGGCCATGCTTGAGCAGATTTTGGAAGAAGCTCGACGTATGGCGCGTGCACGCGGCAATTGCCATGATTGCATCATTCCTGTTTCTGGCGGTAAGGATTCGCACTACCAGGTATGGTTGCTGAAAAAGAAATATGGCATGAACCCCTTGTTGGTGACTTTCAATCATGTCTACAACTCGCCTGCTGGCTTACGTAATCTGTCCAATCTGGTAGAGAAGTCCGGCTGTGATTTGATCCGTTACACCGCCGGTGTGGATGCAGTCAGGCGGTTGTCCCGGTTTATGTTGCAGACAGTCGGAGATTTGACATGGCATTACCATGCCGGTATCCGCACTTTTCCGTTTCAAGTGGCAGTCAAGTACAACATACCGCTAATTGTCTGGGGTGAGCACGGTTTTGCCGAATTGACTGGTATCGTGTCATTGGAGGACTTTGTCGAATTCACCCGCTGGACGCGTAAAGAACATGATATGCGCGGATATGAACCCCATGATCTGATCGGAAAGGGTGGAATTACATTACATGATGTGGCGCCATACATCTACCCAACTGACGAAGAGATAGAGAAGACTGAGGTTCGTGGTATCTATTTATCCAATTTTGTGGATTGGAATGCCAAGGAGCATGCGGAGCTGATGATTCGTGAATGGGACTTTGCACCGGTTGCCTATGAGCGTGATCGTAGCTTCAATCTACATGCCAAGATCGAAGATCACGCAAATGACGTACATGATTACCTGAAATATCTGAAATTCGGATATGGCCGAGCTACCGATGATGCCAGCATGGAAATTCGTCATGGCCGGTTGACAAGGGAGGAAGGTATAGCACAAGTCGCACACTACGATCACCGCGAGCCGAAAACACTGGATACCTATTGTGAATTCTTGGGGGTTCGCAAATCTGAGTTTTATTCGCTGGTCGATCATCAACGGGACGCACGCATTTGGTCGCGTGATGCGGGTGGGGGCTGGGCACCATTGGACGCAGTTACTCGACATGCTATTGGCCCTGAAGAGGAAAAACAGCGTGTCAGGCAGGTCGCGGACCGGACCTTCTCAGAAGCCAATCGTCACTTGTACTACAACCTTGCTAATCCACCGAAGGCAACAGGTAATCCGGTGCTTGATCAGCAGAGTTTGAAGTTCACAGCGTTGTGAATGACGATGAATCTGCTGATGACACGAGTTTGAATGTGTTTTGCGAATATGGCCACATTGACACTGATTCCAGCAAAAGGCTGTTCCACCCGCTTGCCCCGGAAAAATATCCTGCCTTTGGGCGGAAAGCCGCTATTGGCCTGGGCCGCTGAGGCTGCACGGCGGGCAGGTGTTTGTGGGCGCATTATCATATCGACAGAAGATGAGGCGGTTGCAGCTGTTGCGCGTGAATATGGGATCGATGTGCCATTTTTACGACCTGCTGAATTAGGTTGTGATCCAGCGGGCGTTGTACAAGTCGCCTTGCACGCTTTGCAGACACTGCGCACACAAGGTGAGGAATACAAGCGCATGATCATCTTGCTGCCCACCAGCCCTTTTCGCACAGCCAGCGATATTGCAGAAGCTGTCGCCTTGTTTGATACCAAACAAGCCAAATTTTTGCTGAGTGTGTCTGCTTTTGATCACACGCCGTTTGCTGCAATGAAGCTGGAGGACGGGGTGGTGTCTCCCTGGTTTCCTGAGTATTTTGGGCGAAAGTCGCAGGAGATGCCTTCAGCGTTTCGCCCGAATGGGGCGATTCACGTGCTGGATGTGGCCGCGTTTGAAGCAGCGGGTAGCTATTTTGGCCAGCCCTTATATGCCTATGAAATGCCCTGGCCTCGATCGCTGGATATTGATACGGTGGCCGATTTGCAGATGGCTGAAGCGGTACTGGCGGCTGGGTTGGTATCGTGGCCAGTTTGATAGCGTTCCGGTGCGATGCTTCCGTCCGCGTCGGAGCGGGTCATATCATGCGATGCCTGACATTGGCTGATGCATTATCGACTCGTGGATTGAAAATTCTGTTTTTATGTGTCGAAGCGCCAGAACATCTATTGACGATGATTCGGGTGAAGGGCTATCGAACCAAGGCCTTAGCATCGTCAGCAACAGACCTTGAAGATGCCCAGCATACAATCGATGCATTGAAGGGCGAAGCTGTCGAGTGGTTGGTGGTGGATCAATATCATCTGGGCCAGGCTTGGCATCTGGCAGTACGATCTGTAGCGCAATATTTGTTGGTGATTGATGACCTCGCCAATCGTATGCTGGATGCAGATATTCTGCTGGATCAGAATGACTTTGAAGACCGTGCAAGCCGGTATTGTGGGCTGGTTGATCCGGCATGCCTATGTCTGCTTGGGCCTCGGTATGCCTTGTTACAACCTGCTTTTGGGCCGTTACATGCTCAGCCAGCGCAGTTGGTCGATCCGCCAAGCGTATTGGTCAGTTTTGGTGGTAGCGACCCTGCGCGGCTGACGCTTCCAGTTGTGCAAGCCCTGTTGTCTGGTTTGCCAGTGGATGTCCAATTTGATGTGGTGGTGGGTGCCTTGTGTGAAGATGCCCACGCACTTCAGCAACTGGCGCTGATTCAGCCACGGGTACGATGTCACATCGCAACTACTCAGATGGCGACCTTGATGACAAAGGCTACCATTTTCGTTGGAGCGGGGGGGGCCACAACCTGGGAGCGGGTCTGTCTGCGGTTACCGTCGATCATTGTTGCGGTAGCACCCAATCAAGAGGCCTTTAACGAAGAATTGGCCATGCAAGGCGCACAATGTTACTTAGGGCCGGTGCATATGCTTGATCTGCCAACCATAGTCAGCAGTAGTGCATTGTTGTTGGGGAATTCTGCTTGGCGCCAATCTATGAAGCGTCAGTTGGCAAGTAAGCAGGTGGATGGGTTAGGTGCGCAACGAGTTGCCAGCGCGATGCTTACATTCAATCATGCTGCAGCGATTCAGTTGCGCCCTGCCTGCATGGATGATGCTGTGGATTTGCACACCTGGCGCAATCATCCCACCGTTCGTCAATTTGCGGGGGATGATCAAGAAATTCCTTTTGCAACCCACATTCGATGGCTAAATACTGCCTTGGTAGACAAGGATTGCGCATTGTTGATTGCATCGGATGATGCAGGGGTGTTAGGCGTGCTGAGATTTGATCGCACTCGTTCAGAGGCTACTATATCTATCTATCTGGTGCCAGACCGAATTGGTCAGGGGCTGGGAAAGCACTTGCTAATAGCGGGTGAGCGTTGGCTGCAAACTCACTGGTCTGATGTGTCCAGACTAAAGGCAAATGTGCGTGTGGATAATCTGCGCTCGGCCAAGCTATTCGAAACCGCAGGATATCAAGCCACATCGCAGCACTTTATCAAGCGACTGGGGGGCTGAGATGTCCAACCGTTCATTTTCGATTGGTGGGCGCAGGATCGGGATAGACCAACCACCTTTCATCATTGCCGAGATGTCGGGCAATCACAATCAATCACTTGATCGGGCCTTGGCAATTGTGGTTGCCGCTGCCAAAGCCGGTGCACACGCACTGAAACTGCAGACCTATACCGCCGACACCATGACGCTGGACTGCCAGGAGCCTGGTTTCACCATTGATGATCCCCATAGTCTCTGGGCGGGGCGTACTTTGTACTCGTTATACGATGAGGCTCATACGCCCTGGGACTGGCACCGCCCAATCATGGCGCGCTGCCACGAGCTGGGTATGCTGTGTTTCAGTACACCCTTTGATGATACAGCAGTCGATTTTCTGGAGTCGCTGCATGTCCCTTGCTACAAGATAGCCTCATTCGAAAACACAGATCTCCCCCTGATTCGCAGGGTGGCAGCAACGGGTAAGCCGATGATCATCTCAACCGGCATGGCGACTGTGGCTGAATTGGATGAGACTGTTCGAGCCGCACGTCAAGCAGGGTGCCAAAATCTGGTGTTGCTGAAGTGTACCAGTACCTACCCAGCTACGCCGGCGTATTCCCATGTGCGAACCATTCCTCACATGCGTGAGTTATTTGGCTGTGAGGTTGGTCTGTCAGACCATACCATGGGTGTCGGGGCGGCTGTAGCTGCGGTGGCACTGGGTGCAACGGTGATAGAGAAACACTTTACCTTGAACCGAGCTGATGGGGGCGTGGATTCTGCATTTTCAATGGAGCCCGCGGAGCTTCAGTCCTTGGTCGTCGAAACAGAACGTGCCTGGCAGTCGCTCGGTCACATTACCTATGGTGTGGGTGAAGTAGAGCAAAAATCGCTGGCGTTCCGACGTTCGCTTTATGTAGTGGAAGCTATTGAACCTGGTGAAACGCTGACAGCCCGCAATGTTCGCGCAATCCGCCCAGGGTTTGGCTTACCTCCCAAATTTTTGGAGCAGGTGATCGGGCGAACCGCCAAAGTGCCCATCCAGCGCGGCACGCCGCTGAGTTGGGACTTGCTGGCCTAGGGGGCGGCTACTACACTGCTATGTAAATCAATAGTCACATTAAATTATTCTATAGCCTCGACGGTGATCATATTCCACCTGGTCAACGAGACGGGGCTTTCACTTTGTAGACAATTTGGAATCAATATGGCGAATGTGGATCGGCTGATCAATTGGAAGACCGATGCCTGGAAAGACCCGCAAATGGTGGCGTGGTATTCGCGTCGCATGGTCGAAAATACGGGCACCAATCGGTTGAATAACGATTTGGAAATTAGCTTGATAGCCCAGTATGCAGTGGGTGAGTCTTTACTTGATGTTGGGGTTGGTACTGGCCGTGCTTCCTTGCCGTTGGCACAGGCCGGCAGGCAGGTGACCGGTGTGGATAGCTCCCAGGCCATGCTTGATGAAACCCGACGGTTGGCCGGACAGACACCGATTACTTTGATTCCTGGAGATGTACTTGATCTGCCGGTGGCAAGTCAATCGTTCGATACTGTATGTGCATTGAATGTTCTGACTCATTTCCCGCATTGGCGAGAAATCTTGAAACACTGGGCCGACAAGGTAAAGCCTGGTGGTCGATTGGTATTTGATGTGTATTCACTGGATCATTTGCGCGTGGCCATGGGGCAGCCACTGACAGAAGCAGATATATTGCCTTCTGAGGGTGATGAAAGTGCAATCTCCCGCTTCAATTTACGGATTGCGGTGGATGATTTAGTGTCCGTCGCGGATGAAATGGGTTTGTGTGTCATTGCAGTCGTCCCGTATCGAGGTTTTTTTGGATCGACAGATACCAACCGGCTATTGGCCCCCTGGCTGGATGGACAGCAGCGTTGGGAAAGGCTGCTGTCCTGGTTGGCGTTGGATGACAGGATGTTCGCATTTGCCCGTTTTCTGGAGCATCACTTTATCGCACCGTTGACGAGTGTGGTATCTGGCAAGATGATGGTCGTATTGGAGCAACGGCCAGATAGCAAGGCGAATGCAAGCTGGCTGGCACGAAATGATGAAATCAATCGTGTGCTGCTAGCGGAGCAACAGCTGACAGTTGTCCAATTGGCTCAATATCTGCCTGCTGAAATGGAAGTTATCCGTACAGAATTGGCCACCCATCTGACATCCTTACGCAATCAGATTTTGTTGTATCGACTCATCAAGCCCTTATTGGCGCAAAGCCGTCGTTTTGATCTGATGGCCCTATTGCCTGAGATGATCTTCAATCGTTATGTCGATTGGTTCCGGCGTGAATTGCAAGATCAAAGGGCTACCCGTGTTGCCCGGCATTGGTCCGAATGCATGGTCAACCCAGGCGCGACTCAGTTTGAAGGTGTTAATTTGGCTGTCGCTACCGAATACTCTTTGACAGAGCGTGTCCTGACTGAGCATCTTGGTTGTTTCACAGGAGAGCGCACATGAAGCAGCAGGCGCTGGTGTGTTTCCTGTGGGAAAAGAACATAGATGTGCTTCGTCGCCACCTGCAGCGTTTTCCCGATTCTGTCGTGCTGGTTTATGCGCCCTGTACTGGGCAGCCGTCAGTAGCGATGCAGGAGCTGGTGGGTAGTCGCTTGGTGGATATGGGGCAATTGCTGACGCAGGCAGATTTGCCCGAGTTGCAACATGCATTGGCTCACTATGAGCAACAAGTAGAGACACTTGGGCAAAGTGGTGCTTGGTTGGCGTTGTGCGAGTCTTTGTCGTTGGCAGCAACAGCGTTGACAGAGGCTGTGATTGAGTCAGCCAGAGGACATGCCGCAGTCGGCATTCAGTTGCTTGCCGCACTAGATAAAGCTAATCACCTATTTGATATACGCTTATTGTTGCTGAATGAAGATGTAACCGCTGCTGGTCGGATCACTGTAGCGTGGGGTAAAGCGCATGGCGTACCAAGCCTGCTCGTACAACATGGGGTGCAGCTTTCTACGGCCTACACAGTACATGGTACCTTGTTTGCAGATGTTGCAGCGGTGTTCGGTGGGCGAGGTATCGAGGCATACCTGGATGTAGGTGTGGCGCCGGAAAGGATGTTCATCACCGGCAATCCTGCATGGGATGCTTACCCTGCCTGGATCGAGCAAAGGGACTCACTGCGTAAACAGTTATGTGAGAAACATGGTCAAGATGTAGATCGACCGATTGTACTGTTCGGTACAACTTGGGCGGCCAATTTATCGGCCATGGTGGATGAGGCCATTTACGGTGAGACCCTCCGAGCATTCATCCGGGCCCTGCCACCTTTGATGGCTGGTGGATTACGACCACAGTTCGTGATTAAAGATCGGGCTGCCAACGCCCATTTTGGTGTTGAAAGGTATCAGCAAATTGCATTGGAAGAGGGGGTAGATCCAGCTTGGCTGACCTATACCACGCTGGATACCGAAGCTTGGGTTGTGGCAAGTGACGTTGTTGTCGCAGTCGATTCCAACCTCACTGTGGAGGCGATGATTGCGGGTACTCCGGCCATCAATTTAATGAATGAGACGGGCATGCTGTTAGGCCCGAGTTTTGATGCCGAGACCGGGGTGCTTGAGGTTGAGGCGGATGAATTGATGCAGGCTTTGGCAGAAGTGCTGACCAGCGAGAGTTTACGTCTTGGCCTGCGTCAACAGATGGCCGCCAGATTACCCCATTACAATCATCGCAGCGAGCAGTGTGCTGCGGAGCGTGTCGTAGAACTGATTGCTCGACTTGGGCAATTTCATGCTGGTGAGCAGCGTTTCGTCTGGCAGCAATATCTGGATGTCGAGGAGATCGACGCAACCGGCTATCACGAGGGGGCACGGGGTGACTTGGTGGCCATGTTCACCAACACCCCACAATTCGTGCTCGATATTGGTTGCGCTGCCGGAGGCACGGGGCGGGTGCTCAAGCAGATGTATCCACAGGCCAAGGTGTGGGGGATTGAGACCAATCGCGCTGCCGCACAGGTGGCCTCAACCCGGCTCGACAAGGTGCTGGTGGGCAAATTCGAGGAATTCGACCTGGAGGCGGAGGGCATTCCCAAAGGTAGCCTGGATGGCGTGATCGTCGCGGATGTGTTGGAGCACATGTATAACCCGTGGCAGGTGATGGAGACCTTGCGGCCCTACCTGTCGCCAACTGCGCAAGTGATCGCCAGCATTCCCAATGTGCGCAATCTTGCGCTGATGGACGATCTTGCAAAGGGCCACTGGAAATACGAAGCGTTAGGTTTGCTGGATATCACTCATATCCGCTTCTTTACGTACAAAGAAGTCGAGCGGTTCTTCCGCGAAACAGGTTATCGCTTGGTACGGACCACCTATGGTATCGATACCCGACTGAAGGATGTGTTTGAGCAACATCGAGATCATTGCCCAACGACATTGGATACGGGCAAGATGGTGTTGCGTGATGTCAGCCATGCGGAGCTTTGTGAGCTGTGCAGCTTGCAATTCTATGTGGTGGCAGTGCCGTCGGAGGCGGCTGACAGCCAACCTTTGGCATTGGACGCGGGCCAATTGCCGGCATTGCGTCATCAGCAGTTGTTGAAACAACACGTCTTGACGGTAGCCGAAGCAGAACAATTCGAATTGCGGCTTGAGCAATGGGATCACCATCCATTATTCCATGTGGTGGTCATTGTCACGCCCAATACTGTCGAGCAATTGGGGCAGACCATCCAATCGCTCGCGCAACAAGGTTATTACCGGGTGCGGATCACCATCTTGTCAGGCAGCTCTGCACCGGTTGATTTCGTTGCCAATGAGCACATTGAATGGATGCAGGCCGATGGGCTGGTGTTCGATGCGATCAACCAATTGTTTGCCCATTCCGACGCGGATTGGCTGCTGGCGCTCAATGCAGGCGATACCGTGGTGTCTCACAGCATGCTGTTCGTGGCTGAGCAAGCCTTCCAGCATCCGGCCTGGCAGTTGATCTACAGTGATGAAGATACCATCGGAGGCAATAGCAAGCCCGAGCTGCCTTATTTCAAACCGGGCTTCAGCCCTGATTACCTGCGCGGCTACCCCTACATCGGGTCGCTGGTATGGTTGTCCAAGCCGGCCTTCAATCGCCTGTTGGGCTTCCAGACGGAGCTGGCCGGGGCCGAGTGGTATGACCTGCAGTTACGTGCCCTGGCCATGTTCGGCACCGATGCATTTGGTCATGTCGCGGACATCCTGATACACCGCTGGCCGGTTGACCGTTTCGATGATCTGCCCACGCTGCAGATCGTCAACGCCAATGCTACCGCGTTGCAGAACCACCTCGCTGCCACCCAGACCCCAGCAAAATTGGAGCTGGGCAGAGTGCCGGGCAGCTATCGGCTACGATATCAATTGACTGACCATCCATTGGTTTCCATCATCATCCCCACGCTGGACAATCTGGACTACCTGCGGCGTTGTATCGAAACAGTGTTGGAGCACACGGACTACCCGCGCTATGAGTTGATCATCATCGATACTGGCAGCCAAGAGCCGGAGGCAATGCAATATCTGCAGGGGCTGGAGGCACTCGGTTCGGAGAGTGTGCGGGTCTACACGCTGCCAGGCCCGTTCAATTTCTCAAGATTGATGAATCTGGCCAGTGGTGAAGCGCAAGGTGAATATCTGCTGTTTCTGAACAACGATGTGGCCCCGTTGCATGACGACTGGCTCAGTGAGCTGATGGGTTATGCAATCCGACCAGACATCGGTGTGGTCGGGCCGCGTCTGCTCAAGCCTGACGGCACGGTGCAACAGGCTGGTTTGACTTTGGGCCTGTTAGGGGCGGCAGATACAGCATTTTTCGGCATACCGCATGATTCAGACTACGGTTTTGGTCGTGCACAATTGGTGCAGAATGTGTCGGCGGTGTCGGGCTCCTGCCTGTTGATCCGTAAAGCGGTCTTTCAACAGGTGGGGGGCATGAATGAAGATATTGCCCTTGCCTATACTGATGTGGATCTCTGCCTTCGGGTGCGCGAACTAGGCTTGCTGATTGTCTATACTCCGTATGCCAGCTTGCTGCATGAGGGTGGCGCCACGTTGAAGAATATCGATCTGGTCGGCAATATCGGCCCGCGACTGGAGGCGGATCGCAAGCAACTGCATTTGCGCTGGTTACCCCAGTTGGCCCGTGACCCATACTACAACACCAACTTGTCGTTGAACGAGTACGGCTGCCAGATTGACACCCGGCCAAGTTTGACCTGGAACCCCCTGTCCTGGAAGCCGTTGCCACGTATTCTGGCCCACCCAGGGGACAATCAGGGTTGTGGTCATTATCGCATCATCCAGCCGCTCAGCAGGGCGGTGGATCATGGTTTGATCGAAGCGACCTATTCCTTCTCTTATTTCACGCCGGTCGAGATGGAGCGTTTTGAAATCGATACCTGGTTGTTACAGCGGCAGCTGCATCCTCACCAGACCGATATCATTCGACAATACAAGGCACTACATAAGTGTTTGCTGGTGTTCGAGCTGGATGACCTGACCACCAATCTGCCGGCGAAGAGCTTGCACCGTGAACACATTCCAAAAGATATTCGTAAGTGGTTGCGTGAGGCAGTTGCGTTGTGCGATCGCTTCGTGGTCTCGACTGAGCCTTTGGCTGAAGCCTATCGAGACCTGAGTGCAGATATCCGCGTGGTAAAAAATGCTATCGATACCCGGCAATGGGGACACTTCCAGCCTCGACGGGGCGTGTCGAGCAAGCCTCGGGTTGGTTGGGCCGGGGGCCTCAGCCATACGGGCGACTTGGAAATGATCGCAGGCGTCGTGGCAGCGCTGGCTGACGAAGTGGACTGGGTCTTCATGGGGATGTGCCCGGATAAGCTCCGGCCTCATGTCAAGGAATTCCACCCCGGCGTGCCGATCGATCGTTATCCTGGTGCGCTGGCGGGCTTGAATCTGGATCTGGCACTTGCGCCATTGGAGATCAATCATTTCAATGAATGCAAGAGCAATCTCCGCCTATTGGAATATGGCATCTTGGGCTTCCCGGTGATTGCGACCGATATCATTCCTTACCAGGGGGATTTCCCCATTAAGCGGGTGAAGAACCGTGACCGAGACTGGATACAGGCCATTCGCGAACACCTGTCGGACAGGCAGGCGCTGGCTGCGCGCGGGGATGCTTTACGGGAGTATGTGTTGGCACACTGGACCATTGAGAAACATCTGGAAAACTGGATGCAAGCCTGGTTCAGATAATTTTTGGGTTTATCACTAAAGTTAATTTAGCGAATGCCGATAAACGAGTCAGAGACGTGAGCAACGTCTTATTGAACGAACTAGGCTGCACCTGAAAGGAGCACAACATGCAGGTCATCAACACGAACATTGCCTCTCTGAACTCGCAGCGCAATCTGTCGCGCTCGCAAGACAGTCTGGCAACCTCCCTGCAGCGCCTGTCGTCCGGTCTGCGCATCAACAGCGCAAAAGACGATGCTGCGGGTCTCGCAATTTCCGAACGTTTTACAGCCCAGATTCGTGGCCTTGACCAAGCCCGCCGTAATGCCAACGATGGTGTGTCGATTGCGCAGACTGGTGAAGGTGCGTTGGAGCAGATGGGTAATATCCTGCTGCGTGTACGCGAGCTGGCTGTACAGTCTGCCAATGCCTCGAACTCTGCTGGCGACCGTCAGGCCCTGAATGCGGAAGTCACACAACTGGTTTCCGAACTGGATCGCTTTGCAGTGACCACTGAATTCAACGGCCAGAAGTTGTTCGACGGCTCGTTTGGCTCAGCGATCTATCAGGTTGGTGCCAATGCCAACCAGACCATTACCGCTACCACTGCTAATTTCCGCACGGATCAGTATGGTACCTACCAGTTGGGTAATGCTACGTCGGCCAATTCTGGGGCGTCTGGGACCACGGCAATAGCAGTACAAAACAGCGCTGCCGTCACCGCATCTGGCAACATGACGATCAATGGTGCGGATGGTACAGCAACCGTCGCATTGGCGGTGGATGATAGCGCCAAGACCATCGCCAGCAAGATCAATGCGCAGACCCAGACTGGGGTTCGTGCAACGGCAAAAACCGAGGCAACATTCACCTTTGGCGCGACTGGTTCTTATTCCTTGTCGGTGTTTGGCTCAAACAGCACTGCGCAAACAGTTAGTTTCAGTTTGACTTCGACCAATACTGCCGGTGGCCTGTCGCAAGCGGTGCAGGCTTTCAATGATCAATCATCGAAGACAGGCATCACCGCCCGCCTCAATAGCACCAATGATGGTGTGGTGTTGACAGCAGAGGACGGTAGTAACGTCACATTGGGTGCTGCGAACGCTATTGCGGCTCCTGGGAAAATCACACTGTCTGGAGCGGGTGCTGCTACAAGTTTGGCTGCAACGACAAGCGGTTCATTGACAGTGGCAGGGCAGGTGACATTGGATTCGTCTAAATCCTATTCGATCAGTACTGACGCCACTGCGGCGCTCAATTCTGGTGTCATTGGAGCAAATTCGATTGCTGCCAGCACAACTAGCGTGTCTGCTCTGCAAAAAGTATCGAATCTGGACATCTCAACTGTTCTGAATGCAACCAATGCACTGCGGACGGTGGACAGTGCCATCGGTATCGTCAACGATCAACGCGCCAAGTTCGGTGCACTGCAAAACCGTTTCTCAGCAACGATCTCGAATTTGCAGACCACCTCGGAGAACCTGAGTGCTGCGCGTAGTCGGATTCGCGATGCGGACTTTGCGACGGAAACCGCCAACCTGAGTCGTACGCAGATTCTGCAACAGGCTGGTACCGCGATGTTGGCCCAGGCGAACCAATTGCCACAACAAGTGCTCCAACTGTTGCGGTAAGTCGATAGCGCATAACATCATCGTGCCCGACCGGTTTACCCGGTCGGGCTTTGTGCCGTAAAGGAGTGAAACCATGACCGTCCCTTCCGTCAGCAGTCCGACACAGGTCGGTTTAGCTCAGCTCGATACCTATGCCGGCAGTGTGCGTAACCGAGACAATGCCGCTCAGGCCAATACGACACAGTCTGCAAGCCAGGTTGCTGGCAATGCCTATGAACAGACAGCCGTTGAGCAGACCAAAAAGCCGACGCCGGTTGAAGAATTGAAAAAGGCTGCCGATAAGCTCAATAAGGTTGTCAACGTCTATGCCAGCGAGCTCAAGTTCACTGTTGATGAGGAGACCGGCATCGACGTGGTCAAAGTGATCGATACACAATCCAAAGAGGTGATCCGTCAGATTCCTTCCGAGGAAATGTTGAAAATCGCTGAGAGTATCGAACATCTGCAGGGCCTGCTGGTTCGTCAGAAAGCCTGATCAGGCATCGGCTTAGCCGGCCAGGATCATGTGGATCAACCCAAGGAGAATACCATGGCTATCGCATCGCCCGGTGTTGGCTCCGGACTGGATGTCAACACCCTCATCACCAAGCTGATGCAGGCTGAGAAAGAGCCGCTGACAGTCTTGGCTACCAAAGAGATCGGGGTGCAGGCGAAGCTGTCTGCCTTTGGTACGGTCAAGGGCGCTATGGCGGCGCTGCAATCCGCTGTGCGGGGCTTGGCGGATGCCAGTAAATTCCAGGCCAGTAAATCTGCTAATTCATCCAACAGCGAGGCGATCACAGTGACGGCTTCGGCTGGGGCCGCGTTGGGCAACTATAATATCGAGGTGACCAAGCTCGCTCAGGCACAAAAATTGGCCTCTGCAGGCCAGGCATCGAAAAATACAGTCATTGGCAATGGCACCTTGACATTCAGCTTTGGCACTGTCAGTGGTGGAACATTCGATGCCAACACGGGCAAGTATACCGGGGCGTCGTTTGCATCCAATGGCAATGCGACCAAATCCGTGACCATCGATGCATCCAACAACAGCCTGGAAGGCATTCGTGATGCAATCAACAAAGCCAACATCGGCGTGACTGCCTCGATCATCAATGATGGCAGCGGCACCCCTTATCGCCTGGCATTGGCATCCAGCAACCCAGGCGCGAGCAATAGCGTCAAGATCAGCGTGGCCGGTGACACGGCGCTGCAAAACCTGTTGGCACATGACCCTGCCTCCAATACAGGTCAGGCATTGCAGGAGACCGTCACGGCTCAGAACAGTGAATTGAAGATCGACGGTGTTGCTATCAGTAAATCCAGCACCTCGATCACCGATGCCATAGAGGGCGTGACACTGAACCTGCTGAAGACCAATGTCGGTTCGCCCGCCAAGATCACGGTATCCAATAGTGGTAGCTCACTGGGCACTGCGGTCAATGCCTTTGTCAAAGCCTACAATGATCTGAACAAATTGCTGGATGATGCCACCGCCTATGATGGTAGTGGTGCGAAAGCGGGTGGCACAGCGGGAAAATCCGCGCCGCTGCAAGGTGACTCGACAGTGCGAAGCATGCAATTCCGCTTGCGGCAGATGTTCGGCACTGTGGTGGCAGGCGTGGACAGCTCAGTCAATTCGCTGGGCAAGGTGGGAATCGCTTTCCAGAAAGACGGTACATTGAAGGTGGATTCAGCCAAGCTGCAATCCGCCATCGATAGTAAATTCAACGATGTGACGGCTCTGTTTGCCGCAACAGGCAATGCCACCGATAGCCTGGTCAAGTATCAGGGATCAACAGCGTATACCCAGGCGGGCAACTATGCTGTCAATGTCACCAGCCTGGCCACCCAGGGCAAGTTGGTCGGCAGTGCCGTGACCAGCGGTCTGACCGTGACTGCGGGTGTCAATGATTCATTGGCCGTGACCTTGAATGGCAAGGCCGCTACCTTGACGCTGGGCGCGGGGACGTACGCCAGTGTTTCGGAGCTGGCTGCGGAAATCCAATCTAAAATCAATGGTAACAGCACGTTTGCCGGCAGCAAGGTTGCCATCACGGGCACCGGGGATGCGACCAGCTTCACGCTGACCGGGGTGTCCGACCAATACGGTTCATCATCGAATTTCTCGGTCAGTGGCAACGCTGCTGCACTCTTTGGCGCCAGCCCGGTTGCGACAGCTGGCACGGACATCGTGGGCACCATCGGTGGTGCGGCAGCAACCGGGAGTGGTCAGAAGCTGACTGCCAGCTCCGGCGCTGCGCTGGGTTTGTCGGTGACGGTGACGGGTGGCGCTGAGAATGCAGATCGCGGTACCATAAGCTTCTCCCGTGGATTCGCTTCACAGCTGGACAAGCTGCTGGATGAGTTCCTGGGGGCAAAAGGTGCGATTGCTGCGCGGACTGACGGTCTGAATCAGACCGTCAAGGATATCGGTAAACAGCGAGAAGTACTCAACCGCCGACTGGACGATACCGAGAAACGATATCGGACGCAATTTACTGCGCTGGATGTGATGTTGTCCAACATCAGCAAGACAGGGCAGTATTTGTCTCAGCAGTTGGCAATGCTCAACAGATAAATTATGCACGGCTCAACCATGACTGGCTATCCACGCTCTGCGGTTCATGCTTACACACGGCATGCACTGGAAAATGAAATCAATAGTGCCAGCCCTCATAAATTGATCCTGATGTTGTTCGATGGGGCGTTAGCCTCGATTGCACAGGCGAGGAAACATATCGAGGCATCCCAGATCTCTGCCAAAGGCAATGCCATATCAAAGGCCATTGCCATTGTGGAGGAGGGCTTGCGGCTCAGTCTGGATAAGAACGTGGGCGGTGAATTGGCCCAGAATCTCGATGCCTTGTATGAATACATCTCCCACCGCCTGCTGTTGGCCAATATTCAAAATGATGTGGCCATGCTGGATGAATCGACCCAGTTGCTGAACCAGCTGCGGGATGCGTGGCAGGGTATTGCGCCACAAGGTGGCGGGGCACCGACCGATCCGGCATCGCCGCCTCCTCCGGATGCGGGGGATCGTCAGACGGCCAGTTACGGCAAAGTATGACCAGCGAGGAGCTCATTGCCACCTATCGAGAGCTACATAGCCTGAGCCAGCACATGTTGGATCTTGCCCGGCAGGAGCAGTGGGAGCCGTTGCTGGCCTTGGATGCAACACGCGCCGCCATGCTGGCGACAGTGGCAGGAATCGATATCGGTGCATTCGACCTGTCGCAAACCATTCAAACCGAGCTGCGGGACATGATTGCCGCCATTCTTGCAGCTGATCAACAGACGGTCACGCTGACTGAAGTCTGGCTGTCGGAGCTGCGCGACATCCTGGCCAGTGCCAGTAATGAACGTAAAATCACTGATGCCTACCGTTGACCGGTGCGGCATATGACACGATACCAGCGCCAGCTGGGCTGGCTGGGGCATCATGGTTTGTCTGAACAATGGATTGAGAAAACATCTGCCACGGCGTAAGCTGAAAGCAGCAGGGTTTCGGCATGATGCAGTCGTGCGTGCCAGCCCTACGACCTCAAGTATCAACTGTCAGATGTCGGGCTGTTAGATCATGGAATCCATCGTTATTACCTGGCGTGAGTTGTTGGTGGTCGGCGCTATTGTCATCGGCATCTACATTGCCGAGTGGTTTGCGTTCATGCGGGCCAGTAAACGGGCACGCGAGCGCCGCGAGACCATCCCACCTCAACCCGCATCGCACGAGCTGCTGGGGCGGTTGGAGGTGCTGGAGGCGGAGGTGCAGGCCTTGCGGCAACGGCTTGAGGCCGCCGCCAATGCCGCCCCGCCAAGGCCGGTGCGTACCGCTGAACATGAGAAAGTGCACTCGCCGTATACCCAGGCGGTGGAGTTAGCGAGGCAGGGCCTGGATGCCGCCACTCTGGCGGCCCATTGTGGTATTTCCCGTGGTGAGGCTGAATTGATCATCGCTTTGCATCGGTTTGACCCGGTATGATCCATAACGATGCATTAGGCCAACTCAACCAGCTGGTTCGGCGGGTTTCGCCAACCTTGATCGAGGCCAGCCAGGAAAGGCCGCCTGTCACGGATGAGCGTATTCCGCAATTCATCCCTGGTGAGCGGATTCCCGCTCATGTGCTGACTCTGTTGCCCAACGGTCGGTTCGAGGTGTTGGTGAAAAACCAATTGCTCGATATGAATCTGCCCGGCAATGCCCAACCGGGCGAGGCATTGGACTTGACCTTCATCCGCGTCGAGCCCAGGCCCACTTTCGCGCTGACCAAGGATCTGGCAGCCTTGATGGGGGGCGGGGCAGGAGAGGTCAGGTTCAGCGAAACTGCCAAATTCCTAGGGGCGTTGCTGGCCAAGGCGGAACAGTCAGCCGCCACCCCTGCAACCATCGGCACCCAGCCTATGATGGAATCGGCTGATACCCAGCCGGAGCAGATTGCTCAGAATCTGCAGAAAGCCATCGCCCACAGTGGCGTTTTCTACGAATCGCATCAGGCTGAGTGGGTCAGTGGCCAGCGCAGCCTGCAGGCTCTGCAAGCCGAGCCGCAAGCCACTCTGTCGCAATCGGTTGCCAATCATCCAACACCCCAAGCGGTGGCCGATCCGGAAAAGACTGCTGCTGCGGTGGGGCCAAAGGCAGAGGTGCCTGATCTGACCAGGCCCGCTGGCCCAGCCAAAGAGGCGACATTGCTGGTGCCTGCCAGCACGGTTGCCGAGAAGGCCCCGTCACTGTCCGGTGCTGAGCTGGCGCCACAGCTCAAGCAGATCGTCCAGCAGCAACTGGGTGTGCTGGATACTCGCCAGATGATGTGGCATGGCGTGGCATGGCCCAATCAGCCGATGGAGTGGTCGATTGAGGAGCAGGTGGCAGCCCAGCAAGGCGGAGGGGGAGAGGAGGACCGGACTTGGTATTCACGCATGAAATTGAGCCTGCCTACCTTGGGTGATGTGGTGATTGGCGTCAGCCTGCATGGGCAGAATGTCGCTGTCAATTTTCATGTCGCCAAGGCTGAGACAGGCAACCGCATCCGCAATGCCGGCACAACCTTGAGCCATCAATTGGAAGCAGCCGGTCTCCGCCTGGCGGGCAGTACAGTGGATATTCAGGAAGCATCTGATGGCGTTGGATAAAGACCGGCAGCGGCAGATGGCGGTGGCCATGGCCTATCAATCGGGCATGAGCGCGCCCAAGGTCGTGGCCAAGGGGCGGGGTGTACTGGCTGAAATGATCATTGAACGCGCACGCGAGGCAGGTGTGTTCGTCCATGAATCGCCGGAGCTGGTGTCCTTGTTGATGCAGGTCGATCTTGATCAGCATATTCCCCCTGAGCTGTACCGTGCCGTGGCCGAACTTCTGGCTTTCATCTACCTGCTGGAGCAGGGCGGCGACGCACCCCCGCCACCGACGCTGTCATTGCCTGAAATGCCAGCGACTGTCGATGGTGAGCAGCCGGGCTGATCGGTTAAACTCCACCCGCTTGCCTGCGGCCTGGCTCAATGTGCCGGGCGCTCTATCCGTGTCTCCATCCATCGTAAGGAATCAGCATGACCAAACCGGTTGTCGGCTATATTGGCCTGGGCATCATGGGCCGCCCCACAGCGCTCAATCTGATCAAAGCGGGCTATACGTTGCATGTGTATGCCCGGCGGGCAGCGTCATTGGCCCCTCTGTTGGCGGAGGGTGCGCAGGCCGCCGCCAGCCCATGTGAGCTGGCTCGGGTGGCCGACATCCTGTTCGTCAATGTGTCGGACACCCCGGATGTGGAGCAGGTGCTGCTGGGGGAGCAAGGTGTGATCGAGGCTGGCAGGGCGGGCCAAGTTGTGGTGGACATGAGCACCATCGCGCCGCTGGCTGCCCGGCAGATGGCCGAACGATTGGCAGAGAGGGGCATTGACCTGCTGGATGCGCCGGTATCGGGTGGAGAGGCGGGCGCGATAGCCGGTACGCTCTCGATCATGGTAGGGGGTAAAGCAAGCGCATTCGAACGGGCGTTGCCGCTGTTGCAGGTGTTGGGCAAGAATATCGTACATGTCGGTGACAGCGGGGCGGGGCAGGTGGCGAAAGCCTGCAATCAGATCGTGGTGGCGGGCACCATTGCGGCGGTGGCGGAAGCCCTGACCTTTGCCCGTCGTAGCGATGTGGATGCAGCCAAGGTTCGGGATGCCCTCATGGGCGGTTTTGCGGGCAGCAAGATTCTAGAGGTGCACGGCAAGCGGATGCTGGATGGTGACTTCCGGCCTGGCTTCAAGAGCCGCCTGCATCAGAAGGATATGCACATCGTGCTGGAGACTGCCCGCCAGCTTGGCTTGGCTTTGCCCATCAGCAGCCAGACCACCCAGCTGATCAATGCCTTGCTGGGATTGGGGCAGGGTGAAATGGATTCATCGGCTATGATCAAAGTGATCGAGCGGATGTCTGGCGATTGACATGTCACGGGGCGTTGACATCTCCGCACGAGTGGGCCGCATGTAGCTGTTGTGGAGATATCATGGAGGGCTGCCGCCATGGGAAGAATGCCCCTGATGCTTGTTGCGGTGCTTGCCCTACCAGCTTGCACCATCCTTTCGTCCTTTCAATTCAGGCCACTGGTTGAGGCCACATCAGGTGAACGTGCCAGAATCAGAGCCATCGTAACCTATGGAAGTCTTGCGGTGACACCAAACAAGTCGTGTGCCGCTCCCTCAGATCCACAATCTGGCATGGCGATCATGCGAACGCCTGTGGGAAACCCAGGATTTACGGGAAGATCGATCGGCATACCTGACGATAAGATCCAATATCTGGACAAGGCAGATTATGCGGAATTCTACGCTACTGCGAACGCACCTATCACGTTCACGCTGATGGACTTTGGTGGTAGATGGCACTGCGTTGCGCCATCGATCTATTTCATACCGGAAGCCAATAAAGATTATGAGGTCGAGTACATACACGATGTCCGGGCGGGGGTGTGTGGTGTGAGGGTGCGCTCACTTCCCAACAGGGCAGTCGTCATGTATTCCGAAACGGGTTTGTGTCGGCGCCGGTAGCCACCTGACTGGGGCTTATTGATTGTAACCCGCCAGCCAGGCGGGTTACGTGGTGGGCCGCGCTGATCAGTTCAGCTTGGCGGCATGCTCACGGGTTGCGTGAAAACGGATCTTGGGCCAACGCTCTTCTGTCAGTGACAGATTGACGCGGTTCGGGGCCAGATAGGTCAAGTTGTCGGTGGCATCATGGGCCAGGTTCATGCCGAGGTTTTTCTCGAAATCAGCCAACATGCGACTGTCTTCGCTGCTGACCCAGCGTGCGGTGTAGATCGAGCAGGACTCGAAAATGGCATCGACGCCATACTCGTTCTCCAAGCGGCTTTTCACCACCTCGAACTGCAGCACGCCTACCGCGCCCAGAATCATGTCTGCGCCCGAAAGGGGCTTGAACACCTGTACTGCGCCTTCCTCGCCTAGCTGCTGCAGACCTTTTTGCAACTGCTTGAGCTTTAGTGGGTTCTTGATCCGCACACTGCGGAACAGCTCGGGCGCAAAGAACGGGATGCCGGTGAAAGCCAACAGCTCGCCTTCGGAGAACGAGTCACCGATCTGGATATTGCCGTGGTTGGGTACGCCGATGATGTCCCCGGCGTAAGCCTCCTCGACCTGCTCGCGGCTGGATGCCATGAAGGTGACCACCGAGTTGGCGGCCACATCGCGCCCTAGGCGCAGATGTTTCATCTTCATGCCACGCTCGAATTTGCCCGAGCAGACGCGCAGGAAGGCGATACGATCGCGGTGTTTCGGGTCCATATTGGCTTGGATCTTGAACACGAAGCCGGAAAATTTCTGTTCGTCCGGGTTGACGCTGCGAACCGTAGCATCTCGTCCGCCTGGGGCGGGTGCCCAGTCGATCAATGCATTCAGGATCTCGCGCACGCCGAAGTTGTTGATGGCTGAGCCAAAGAATACGGGCGTCTGCCGACCCGCCAGAAAGGCTTCCAGGTCGAATGGATGTGATGCGCCGCGCACCAGCTCCAGCTCGTTACGGGTATGTTGGATTTCAAGCGGGAACAGCTCGTCCAGGCGCGGATTGTCAATCCCTTTGATGACCTCCGCCACATCTTGCCCTGCCTTGTCTTCGCCAGGGGTGAACAGCATCACCTCATCATTCAGCAGGTGGTAGACCCCACGGAACACCTTGCCCATGCCGATTGGCCAGGTGATTGGTGCGCACTGGATCTTCAGCACGCTTTCCACCTCGTCCAGCAGCTCCAGGTTGTCACGCACTTCACGGTCATATTTGTTCATGAAGGTAACGATCGGCGTGCTGCGCAGGCGGCAGACATTCAGCAATTTGATGGTCTGCTCCTCCACACCTTTGGCGGCGTCGATGACCATCAGGGCGGAATCGACCGCAGTCAATACGCGGTAGGTATCCTCAGAGAAGTCCTGGTGGCCTGGGGTGTCGAGCAGGTTGATCACGTGTTCACGGTAATCGAACTGCATCACGCTGGATGCGACGGAGATACCCCGCTGCTTTTCGATCTCCATCCAGTCGGAGGTGGCGAATTTGCCGGTCTTCTTGCCCTTGACCGTGCCCGCCAGTTGAATGGCACCCGAAAACAGCAGCAATTTCTCGGTCAGTGTGGTTTTGCCCGCATCGGGGTGGGAAATGATGGCGAAGGTGCGTCGGCGCGCCACTTCATTGGCGATCTGTTCGAATGACATGAGGAAAGGCAGGAGGGATAAAAGGGCGGCATTATAACGCTAATTCAGCGACTTATTCCATGTTGAATAGGGTGGCCCTGCGCAGCCCCGCACAGCGCCTGGCGGAATGGCGGTGCGAGGGTGGTAAGCAGCTGATTTATAGGGGTTGCATGCTCACGCAAACGTGATGGTCACCCGGCGGTTCTGTTTGCCCTTGTTTTCGATTTTTTGCACGACCATAGGGCCGATCTCGGCGGTGTTACCTACATGGGTGCCGCCACAGGGCTGTAAATCGATCTGTTGGGCCGTGCCAATGCGCAGCAACCTGATCTGGCCCGCTCCTCGGGGGGGAGTGACCGACATGGTCTTCACCAATTCAGGCTGGGCATCCAGTTCGGCATCGGTAATCCATTGGGTGGTGACGGGGAGGCCGGTGGTGATCAGCGCATTCAACTGAGCAGCCACTGAATCTTTGTCAGGTTGCTCACCTTGCAAATCGAAATCCAGACGCCCTTTGTCCTCTGCAATCTGTCCGCCTGTCACCGGGTAGGGCAAGGCGACGGAGAGCAGGTGCAGCGCGGTATGCATCCGCATCAGCCGGTAACGGCGTGCCCAGTCGATCTGGGCTGAAACAGTATCGCCCACCGCCAGGGTGGGGCTGTCGGGCGCTGGGATGTGGACGATGCTGCCTTGGCTTTCCCCTTTGCGGGTATCGATGATCTGCAGCACCCGACCGTCTGCACAGGCCAGGGTCCCCGTATCGCCAGGCTGGCCGCCGCCGAGCGGGTAGAACACGGTGTGGGACAGCTCGATACCACGCTCATCGACGGCGATTACGGTTGCTTGGCATTGTTGCAGATAGGCATCGTCGCGGAACAGGCATTGCGTCATGAGTTGATCTCCGTTGTTCGTGGTCAGCAGAATCTAAACAAAGACCATGCTTTTGCAAAGTGACAGATCACCAAAAAAGGCGTGGCCATTTGCGCTGTGACGGGGATCAAGGTTGCAGGAACTGTTGCCATATGCCCTGATGCTTGGCTTTCTGGATGGCGACATCGATGCGCCTCAGCAATAGGCGCTTATTGGCCGATTTGGCATAGGCGAAATGCACCGGGTCTTTGATCAGGGGCTTGTCGAGTACCGAAACCAGCCCGGCCTGCTTGGTCTGTTTATCGAGCGAAGCTTGCAACTGATCCCGCGTCTTGTTGTGGGTCGTCAGCAAAACGACATCCACACGACCGGCCAGCAGCCTGCGCAGCCGGATGGGCGTGGAGTCCACGTCCTCCTGCACCTGAAATAGCTGCCCGCGATGGCGTTCGAAATCATCACTCAGGACATTACCACGGAATACACTGACCACCTTGCCCCGCAAGTCTTCAATACGATGGCAGGGAAAGCGCTCGCCAGCGCGGGTGATCATCCAGATATCGTTGGTGCGGACCGTGGCGGAAAAGTCGAAGACGGCCTGTCGCCGGGTATTGCTCGATAACCCCCAGACCAATCCCTTCCCTTGCGCAGCCAAGGCCAGACCGCGCTTCCAGGGGTAGGTCTGCACATCGAAGTACAGCTGCAGCTCCTCCTCCAGATAGCTGATCAGACGCTGCAGAAAGGCAGGCAGAGGGGCTTCGCTGCCATCCGGGTTCAGATACTGCTTGATCAGCAATACCTCCCGGTTGGACCGGGCAGAGGCACGGATCGGCAGCAGGCCCAGACAGAAAGCCAAGCAGGCGCTACGGCGATTGATCATGTTGTCCCCTTGGCGGATCGGCTGGGTTGGTGGAAAGCAAGGCCCCGCGATGCAGGATGGTGGCCATTTTGGAGCGGATCACGCACCGAATTGGGTGGCGTCCGGGTTGCATTTTAACGCATATGTCATTTGATTAAAATGATTTTGCAACCTTTTCCAAAAAAGAGTGAATAATTGCGCCAATGGAATCATTTTTTCATTGGTTGGTGCGGGTGGTGGGTTGTTTCAGCAGAGATTACGGGCGCCTGATTAGTCATTTTGGCAGGATATGGCCCGCGTTTAGCCGGCCTGGTTTTTCTGGTGGTCTGGCGTGCTGGAAATACCTACCATCCCTTTACACCATATATACACTCCGACACTTGCATGGCGCTCGCCCTCGGCGGGCTGATGCTTGCTCGATCTGCGCGCAATTTTGCATGGACATGGAATAGTTTGCAATTTCGAATGTAAGTAAATAATTCGATCAAAAAATTATCAAATGATGAAATAGCGATATTGCACTGTGCAATCTGTGAGTCTTTGTAAAAAAAGCATGAATGACAATGTGGTTTTCACGGGGCTCTGCTACACTGCCAGCCAGTTTGAGACCGCTTTCAGCCTCGCGCCAGTGATAGGTCGTCCGTGCGTTTCATGCCTCCCTTGCAGATGAAGCAGTTGTCCTGCGATGTGGGTGGTTTGCCTGAAGGATGCCGACTGACGACCTTGGCGGGGTTTGACTGTTGTTGACATGGTTTCGGTGCGGGCCATGAAACATGTCAATAGCACCCGGCATCCAGACTTTTACATATCACATAAAGGGAGCGCCATGACCATCGGGGATCATCAGGAGTCGTTCTACGGCAAGCGGGTGCTGACTTATCAGCCAGATAAGCCATTACAGCCGCTTGAAACGCATGTCTATCGGATTGCCACCGAATACGATGATGAGCGGAGCTTGTTGGATCTGTTGACTTCGTTTCTCGATCAAGTGGAAACCAGCAAACTCGATTCGCTGATCATTGGCATGTGGACGGACGCCTATGAATCCTCTCCGCAACCGGTTCTCGATCTGCTGATCGAGCGCCGTGATGCGCTGCCGGCGTTGCGAGCCTTGTTCATCGGTGACATCACCTATGAAGAATGTGAAATCTCCTGGATCATCCAAGGCTCATATCAGCCTTTGCTGAATGCCTTTCCATCACTGGAGGTGCTGCGGATCAGAGGCTCGAATGGTTTGGAGATCGCGCCTTTCGAGCATGCCAACCTGTGCGAATTGGCTATTGAGTGTGGCGGCCTGCCAGTGGCGATCGTTCACAATCTGACACAGTCACGTCTGCCCAGGCTGGCTCATTTGGAGCTGTGGTTGGGTACTGACGAATATGGCTTTGATGGGGGAGTGGATGATTACGCAAAGCTGCTGACGGCCCTGGATGCATCTCGCCTGCGCTATCTGGGCTTGAAGGATGCTGATATTGCGGATGATGTGGCGATTTGGGTGGCATCACAGCCTTGGCTTGCCGAAATCGATACCCTGGACTTGTCAATGGGGACGCTGGGCGATGCGGGGGCGGCAGCCTTGTTCGCCAGTGATTATGTGCGACAGCTGAAACGGCTGGATGTCTCGCATCACTATATGAGCGATGAATGGATGGAAAAGCTGCAGTCGCTACCTATCGAGGTGATTGCCGATGAGCAGCTGGAAGCAGACGAAGACGATTGGCGCTATGTGGCGGTGGGGGAGTAGCCTTCATCAGGCCCTGGCAGTAGTGGAGTGGATATGAGGTGGGTGTTGCTGGCCAACCCCGCCCATCCACGTGTAGCCAGCCTGCAGGCAGCATTGGCTGAGGCTGGTCTGCCGCTGGCACAGGTGGTGTCTTATCAGGATTGGCTGTCACGCCCGGCGACTCTGTGGCAAGCCTTGGATTCGCCCTGCATTTTGAAGCTGGAGGCACCTGGGGAGCACGCCTGGGTGCAGGATCACTTGATTGCGACAGGGGCGGCATTGCAAGGTGCCGCTCGCCCTGCGGCGCTGGCGCATGGCGAGCTGGCCCATCAGGCGTGGTGGTTCTCTGGGTTTCAGCACCATCTGCATGGCTTGGATCAAGCCTTGCAGGCCCGCCCATGGGTGCGTTGCCTGAACCCGCCGACCACGGTGCTGGCGATGTGTGACAAGTGGGCCTGTCAGCAGGCGCTGGCGGCGTCTGGGCTGTCGGTGCCCGACCAGTTGGGCTTGGTGGGAGGGTTCGCGCAGCTACAAGCGCAGATGCTGCAACAGGGATTGCGGCGGGTCTTCGTCAAGCCTCGCTACGGCTCGTCCGCCTCGGGCGTGGTGGCCCTGGCCCATGATGGCCGGTCACGCTGGGTGGCGACGACTTCGGTCGAGATGACTTTGGCAGGGCGCCTGTTCAATTCGCTGAAGATCCGCCGCTATCATGATCAAGCGGTCGTGACGTTGATCGACGCGCTGGCCCCGAATGCACTGTATGCCGAGGCATGGGTGCCTAAGCCACAAGCTGGGGGTGGCCGATTCGATGTGCGCGTGCTGTGTCTTGGCCAATCACCTTTGCACCGTGTGGCGCGGGTGTCGCGCAGCCCATTGACCAATCTCCATCTGGGCAACCAGCGCCGTGCGGTGGAGGATTGCCTCGATGCGCCGCGTGTGGCTGCTTTGGAGCGGGTGGCCAGCCAGGCTGCCGGGTGCTTTCCAGATGCCTGGCTGGCGGGTGTCGATCTGATCGTCGGGGCGCGGCAGTGCCATGTGCTGGAGGTCAATGCCTTTGGCGACTGGCTGCCCCGCCTGACCTGGCAAGGCCAGACTGTCCACCAAGCCGAGGTTGCGTTGTTGTCACATAAGGCGGCGCAGCTTGTTCCAATTCCGTAACCTGATTTGATGCAATCGCATGACAGCTTTCAATATGCGCCAGTTGGTGGGTGAGGTCGATATCGTCCTGATCACGCTGGATACGCTACGTTTCGATGCGGCGCAGAGCCTGTTCCAGGCTGGGCGACTGCCGGTGTTGTCCCGTTACCTGCCTGCCACTGGGTGGGAGCGCCGTCATAGTCCCGGCAGCTTTACCTACGCGGCGCATCATGCATTCTTTGCGGGCTTTCTACCGACGCCCGCCCAGCCAGGGCGCCATCCACGCCATTTCGCGGTGGCTTTCCCTGGTAGCGAGACCACCGCGCCGACCACCTGTGTGTTCGAGACCCCTGATATCGTGTCTGGCTTGGCGCAGCGGGGGTATCAGACCATCTGCATCGGCGGGGTTGGATTTTTCAACAAGACATCACCGCTGGGGCGGGTCTTGCCTGGGTTGTTCCAGGTCAGTGAATGGACGCCTGCATTTGGCGTCACCGCGCCGGATTCGACCACACAGCAGGTGGCCTGTGCGCAGCGCCATCTGGCGGCCTGTCAGGGGCGAGCGTTCCTGTTCATCAATGTCTCGGCCATGCACCAGCCCAACCGACATTATGTGCCGGGTTGCGAGCGCGATGATCTACAGAGCCATATGGCGGCCATGGCCTATGTCGATGGTGCGCTGGCACCGCTGTTCGATACCCTGGCCGCGCGCGGTGCGTTCGTCATCCTGTGCGCTGATCATGGCACCGCCTATGGCGAAGATGGCTACGATGGTCATCGGATCGGCCACCCGGTGGTCTGGGAGGTGCCCTACGCCGAATTCCTGATCCCGGGGCGGATATGAACGATATCACCATGCCCTGGCTGGCCACACCCTATCAGGCCTACTCCTACTCCTACCCGCACAAGACGGCCTACCGCCCCTTTTCGACGCCCCTTCCCCTGGCGCCGTTGTGGGCGGAGGAGAAGCGTGATGCGCTGTTTCTCTACCTGCATATTCCGTTCTGTGAAATGCGCTGTGGTTTTTGTAATCTGTTCACGTTGGCCAAGCCCAATGCCAGCCTGCCCATGCGATATGTGGATGCCATGCAGCGCCAGATGCGGCAGGTGGCTGCCGCGCTGGGCCCGCATCGGATCGCACGTTTTGCCATTGGGGGGGGCACACCTACCTATCTGTCGGCTCAGCAGCTGGCTCAGCTATTGGAGTCGGCCCAGCGGCATTTCCAGTTGGACATGGCTACCACCCCTGCTTCGGTGGAGGTGTCCCCCGAAACCCTGACCGACGAGAAACTCAGCCTGCTGGCCCAGGCTGGGGTGGATCGGGTCAGCATTGGCATCCAGAGCTTTTTGCGCACCGAGACGGATGCGTTGATCCGCCCCCAGCTGAACACTGTGGTCAGCCAGGCGCTGGATGCCATCCGCCAGGCAGGGATCGCGACATTGAATCTGGACCTGATCTATGGCATCCCCAACCAGACTGCTGCCAGCTTTGCTGCATCCATCCGGCAGGCGCTGCGCTGGATGCCAGAGGAGATCTACCTCTACCCGCTTTATGTGCGCGACCTGACCGGGCTGGGTGTGATCCAGCAACGGCACGCCGGGCGCTATCCGCAATTCGTCATTCAACAAGGGCAGGCGGACAACCGGGCCGAGTTGTACCGGGCCGGGCAGGCCGTTTTGCTGGCGGCGGGCTATCAGCAATGTTCGATGCGCATGTTCAAACTGCCCCATGCGCCAGGCAAACCTGCGCCGATCTACTGTTGTCAGGCGGATGGCATGGTGGGGCTGGGGAGCGGTGCCCGATCCTATACGCGACAGCTGCACTATTCGACTGAATATGCCGTGGGGCGGCAATCGACCCGGGACATCATCGAACACTATTGTGATCGGCAAGAGGAATGGTTCACGCAGGCACATTACGGCATCGAGCTGGATGCAACCGAACGCAAACGCCGCTTTGTCATCCAATCGCTGCTGATCCGCCCCGGCCTCAGCCTGAGCGATTACGCAGCGCGTTTTGATGGTGCGGATGCCTGGGCTGACATCCCGTTGCTGGATCAGCTGCGTGAGCATCAACTGCTCAGCCAGCAAGGCGACTGGCTGAGCCTGACCGAGGCCGGGCTGGCCTTGTCGGACAGCATCGGTCCTGCATTGATCTCTGATGCGGTTCGGGCAAGGATGCAACAATATGAGCTGGCCTAGCGTCAGCGGGGCGGCTGACAGCATGGGCGGGTCATGCAATTGAATCTGATGTATCGTGGGCGGCTGGCCAGCTGCAACTATGATTGCAGCTATTGTCCCTTTGCCAAGCGTCGGGACACCCGCGCCACTTTGCTGCAGGATGCCGCCGATCTGACACGTTTTGTCGAATGGGCGGGGCAACAGGCGCAGCATCAGCTGTCGATTCTGTTCACGCCTTGGGGCGAGGCGTTGACCCGTCGATACTACCGCGAAGCCCTGCTTACGCTGGCGGCCATGCCACAAGTACAGCGGGTGGCCATCCAGACCAATCTGTCGGTGATGCCTGACTGGTTGGTGGATGCGCCGCCAAGCAAGGTGTCGCTATGGTGCACCTTCCACCCCGACCAGACCCCCAGTGCCCGCTTTCTGGCGCGGGTAGCCCGGCTGACAGCCTTGCAGGTGCCACATAGCATTGGCATGGTGGGGATTCGCGCGTTTTTTCCCGCCATTGCTGATATGCGGCTGGCCCTGCCTGCGACCACCTACCTGTGGGTGAATGCGTACTGGGACGAAGGCCGTGATTATTACCAGGCGCACGAAGCGGCTTGGTTGCGGCAGATCGACCCCTGGTTCGAACACAATCTGAGCCCGCCCCCCAGCCTGGGCGTGGCTTGTCGGGCGGGAGAGAGTGCATTGTCCGTCGATGGCGCGGGCAACCTGCGGCCTTGTCATTTCGTCAACGAGCCATTGGGCAACCTCTACCAACATGACTGGGCAGCGCGGCTGCGTACCAAGCCCTGCCCCAATCCAGTCTGTGATTGCTACATCGGCTATGTGCATCGTCACGACCAACCCTTTGCTGCTGAATTCGGCTGGGGCGCGCTGGGCCGGGTGCCTCTGTATTTTCGATGGCAGCGCCCAGTGGGCTGGGTGGCGACTGCGCCGCAGGGCCACCCCTGATCAGCAGAGCGCAGTCTCCCGGGCCCCTGCCTGCTCGCTTTCCAGCAAGGCCCTGGCCGTTGGGCAGCGCAGATCCAGCTCGTGGGCGTGATGACCACGGATCATCAACGCATGCCAGCGCTGCGCCGGGCCAGGCACCAAGCCTGCACAGCTAAAGCCCGCCTGTTGCAGTTGCAGCATCATCGGCGGGGTTTGCGCCGAGAGCGCAAGTTGCAGATAGATCAACCAATCAGCGGGCAGGCAGGCGATTTCATGCACCAAGGTGGGGCACATCTTGTGCAGCATGACATCACAGCGATGGTCAGTATTGGTGATCGCCAGCGGAGGCACCACCTCCTCCAGCACCGGGGCTGGGCCGCTCCCAAATTGCCTGATCATGGGTGCAAGCCAGCTCTGCCATGCGGCAGGCCACGCCACATCGGGAATGGGATGTGGCTTGATCGGCAGGCAGCCCAGCACAATGCTTTCCCGGTATTTGTTGCCAAAAGGGGAGTCCACATAGTCCATCATCAGGGCGGTTGTCTGAAAGCCCAGCTTGCTGGCCAGCCGTTGGCTTTGGCTGTGTGATGAGACTTCCTTGATGGTCAACATGCTCAGGCCCGCTTGCCGAGCATGCTCGCACAGATATTGGGCCAGCTGCGTGGCGATGCCATGGCCGCGTGCGGCGGGGTGTACCACATTCAAGGCGAATTCAGCGTGATCGGGCGCAGTGGCATCGCACCATAGCACAGCATGGCCCACAATCTGTTGCCCGAATTCGGCAACAGCAGAGTGCCACAGGTGCGAGGCGTTATTGCGGCGGATCATGCTGGGCAGATAGACATCCGGGTAGACATAACAGTCACCATACACTGTGCGGAAAAGCTGGCTGACACCGTCAGCATCGGTATCGACAAATGACCTGACGGTCAGTTGGCATGGGGGGAGGGTGGTCATGCTGGGCGCTCCATCTTGTCTTGATACTGGCGGCGATCCACCACTTTCAATAATTTGCCGGATCGTTCGTGGGTCTGCATTGAATCGCTCGACAGATGTTGGATATGAAAGCGGAGCTGACCGGATTCGCATGCTTCGCCCAAACCACAGATCGATTGCTGCAAGAATGCGGCGAGCGCAGCCGGGTCGGCTGATGCTGCTTGATCATCATGGGCAAGGCACAGTGTCAGGCGATCCTGGCAGTCGATGCGGTCGATGACCAACTGCCAGGCGACCTGACCAATGGCCTGGTGCAATGCCTCATCGATCTGTGCTGGAAACAGCGATAAGGTGCCGACACGGATACGGTGCCCTTGCCCGGCCCGGCCATGCAGCACGAATTTGCGGTTTGGCGTGCCTGCCGGCTCCCGCCAGCAGGCCTGGTCACCGGTTGGGTAGCGGAGTATCGGCATCAGTCGTCGTTGCAGGCTGGTCACCACCAGCAGGCCGATCTGGCCAGGCTCGGTGATGGGTTGGCCCGTGGTTTCATCGATGATCTCGATCAGGGTTTCGCCATCAAAGCAGCGATGCTCACCTGGCTGGCAGTCGGGCAGGCTGGCACCGATCAGGCCAGCATCGACGCTGGCGCAGCCGATCGAAGCAATGGTGGCATTGGGGAAATCACGCGCCAGCAATGGGCGCTGGTCGTCGAACAGGCTCTCTCCGCCATACAGAATGGTGCGTATCTGGGGGAGCTGTATCCCGGCCTGGCTCAGCCAGTGGGCGAATTTCATCAATTGCGCGGGCACGCAGGCCAGCACGTTGATGTCATATTGCCGGATGGCATTCGCCAAAACGGCGTGGTCAACCGCGCCGGTGAACGGATATTCACACACTGGTACCGGTGAGTGGTTCAAGGCGTCATGGATGAACAGAAAGCTGGTGTACAGATCGCCCGCGTAGAACAGGTTCGCCACTCTGTCTCCGGGCTGCAGGCGGCTGCTCATGGCCTGGCTGAAGGTGTGGATGAATGCCTGCCACTCTTCGCGGGTATAGATCGACAGCTTGCCCTCGCTGGTTGAGCCACCGGTCTTGAACACATGGCCATCTTGTATGTGTGCGGTCAATACCGGCCAATGATCCAGGTCGTCCGAGCCTGCCCAGAAGTGGCTTGGGTCGATGATCGGCAGATCACTCAGGCTCCAACCTGCTGCGGGTAATGCTGCATAGTGTTGATGGAAATAGGGGGCATGTTGTCGGGCATGCTGCACAATCGATTCCAGTTGGCTATTCATTTTTTGTTCCTGCTTCATTGACGACAATAGGCGTGGTTGACAGTGGCTCGGGTCAAGGCCGGGCAATGGTTGCGGAGGTCAGCGTGGTGGCCGCCTGGTTGGGCGACAGCTGCCGCCGATCGATCACCAGCGGGCTTTTACCGCTTTGCGGATGTTGCTCGAATCGATCGATCGGTCTGGCCTGGATGTCCAATATCAACAAACCGATGTCAATCGCCTCAGCGATCAAAGGGTCGGCCATCAGGGTAGATCGAGCGTGATCGGGCGAGCCATCGACCAGCAGCGTCAGCATCTCGGTGCCCAGGTCGTTGTGCCCAATCAGGCACTGCAAGGGGTAGCCTAGTTGCTTGCTCAGGGTGTTGGGGTCGAAGAACACCGTGCCCAGCCTCCATGATTGCCCTTGGCGGCCAGTCAATTCAAAACGGGGACTGGGCAGCCCGCAGGGGCAGGGGCCAGGTACCCAACGACCAGCATCGCCCAGATCGTAGCGATTGACATGTTGGCCTTCGCGAGCGCGGGAGGTGAAGATCAGCCGCCCGATTTCAGTGCCGGTGACGGCCTGGTCAGCGTCTTGCACCACAATTTCCAGCCATTGCGTATCGGCCAGCAGGTGGAAGACGCCGTCCGGGCTGTGTGGACAGGCGTGGCCCAGCGGCCCGGCGTCCACCGAGCCATAGATGGCTGAGCGTATCTGCTTGACACCAAAGCTCTGCAGGTAAGCCCGCTGCGCCGCATTGCTTTGCTCTCCACCCAGCAGCACCTTGTCAACACCGCCGTAAGCGCGCAATCGGTCCGCCTCGCAGACGAATAGCTTGTGAATGGTACTGGGCATGCCGATCAGCGTATTCACCCGCTGGGCGATGATCATGTCGGCAATCTGGCTGTAGTCCTCATCCAGCGGCCCACCCATCGGGAAATGGGTCGCAGACAGCTTCTCCAGAATGCTGAAGAAGCTCAGCAGGCCACCATAAAGATTGCCGCCATAGAGCAGGTTCATCACCCGATCCTGGGCTGGGTCCAGACCGGCAGCGAACAGGCCGTCGGCTGCTGCGCGCATCTGGCGGTGGTAGTCGCGATAGCTGAAGCCCGCCAGCTTGGGCGCCCCGCCGCTGCCGCCGCTGCGGAAGAACAACTGCGCGTCGGCTTGCATCGGCAGCGCCTGGAAATCCGTCTTGCACATGATCGGCAGCCCAGCGGGGAGCGTCGGTTGCCGGGGTAGGGGGTCCAGCGTGGCATGGCCTGGCAAGACGCCGTGCGCCAAGGTGACCGACACCCGCCTTGCCAGTCGGGCCAGGGCATAGACACCATCATGCGGTTCACCGTCATAGCTCTGATGCATGTGCCCCAGCGGGACGACCCGGGTGACGCCAGCCGCCAGCAACTGACGGGCCAGCGCAGCCTGATCGATGGCGTCGGCTACCAGGCCGCAGGTCTGCAGACGGGTGCGCCAGGGTTGCAACACCTGGGATAGATGCTGGCGGGGGAGGGGGCGAAGCAGAATGGTCCGGAACAAGGGTGATGGCGCCAGCTCGGGCCGGTGCGACCAGAGAATGCGCCAGCCTTCACCCACCCAGGTGTGCCCGACGACCTCGGCAAAGCTGTATGACAACCAAGTCAGGTTGAGCCGAGTGGCGATTTCAGCAGCCTCTTGTCGGGTAGGCGTAAGCCCTTGCCAGACAGCGCAGCGTGCACCCATGGCCAGCGCCAGCCGTTCGCCCAGCTCTCGCAGGGTAGCCGGGTCATCGCTGTCGACCAGCACGCATTGCGGACTGGAGCAGGCCTGTTGATCGAGTTGGCACACGTCGTCGGCCAGCGCGGCCAAGTCGGCATCGCTGGCTGCCCCCGGAACGACATAGGCAAAGCTGATGCGGTGCCCCCAGTCTATCCAACGACAACCTGCCGGCACTTGCTGCTTGATGTTGTCCAGCGCGGCATCTCCTCCCCAGGCAGAGACGCCATCGGCCAACTTGAACAACTTGGGCAATTGCGCAGTGGGGCAGGGGATGACGGCAATCTGTTCGGCCAGGGTGCCGCTTGGGTCATGGCTCAGCAGGGCTGCCAGCAGGCGGGCGGTCAGGCCGTCATCGCTGCTGCTGGGGCGCAGCCAGTTGACATTGCCCACCAGCAGGCTTTCCAGCACCGCGAAAAAGGGTAGCAAAGGTGCATTGGCAGGGGTGATATGTACCACCAGGCCCAGTGGGCGCCAGCTTTCGAAGTGCTGGCTGGTGTAGCTGTTGCGGCGCAAGGAGAACGGCGCGTCACCCAGCTCGCGTTGCAGCTTGGTTTCCAGCGCCTCTTTGCGACAAAAGTCGATCAGCGCCTGTCGTGCTACCTCGTCCAATGGCAAGTCAGTCTGGCCATGCTGAAGCGCATCGGCAAAACGGGCAGCGCATTCGATCACCAAATCAGCTGCCGGTGGGTTGGCCAGCAAGGCTGGCAGGTGCTCGGCCAGTGAAGCGAGTACGTGTTCGAGGTCGGCTTGGGGGGCCAGTGTGCCGTGTGTGAGAAGCATATCAGGACTCCTTGATCAATTCAGATGCCGCCAATGCGCAGCTACGGGCTTTGCTGGTGCCCGCCCGGCCAAGCAGATCGAACCAGTCGGTCTGCAGGCCGCAACCGCAGGTGCTGGCCGGATGCAGCACGGCCAGGTCGCTCATCACCACGCTGTGCGCGGGGCTGGAGGTGATGTAGGGCGAGATGAACTGCAGAAAGCCCGCTTCGCCATAGGGCTGCCTGACCAGGGTGGCCGGGTGCCGGATGACCGCGCGGGAGTAGGTTGGGACATGGAAACGGTGGTGGGGGCACTCAATGTAGGGAACGGGATGCTCCACGGCACCGTAGCCGTCTCGGCAGCGGGCATCGGGCAGGCCAAGCTGTTCGCCCAGCCGCCGATACAGCATGGTTTTGGGGATGGCTTTGTCCGCGTGGGTCTTCCAGCCGCCGCCAAAGAACGCCAGCGAGTCCGGGTGTAGCGACAAGGCGGGGAGGCCCATCTCCTGCATGCGTTCCAAGGTGAACCACATGAAGGCGGGAAAACCCAGGATCCTTACCGGCAATGCTTCATCGGCAAAGTCCTGCAGCGCCCGGATCACGCCGAACGGATCGAATTCATTACCGTGTCCGTTGTGACGCAAGGCGTAGACCACACGGTTCACCGGCGCATATTTGCACAGAAACTGGTCGGTATAGGTGGTGCCAAGTGTGACGGCCCCGGCGGGCTCGTAGCTGAGCAGCAGATAATTGCAGGGCTGGGCCGGGGTGACCCAGCCGTAGTGGGCGAAGATACGATCCACCATGGCCTGCGCCGCACTGAGGCTGCGGGCGTCGTAGCGCATCCGGCTTTTTTGCCCGCTGGTGCCCGAGGAGGTCAACTCCAGCGCATCCACGCCAGCTGGGCTCAACACCAATTGCTGCTTGAAATAATTGGCAAAGATGGGCGGCAGCATCGACCAATCCTTGAGCGCCAGCGCATCGTCGATGGTCAGACCGTTGGCTGCCAGCCATTGCCGATAGCCAGGGGTGGCGTGACCATGGTAGGCCACCAGCTCCCGCATCGCAGCATCGAACAGGCCATCGGTTTCCGCATCGTGTCGATAGGGGTTGTCGATTCCGCAGAATGCATCCACGGCGGGGAAGTCATGCATGGTGTACTCCTGTTTGCAGTTCATTTGGGCGAAAAGTGGCCCGTCGGCGCTGGCATGGGCCAGTCCGTGGATGGGTCGGTCAAGGGAGATCAGCCGCCATACACGCTGTCAGCGGCTATTTGGTGGCTAGGGGCTGGCCATGGCCAAGGGGGCTGGTTTCAACAGGCGCCAGAGCAGGGGCAGCGCCAGACTGGCTGCCAGCAAGGCCCCGCTGACAAAGGCAGCAGGGCTGTCACCTGCGCCCAGGTGTGCCAGCAAGCTGCTTCCCAGGCCAATGGTGGCGACTGATACCATGCCCAGCATGGCGGCGACTGAGCCTTTTGCGCCATCATCGGCAAACAGCGTCAGTCGGTACAACGATGCATTGCAGATGCCCATCCCAAAGGCATACAGAGACAGGCTCACCAGCAAGGTGGGCAGGCCGCCGCCGCCGAGGGCTGCCAGCCAGCCCCCAATCAGGCCCGCCAGGATGGGCCAGCAGGCGTATCTGATCAGCTGCGGTAAAGCGTATTTACCAGCCAGCTGATGCAAGGCCAGATTGCCGATGATCAAGCCGCCGAAGATCGGCAGCTGCCCCAGCCCATAGCTCATCATCGACCAGCCCGCGTGTTCCATCATTAATACCGGGGCAATGCCGATCCAGGCGATCAGTGGCACGCTCAACAAGCCCAGAGCCAGGCTGCCTTGCATGAAGCGGGGCTGGCGTAGCAGCCGCAGGTAGTTACCAGCCATGTCCCGCAGGCAGAGCGGCACGGGTTGCAACATCGTGCCATCGGTTCTGCGCACGCCAATGGTTTCCGGCAGATAACGCCACAAACCCACCATCACCAATAGCGCCAGCCCACCGATACTGATGAACAGCTCACGCCAGCTCAGCCAATTCAACAGGACGCCACCCATCAATGGGCCCAGCAGGGGCGATAGCAGTGCAATATTGGCCAGCAATGCCATCAGGCGGACCGCGTCCGTTTCATGAAAGGCTTCCTGCAGGATGGGATAGCTGACCACCACCACAAACCCGAGCCCCACACCCTGCACAAAGCGCAGCAGATTAAATGCCTGGATGTGGGTAATGGCCGGTGTGATCAGAAAAGACACCGCAAACAACAGCACGCCTGCCAGCAGAACAGGGCGGCGTCCGAAGCGATCAGCCAGCGGCCCGATCAGCCATTGAAACGCCACCCCACCCAGCAGATACGCATTCAATGCTGTCGGCACATGCTGGGGCGTGGCATGCAGATCTGCCACCACATCCAGCATGGCGGGCATGACCAGATCACTCCCGACATAAGTGATCCATTCGAACAGCGCCAGCAGCACGCAGAAGCCGATCATCCGATGGCGGGAGATCGGTAATAGCGAGCGGGGAGGGCTGGTTTCGGTGGCGCGATTCATTTTTCAGCGATCGGAATTGTAAAAAAGTGTCTGTGATCTTTATGTTTTCAATGTCGGAAGTGATTTCGACAGAAGGTTAGGCATTTCACCCAGGCCGTCTTGTTTTCAGCGCAACATGCTCACGGCCCGACCCATTACTCCAGTACGCTGGCCGTGTGCGATATGCTGATGACGCTCCGTGGCAGGTATGCATATTTGTTCTGATTCATTTTGTTTGATCATGCATGATGGACTGAGGTGATTCTGTAAAGTTCAGATTCGAATAAAGCTGGGCTGTAAATGAATGTGAATGTCTGAAATACTTATCGCATTTGTTCTATTTGTATGTAATTTGTAAATGTTTGATAAGCGGATATTTCTTTTTCAATGAAATCGTTTCATTTCCGGCGCGCTTCTTGGCGAGATGATGTGCAAGCCGCCGCCGCTACGGCCCGTCACATGCCGCTCGTGGCGCCAAATCTGGCGAAAAGGGAGACATTCCAGATGGCGCGGGGGCAGTGAAGTCAGCGCTGGCGCGGGAAAGGGTGCGGGGTCGCCGCAGGCAGGGGCGGGCCTGGTCAGGCCGCTTTTGACGGGGCTGTAGCCCGCAGGGAGTGGGATGCCCGGCGGGCAGACCAGGTGGGCTTACCAGCGGGTGTTCAAAAACAGGTTTTCCACTTCGGTGCGGGCCCAGGGCGTGGTGCGCAAAAAGCGCAGGCTGGATTTGATGCTGGGGTCGTGTTTGAAACAGCGCACCGGTATCCGCTGCGCCAGTCCATCCCATCCGTAGTGATCCACCAGACGAGTGACAATCTGTTCCAGAGTGATACCGTGCAAAGGGTTGTTGGCTTGGGTCATGCTGCATCCTGCTGGGCAATCCGTTCAGGCTGGCATGATAACCGAAGGGGCTGGAAAAGGGTGGGCGAAGCTGAAAGCCTCCGGCCCTGGCCCATGTAGCGCCAGCTGTTCCAGCCGGGCCTTGGCCTGCGCTGTTGTCGGCAGCGTGCCGGCCTTGACCCACCAGAGCACCAGTCTGGGCTGCGGTTGCACGTTAAACCACTGTTTACGGGTCTTGATCGACGCCAGATGCGCGCCTTGATAGACATACGCTTTCAAGCTTGCCAGGTCTGCCCAGACTGACAAGTTGATCAACAACAGCGGGTCATCGAAAACCTGAATCGACGTGGCATCGCCCGCGTCGTCCTGCAGCCGCCAGACGTAGCCGGGGCTCTGTTCTGCCAATTGATTGAGTGGGGCGATGTCCTCCATATAGCCTTGCATGGAGGGATCAGTCAGCGGGGCGCGCAGTCTGGCGATATTGCATTGGGCAAGGTGGAATTCGGTTGTCATGGCTTGGCTTGGTAAAAGGTGACGGGTGCCAGTCTAGCGGATGTTACTCAGATCGATTAGATGGCATAATTTGATTTCATCAATCCAAATAATCGAGCAATGTTGGATGAACTCAGGGCAATGGCGGTGTTCGCCAAGACAGTCGAACTCGGGTCGTTCCGCGCGGCAGCGGCGGCTTTAGGCTTGGCGCCGTCAGTGGTCAGTCATCACATCAGCCAGCTGGAGAAACGGTTGGGCGCGGCTTTGTTGTATCGCTCGACGCGAAGGCTGTCGCTGACGGCGGCGGGCGAGCAGTTGTTTGAGGCGACACAGGCCATGCTGCATGCCGCATCAGTTGGCCTGGATGCCATCGCCGCGCAGACCCAGGCCCCCGTAGGCCGGCTGCGGGTGACCTTGCCGGCATTCTTTGCGCCGAGCAAGGTGTTGGATGCAATAGCCGCCTTTGCGCAGCAATATCCCAAGGTATCATTGTCAATGCAGTTCAGCGATGCCAAGCAGGATCTGGTCAAGGACGGATTGGATCTGGCCATCCGGGTCGGGGCATTGGCGGATAGTGCCCTGAAGTCACGCCAGCTGTTCACCATGCGGCGGGTACTGGTGGCGAGCCCAGCCTATCTGCAACACCGACCCGCACCGACCCACCCAGAAGCCCTGCAGGATTGGGACTGGATCGGTCTGTCGATTCGCGCCAATCGTAAGCAATGGCGCAGCCCGGCGGGGGAGGCTGCCGAGCTGGGCTTTGCGCCCCGGATTGTGGTGGACAGCTTAGCGGCAGTGTGTGCGTTGGCGCGGGCAGGCATGGGGCTGGCCACGCCGCCCCGGTTCATGGTCGAGCAAGATCTGCTGGCAGGCGGGCTGATCGAGGTGTTGCCAGACTGGCAAGTCACGCCGCTGGATGTATTCGCGGTCTGGCCAGGCAATGCGCCAGCACATGGCTTGACTCAAAGGCTGGTTACCTTTCTATACGACCAATCCGCTTCGATCGAAGGTGAGCACCGGCGCGAGTCATGGTGATCAGGGCAGGGTGGGTCAAATGAGCCACGCCTGCCGATCCACCGGCTTCGCTGATCCGTTTCCTCAAGCAGTGGCTGGGGCAGATCCGTCCCGATAGATAGCCACTGTCCGTTGGCCCTGTTGATCGATAGCCGCTCGGTACATGCCTTCACAGTTGAAGGGCATCGCGATGTTGCCGTGGTGGTCGATTGCAATGACGCCGCCAGTACCGCCCATCGCGGTCAGGGTGTCGATGGTGGCCTGGCTTGCCTGCGCGAGGGGTTGGGCGCCATAGTGGATGCGGGCGGCGATGTCGTGGGCGACTGCGGCGCGGACAAAGTATTCACCATGCCCAGTGCCGGAGACCGCACAGCGCGTGTCGGCCCAGGTGCCCGCGCCGATGACCGGGGTGTCACCAATGCGACCCGCCATCTTGGCGGTACGACCACCGGTTGAGGTGGCGGCAGCCAGGCGGCCCATGCAATCCAGCGCCACGGCGCCGACGGTGCCATGCTTACGGTCTTCAGGCGCATCGGCCTCGCTGCCGCCCGCTGCCATCCTGGCCAGCTCATCCTGCAAAGCCTGCCAGCGCTTGGCGGTGTAGAAATAATCGGCATCTCCCTGTGGCAAGCCCAAGGTGAGCGCCAAGCGATCTGCTGCATCAAAGCCCAGTGTGACATGGGCAGTATGCTGCATGACGGCCCGCGCCAATTGGACCGGATTGCGGGTGCGCGTCACCCCTGTCACACTGCCAGCAGCCTGATCCGGGCCGTTCATGACGGCAGCTTCCAGCTCGATCCGCCCTTCATCGTTGAAGACGGCGCCTCGGCCTGCATTGAACAGGGGATTGTCTTCCAGGGCGGAAACAGCAGCGATCACGGCGTCCAGCGCACTACCTCGCTGTGCGAGAATGGCTTGTCCAGCATCCAATGCGGCATGCAATCCGGCCAGCAGGGCCGCCTCTTGATCAGGCGTCAGATCCTGACGCCGTATCGTCCCCGCTCCACCGTGGATGGCGAGCACGAATGGCGGATCATTTGGTTTGTTGTTCAAGGGCATATTGGGCTCCGTCATCTTGTGCCAATTCGTGGGTCAACCAGGGCATGACCGTCTGCAGGGTCTGATGTAATGTCCAGGGTGGGTTGATGATGAACATACCGCTGCCATGCATGCCAAAGCCGTCGGCACGGGGGCGGTGCACGTCCAGGCTGACATGTAGCCAGCTGTCGATCGGCAGGCGTTTGAGCTTATCGACGAATTGCTGTGAGGCCGCCAACTGCAGCTTCGGATACCAGATGGCGTACACGCCATTCGCCTGGCGCTTGAGCGACTCCTGCAAGCAGTGCACCACGTGCTGGTAGTCGCGTTTGTCCTCGTAAGGCGGGTCGATCAGGGTCAGCGCACGTCGAGATGGCGTCGGCAGCAGTGCCTTGATGCCTTCAAATCCATCGGCCACCAGAATCTGGCCCCGCTTGGCATGCTCAGCAAAATTACGTTGCAACAAGTCCGCGTCGGTCGGGTGCAATTCAAACAGCCGCAGCCGATCCTGGCTGCGGATCAGTTGCAGCGCCAGCCATGGCGAGCCAGGGTATAAAGCCAGCTTGCCCTGTGGATTCAGCGTCTTGACGGCGGCCACATACTCGGCCACAGCAGCAGGCAGATCGGTGCGTGCCCACAGCCTGCCTATCCCGGTACGGAATTCCGCATTCTTGGTCGCATAACCATCCAGCAGCGAATAAACGCCTGCACCCGCATGGGTGTCGATATACCAGTAGGGTTTGTCCTTTTGATTCAGATAGCTCAGCAGTTGCACTTGAACCAAGTGTTTGAGGACGTCGGCATGGTTGCCGGCATGGAAAGCATGGCGATAGCTCAGCATGATGGGACGTTCTGTTTAAACCGCAGGATGATCCGACTTTGGGTGCGTAGCGTCAATCTTTCTGCATTGTGGGATGGGATTGGGATGGCAATGGGAGGTGGCTACGCCAGTAGCGCCTAGACTCGGTGGTTCGGTGATCCTGCGTCCGTGGTCAAATGGGCAACTACAGTCGTCACCGCGTCGGACAAGGCGGGCGATGCCAGGATCTGTCTGGTGATGGTGTCGGCCATCTGGTAGAACGCCGGGTCGTTCAGCAATTGATCCCCCAGCTCATTCAGCAGCACCGCCTCAATGAAGGCTTTGATGCCTTTGTGCTTCCTGTCCGGGTCGTCATGTGTGACAGCTGCCAAGCTGCTCGAAACGCGTTGTTCGATCGAGCGGGACAAGGCTTGTGGTGGGCTGGAATTGGTGGCGCGGCGGGTGCGCTGGCGTGACTGATCTTCAACCAGCTGTTTTCTGATGATGGAAACAATCGCGGCAAGATTGCCCACAGAACTGATAGGCGTCGTCATGGTTGGCGGCGGATTACAACATAAGGTGGGAACAGGATAGCCTGCCACCCGGTCTGGCGCAATAAAAGGCGTTCGGACGGGGCTTGTTCGGGCTGATTGGGCGGCAGGTGGGCGCGAGCATCCTGATGCTGGCCCGCCGAGCCAAAGTGTGCGGCGAGCGCCCGAACACTATTCAGCGGGCCCGGTGGCCAGGGTGAGAAATCATCGCTTTGGGTTGATAAAACAGGCTCGATTGCCTCCTGAGGTGACTATACTGATATGCAATAGCACTATCGAAATTGGCTACGCATATATCTGAAGGCGCATTGGGGGGTTATACCATGGCTGTGTCGATTCAGTGTCTCACTCCAGTTGCTCACCCATGCAACCGCTGATGGGCAATTTCTGCCGATACATGCAAACGAGTGCATGTGTTGTGAGCTGCCGTCGTGTTTGCCTTGCCCGTCCATGATGAGCCGAGTCAGGGCGTGAATCCCCCACGTGCCATGGATATGTCACCGCCAATCCGCCTGGGGTTGGGGCGACGGATGCAGATTGCGTTTGCGCTGGCAGCAGCCATCACTGGTTTTCTGGCCATCAGCGCGCTTTGGATCTTCCGCGATGTCGATGCCTCGTTGCGGGTGTTGCAGGAGCAGAATCTGCCTGCTGAGCTGCATGTGGCGGAGCTCAATGCCTCCGCTCATGCACTATCTGCATCATTGGCCGCATTGGCTATGGCTGATCGGCCAACGGATAAAGTCCCGGCTCAGCAGCAGATCGATCAGCTGCTGACCACCATCGACCAGCAGATTGGGTTGGTGCTGACGTCTGAGCGTGAGGCCCGCATCCAGCTGGAACGGCTGATCCGGACAATGCGCTTGAACGCCAATAACACTCGTCAGTTGGTGGATGGGCGAGCGGATCTATACGTCAGGCGCCAGGTGAAATTGGATGCCATCGAGCAGGCGGCTGCCGTCATCCGCCAGCAATTGCTGGTCACCACGGGTAGCCCTGCCCAAATCATGCAGCTGAGTGGAGAGCTGGGTCAGTTGTCGGGCTTGCTGAGCGCGGCATCGCAGGCGCAGGATGAGCAACAGCTGGCGATGTATCATGATGCCTACACCCCCCACCTGCAACGCCTGCAATATCTGGTGCATTCATTGCCCGCCACGAGGCAGCAGGTCGTCCGTACGGCCTTGGCACCTTTTGAGGAAGCCATTGTGCCCGGAGATGGCCTGATCGCGTTGTATGGCCTCCGGCTGGGCCTGGACCGGATCACTTTGCAGCTATTGCAGGAGAATCAGCAGCTGACGCAGGAAATCAGCAGTCTGCTCACCCATGTGGCATCGGACAACCGACAGGATACGGTGGCCTTGCTGGATGACCGGCGATATGTGTTGCAGCGTGGCAGCGTCCAGTTTGGCGTGATATTGCTCGTGGCACTGGCTCTGTTTTTTTGGGTCGGGTATGTCTATGTCGGCAGGGTCATCATGCGGCTGGAGCGCTTGCAGCAAGGTGTGCAGGACATTGTGACGGGGCGCACCACTGGCAGCCTGGTGATGCAGGATGCCGAGGATGACGAGATTCTCGCCTTGTCCAATTCACTGGATCGGTTTCGTGACTTGATCCAGCAGTTGCGGGAACAGTCGGAAGGGTTGGCCAGGAGTGAAGCGAGGTTGTGGTCGATCTTCGAGGCTTCGCCTTTTCCATTGTGGATTTCCAATCTGGAAACCGGCTATCTGATCTATCTGGACCATCGCTTTGCCGAGCTTTTCAAGCTGGGGCAAGAGCGGGGCGGGAGCGGGTTGGATATCTCGCAGCTGTTCGCTGAGCGTGGTGCCTATGCTGAATTGCAATGTCTGATGAATACCCAGCACCGTATCAGCGATCGGGAGCTGCAATTGCGGGCTGTGGATGGCACATTGGTATGGGTAATGTTGTCCGCAGTGCGCATCCAGTACGCGGATCAGCAGGCTATCTTTGGCGCCTTGCAGGATATCTCTGGCCGAAAACAGGCTGAAGAGCAGCAACGACGGGCCAAGGAGTCTGCCGAGGCGGCCACGCGGGCCAAATCCGCTTTCCTCGCCAATATGAGCCACGAGTTGCGCACCCCTTTGGCAGCCATTCTCGGCTATGCGCATCTGATGCAACAGACTTCGCTGACGCAGCGTCAGCAGTCCTTGCAGCAAAAAGTCAGCGCCTCTGCGACCACCTTGCTGGAGCTGATCGACAGTATCCTCGATTTCTCCAAGATCGAAGCCGGCAGGTTGGAGCTGGAATCTGTGGATTTCAATCTGCAACAGGTGTTGGATCGTGTCGCCAGTATTGCCACGGTGCAGGCAGAGGCCAAGGGCCTGTCGCTGGTGATCGCTGTTGATCCGAGCGTGCCGATGGCGCTCAAGGGTGATCCTTTACGGCTGGGGCAGATCCTGCTCAATCTGGTCAATAACGCCATCAAGTTTACCCTGCGCGGCAAGGTGATGGTCACCGTGGTGCCTGGCGAATCGACTGATCAGCAGGTCGAGCTGCAATGTTGTGTCAAGGACACGGGGATCGGCATGTCCGAGGCGCAGATGGCTACGATCTTCCAATCATTCACCCAGGCCGACAGCTCCACCACTCGCCGTTTTGGTGGCACAGGCCTTGGCCTGGCCATCTGCCGCGAGCTGATCCACAAGATGGAGGGGGAGATCGATGTCAGCAGTTTGCTGGGGCAGGGCACCTTGTTCAGTTTCAATGTCTGGCTGCAACGCGCCACACTGCAAAGTGCCGCCAGCGATGACGGGCATGGTCTGCACGGCTTGACTGCGATGGTGGTGGACCACAATGTCGCCACCGGGCGGGAGCTGGCTGACTGGCTGTCGGGCTGGGGGATGAAGGTCCGCCATGTCAGCAGCGGTGAGATTGCCTTGCAGTTGTTGCTGGCGGCGCAGGAGTCCATTGCGCTATCACCGGTCGATCTGGTTCTGATCGAGCAGTCGCTCCCGGCCTTGGATGGAGTGGATACTGCTCGTAAGCTGGCCCAGCAGATGCGGAGTGGTCGGCTGGTGTGCCCGAAAGTCATGCTGTTGGTCAGCAACCCGCTGGCTGCCAATGCGGGCAACCCAGAGGGGGTGGATGCCACGCTGCAAAAGCCGGTGGGGCAGGCCGAGCTTCAGTCCATGGTCATGCAAGTGTTGGGGCAGCTGTCGTCCAGGCCGGTTTCACCACCTTGTCGGGCTACGCTACGTGCGGAGCTGCGCGGCATGCGTATTCTGGTGGTGGAGGACAATGACATCCTGTGCGAATTTGAAGTGGATCTGCTGTCCTCGATGGGGGTGCTACCCATTGTGGCGGTCAATGGTAAGCAGGCGGTGGATCTGCTCGCTGACCCGGAAACCCACGTCGATGCGGTGTTGATGGATGTACAAATGCCGATCATGGATGGGCTGGCGGCGACGCGCCTGATCCGTCGCCTACCCGGACGCGAACAACTTCCCATCATCGCGATGACAGCACATGCCATTGACACCGAGAAGCAGCGTTGCTTCGACGCTGGGATGAATGACCATATCTCCAAGCCTATCGACCCTGATCGCCTGGCCGGGGCGCTGGTGCATGCCGTCTACCCCAGCGTGGCGGCAGGCTCGGTACCGATGCCTACCCACCTGCCCGATGTGCCCGATCTGCCAGGGTTGGATCTCAATGCCGCGTTGCAACGCCTGGGTGGCAAGGTTGCCTTTTTGCGCCGCATGTTGAACCGTTTTAGAACCGGATATCCGGATGCGGCACATCGTTTGCGCGAGCTATCGGATTCAGTGCAGTATGACGAAGCACGTCGATACGCCCACTCGCTAAAAGGATTGGCGGGCACGCTGGGCGCCACCCAGGTGGCCGAATTGGCGTCGATGATCGAGCCGAAGATGGCGCAGCATTCGTCAGATGGCATGGATCAGTTGTTGATAGATTTGGCCGCCGAGCTGGATGTCGTGTTGAACAGCATCGACAGCTGGTTGCCACCCCGTAGCGAGATGCCGGTGAAGAGCGATCATGCGCTGGACGGGCGCGATGATGCCGCACCACAGCTCAATGAGCTGGACGCGTTGCTGCGTGTGCGGTCGATCAGCGCACGGCGGCGGTTCCAAGAGTTGCAGGCCCTTGTCGCCGCTGTGGATGAAAGTGTGGCAATCGATATGGGCACCGCTCTGGAGAGCTTGGACTTTCCGGAGGCCCAGCGCCTGCTGGGTCGTATCCTGGCCTATTATGCAGAAAGGAATCCATCGTCGTGATCGGGCAGCCGACCATTCTCATCGTGGATGACGAGCCGGCAAATGTCGAGGTTCTGGCGGGCTCGCTTGAAGAGCTGTATGAGGTGCAGTTTGCCCTGAGTGGCCAAGAGGCCCTGGCCCGGGCACGGCTATCCCCCTTACCGGATCTCATCTTGCTGGACGTGTTGATGCCAGAGATGGATGGGTTTGCCATCTGCCGACTGCTGAAGGTAGATCGGCGTACCGTGGACATCCCGGTCATCTTTGTGACAGCGCTGGCCAACCCGGATGAAGAGGCTCGTGGCTTCGATTGCGGGGCCGTCGATTTCATCAGCAAACCATTCAACAGTGTGGTGGTACGAGCCAGGGTACGTAATCATCTGGAGATCAAGCGCAATCGTGAGCTATTACAGCGGCTGGCCATCACCGATGGCCTGACCGGACTGGCCAATCGGCGTCATTTCGAAGATGCCTTGTCACATGAGGTCAATCGTCAGCGCCGGCGGCGGGGGGACTTGTCATTGGTGTTGATCGATGTCGATTTCTTCAAGCAGTACAACGACCACTATGGCCATCCTGCGGGTGATATGGTGTTGCGATCTCTCGCAGATGCCTTGGTGGCGACATTGCAGCGCCCAGCCGATCTGATTGCCCGCATCGGTGGTGAGGAGTTCGCCTGCCTATTGCCCGAAACCGAGATGGAAGGCGCGATGGCGGTTGCAGAGCGTATCCGTAGCAGTGTGGAAGCATTGGCGATGCCCCATGCGTGTTCGCAGGCGTCGTCTTGTGTCACGGTCAGTATCGGCGTGGCTCATGTCGATAGTGGCGAGCCCGATGCGGGCCATGCATTGTACAAATTGGCCGATGCCCAGCTGTATAAGGCGAAAAAACGGGGGCGGAACCAAGTGGTGGGCATGGAGCCAGTCAACTCTGAGCCCACTCAGAGTGGTTGAGCAGCATGTCCGGCTAGGTGCTGGGTGCGGGGTGGATCTGCGGGTGTCGGCGTTGTCCCACCAGCATGGTGGCGGTGCATGGTTTTGGCAAAGAAAAAGGCAACCCGCCGTGGGTTGCCTTGGTGAGCTGACTGACGAAGGATCAATCAACCAAGCGGCGTGCTTCAGCAACTTGATTGCGATAGGCGTCGAAAATGTAACGCAACGCTTCCTTCATGCTGAACTGAGGCTTCCAGTCCAGGTCTTGCATGGTGTTGTCGATCTTCGGCACGCGGTTCTGCACATCTTGGTAACCTTTGCCGTAGTAGTCACCGGAGCTGACTTCCACCAGATTGACATTGAGGGCTGAGTCGCGGTATTCGGGATAGGTCAGGGCCAACTCCAGCATCATCTCCGCCAGCTCGCGTACCGAGAAATTGTTGCTGGGGTTGCCGATGTTGTAGATCTTACCGGAGGCGCGGCCATCCTTGTTCTCGATGATTTTCATCAGCGCGTTGATGCCATCGTTGATGTAGGTGAAGGCACGTTTCTGCTCCCCCCCATCCACCAACTTGATGTCCTCGCCGCGCACGATATGACCCAGGAACTGGGTGATCACCCGTGAGCTGCCTTCTTTTTGCGTGTGGATGCTGTCGAGACCGGCGCCGATCCAGTTGAACGGGCGGAACAGAGTGAAATCGAGTTCGTCACGCGAGCCGTAAGCATAGATGACGCGGTCCATCAGCTGCTTGGAGCAGGCGTAGATCCAGCGCTGCTTTTCGATCGGGCCATAGATCAGCTCGGATTCGTAGGGGTCGAACTGGCTGTCGTGGCACATGCCGTACACTTCCGAGGTGGACGGGAACAGAATGCGTTTGCGGTATTTCACGCACTGACGGACGATCGGCAGGTTGGCTTCGAAATCCAGCTCGAAGACGCGCAACGGGTCTTTGACATAGGTCGCCGGGGTGGCGATGGCAACCAGCGGCAATACCACGTCACATTTCTTGACGTGATATTCGATCCATTCCTTGTTGATGGTGATGTCGCCTTCGAAGAAGTGGAAGCGGGGGTTGCCAAGCAGATCCGTAATCCGATCGGTGTGCATGTCCATACCGTACACCTCCCAGTTGGTGGTGTCGATGATGCGCTTGGACAAGTGGTGGCCAATGAAGCCATTCACGCCGAGAATCAGGATTTTCTTCATGATGTGGTCCTAAAGTAGTTCAGGCAAGCGACAGCGGTGAGGTGCCGAAGCGTTGTACGAAGCCGGTTGCATCCAGTGCATGACCGGCAAGTTCCAATTCGACGATGCGGAGGATACTGCCATCGCCACATTTCGCAAAGATCTTGCTATGTTCCGTATATAAGCACTTTTCCGGCCTGTCTTGTGCGTGAAGGTCGGTCACCTGCGTCTGCAGGATGCGGGCCGGCAGGCCATGGATGATCGTGTGCGCACCAGGGTAGGGTGGGGCCACGGCGCGAACCAGGTTGTGGATCTGGCGGGCGGAGCTGTGCCAGTCGATACGACCGTCTTCGGCCTTGCGCCCGCCGAAATACGCTCCTTGTGCGAGATCCTGTTGTGTCAGGGTGGCCGTGCCGGCCAGCAAGGCTGGCAGGCAGCGATACAAGGTAAGCTCTGCGGCTACGGTCACCTTGTTGAATACCTCGTGTGCGGTATCGTCAGGCAGGATCGGCACCGCCGTCTGATCAACGATGGCGCCGTTGTCCGGTTTTTCATTCATCACATGCAAGGTGGCACCAGTCTCGGTTTCCCCGTGGATGATGGCCCAATTGACTGGAACGCGACCTCGGTACTTCGGCAATAACGAGCCGTGCATGTTATAGGCGCCTTGGCTTGCGGTGGCCAACAGCGGTGCCTTCAACATGTGCCGGTAATAAAATGAAAACAACCAGTCGGCCCGCGCTGCTTTGACTCGCTCCAGCACTGCGTCTGTGTTCGGGTCGGCAGGCTTGATGACCGGAATGCCATGCAGGGCGGCCAGTTCGGCCACGCTGTCGAACCAGATGGTTTCGTTTGGATTGTCTTCATGCGTCACCACCAGCGCCACCTCAACACCCCGCGCCAGCAACACGCTCAAGCAGCGGACGCCGACATTGTGATAGGCAAAGACGACAGCACGTGCCATCAGGCTTCCTCCCGCTTCTGTTCCAGCACCGCCTGCACGATGTAACGTGGCCGGTCGCGTACTTCGTGGTAGATCCGGCCAATGTATTCACCCAATAGGCCAATGCCGAACAGCGCGATGCCGATCAGGAAAAAAGCCACCCCGAACAGGGTAAACAGGCCGCCTTCTTCGGGGCCGACGATGATCCGTCGGATCGCCAACCACGCAACCAACAGGCCAGATAGCAGAGAAACTGCCATGCCCAGCATGGAGAACATCTGCAGCGGCACGATCGAGAAGCCAGTCATCAGGTCGAAATTCAAGCGGATCAGGCTATAGAGCGAGTACTTCGACTCACCTGCCGCCCGTTCCTCGTGGCCGACCACCACTTCGGTGGGCTTGCTGGCAAAGGTATAGGCCAGGGCTGGGATGAAGGTATTCATCTCGCTGCAGAGATTGATGGCATCGATGATGTGGCGATGGTAAGCGCGCAGCATGCAGCCCTGATCGGTCATCTTGATGCGGGTGATACGCTCCCGCAGCTGATTCATGGCTTTGGATGCAATATGCCGCCATGTGCTGTCATTGCGCTGTCGGCGGATCGAGCCGACATAGTCGTAGCCTTCATCCATCTTGCTGAGCAGCGTGGCAATGTCTTCGGGCGGGTTTTGCAGGTCGGCATCCAATGTCACGACATATTCGCCACGGGAATGGGCAAAACCCGCCAGAATCGCACGGTGCTGGCCAAAATTGCCATTGAACAGAATCACCCGGGTCACATCGGGCCGTTTCTGGAATTGTTCACGCAAGATGGCGGGGGAACGATCCCTGCTGCCATCATTGACAAATATCAGCTCATATGGACGATGTAGCGCATCCAGAGCGGGGTAGAGCCGGTCGAACAGAGCTTGTAGCCCCGCTTCCTCGTTATAGACCGGCACAACGACGGTAACTTGCGGCGTCATATGATTGTTGGTTTCGCCTGTTGATGGTTAAAGACAAACAGTTTGCATGCCAGGACTGAGCCGCGTATTGCTGGATCAAGACCACCGTTTGGCCATGACAGGCCTGCCCACAGACGGCGCAATGCAAACTGGACGAAAGCCCAGACTGTGATGCCTGCTGACTTGATCAGAGCGTCTGACCGAATCACCGTTCCATCACAGCCTGGGCATTATTTTACGACTGTGCTGCGTGTCAGACCGATATCAGCGGCGATGGGCCGATACGATCTCACTGATGGCTTTGCACACCCGCTCGACATCATGGCACTCCATGGCCGGGAACAGCGGTAACGTTACCGTTTCACGGCCTGTCTTTTCAGCATGGGGGAAGTCGCCTTCTTTCCAGCCCAGGCTGCGATAGAGTGTGAACAGATGCATGGCCGGATAGTGAACGCCAATTCCAATGCCCTTGGCATGCATGGCCTGGATGAAATCCCCTCGTCCGATGGTCAGGTCGGACAGTGGCAACTGGATCTGGAACATATGCCAGTTGCTGTTTTCCATGTCGTCCAATGGCAGTCCAAGGCCAAGGGAGCGGTCCAGTGTAGCGAAGTAATGTTGCGCCAGCATTTTGCGCTTGGCGTTGAATGCGTCGATCTGCTGCAACTGATGCAGGCCGATCACGGCGGCGACATCAGTCAGGTTGTACTTGCCACCGGCCACATCGACATCCATATTGCCATCTGGGAAGCGCACCACACCTTGCAGGCGCAGTTTCTCAAATAGCGGAATCTGCGACTCATCGTTCAACACCAGGCAGCCACCCTCGGTGGTGGTCATGTTTTTGTTGGCGTGGAAACTGATGGAGATCAGGTCGCCAAAGCTGCCGATTCGCTTGCCCCGCCAGCTGCTGCCCATCGATTGGGCCGCGTCTTCGATGACGCGCAGGCCATGACGATCAGCAATGGCATACAAGCGATCCCGATCCACCGGCAAACCAGCCAGATCCACCGGCATGATGGCCTTGGTGGCGGGCGTGATGGCTGCCTCGATTTGTTCCAGGTCGATATTACGGGTGACAGGGTCGATATCGACAAACACTGGCTTGGCGCCAAGGTTCAATATGACATTGCCGGTGGCAACCCAGGACAGAGGCGTGGTGATGACTTCATCACCTGGCTGGAGGCCGATCAGTCGTAATGCAACCTCCATGCCGCCGGTTGCTGAATTGAGCACCCTGACGGGGCGCCCACCAAAATATTCACTCAATGCGGCTTCAAAGGCTTTCACCTTGGGGCCGCTGGTAATCCAACCTGAACGCAACACATCACCAACTGCAGTGATGGTGGCTTCGTCCAGGGTCGGGCGGGTAAAGGGTAGAAATTCCATCAGCTTCTCGCAACCAGGCAAACGCCCACAATAATCACACCGATACCGACAACACGCATCATCGATACCGCTTCACCAAACAGCCACCAAGCAGCCAGCGCATTGACCACATAACCGATCGACAGCATCGGGTAGGCTATGCTGACCTCCACCCGTGACAAGGCAAGAATCCACACCACCACGCTCACCGCATAGCAGGACAGGCCGCCGAAGATATAAGGGTTGGTGGCAAGTTTCCAGCCGATCGGCAGGATATTGGCAGGGTGGAATTCGAAATGGCCAATGGTATTGGCCCCGGCTTTCAACAACAACTGTGCGACTGCGTTGAGCAGCACGCCAGACAGGATCAAGGAGAATTCAGTCAGTTTCACGGTTTGCTCACCACAATCCGGCGGGTATCCCTCGCCAGGACTTTCATAGGTAGGCCGGTCTGAGCGACGATCTCTTCATAGCGGCCTGGGGTCATCAGGGCATAGGCTTCGGGCAGGCTTTGCCAAAGGGCCTGGAATGTCGCATCCTGCGGAATGGCCTTGTGCGGCTCCTGCTGGATGCCTAGCGCCATTTCGTCGGTATAGTTCACCAAGGTCATCGTCCGCTTCAAATAGAAGGTCAGGGTCTGATCGTAAGTGTTGACCGAGAAGAAAGGCACATTGGGCTTGATCTTACCCTTCAGTTGTTGGGCAAAATGATATGAGGAGTTGGAGGGTGCCAGCTCATTGTGTCCGTTCAGGATCAGTGATGCGACAATGGCACCGGTCATACCTATGGCAACCAGGCTGTCCAAGGCTTGGTTTTTCCTGGCCAGCCGCCAAGCCATGACGAAACCGATCACACCCGTGACCGCACCCGCTTGTATCCAAGTGGCATAGGCCATGATCAGCGAAGCGGGCGTCTCTTCACTGCCAAATTCCTGCACATGTGGCAGCGCGATCAGGAACACGCACATCGGCACAGAGAGCAACGCCAGCCAGCCGGCGTGGCGGGCGATTTGCGCGGGAGTCTGCCGTGCCAGATGATCCCCCATCAACAGTGCGACAGCAGGAAACATCGGCAATATGTAAGCCGGCAGTTTGGATTTGGAAATGCTGAAAAAGATGAAAATGAATGCTGACCAGATCAATAACATCCATTTGGGCTGGAAGGTCTGCTGCGGCGTTTTTGTCTTGGCCTGCCACAAGCTGCTGCCAAGCCAGCTCGCCCAAGGGGTGATGCCCAGTATCAATAGCGGAATGAAATACCAGATTGCACCATCCCGGCGCGCATTGTCCGTGGCAAAACGCTGGAAGTGCTCGTGAATGAAGAAGAATTGCAGGAATTCCGGGTTACGCTGAGATACCAGCACGAACCAGGGCAGCACGATCAAGGCAAATAATGCAAGGCCCGGAAGCCAGTGCATCCTGGCAAGCAACGACCATTGCCGGGTAAGCAGCATGTACAGGATCAGCGCCATGCCCGGGATGACCAGGCCGATCAGGCCCTTCGACAGCATGGCGCCTGCCATGGCAAACCACACCACCATCATCCAGTTGCGCTGACTGCGGGGGCTTGCCTGGTCACGGTGTGCCATCAGGAAGCCGATCAACGCCAGCTCCAGAAACAGCGACACGCCCATGTCGAGGGTGTTGATATGGCCCAGCGCCAGATAATAGAGGCTGCCGCCCAGCACCAACCCGGTAATCAGTCCGGCCCGTCTGCCGAACAGCACACTGCCGGCGTAGACCGCGAGCAGGATGCCAATGAAGCCGGATAGCCCGGTCCACAGGCGGGCAGTCCATTCCGTTTCGCCAAAGATCTCATAGGCCAGAGCGGTGGCCCAGTATTGCATTGGCGGCTTTTCAAAATATTTCAGGTCATTCAGGCGAGGGGTGACCCAATCTCCACTGACCACCATTTCCCGGGAGATTTCGGCGTAACGCCCTTCGTCCGGCTTGACCAGCTTGCGGAAATCCAGCTGGCCGAACCAAAGCGCGGCGAATAAGATCAGCAGCGCAGCCCAGCTACGTTTTGAGGTGGATTCGAACACGATTTGACAATGCTGAGGGGCAAAAGGCGGCATTCTAACATCTTACGCGAATGGTTCGCTGATCGTCGTTGAAATAGATGCAGGGCCGGGATCGGCTTATTTCGGGCCTCGCAGCAATACGATCAATGCGCCGCAATCGCCGTCCACCCGTCGTGCCTGACAAAATGCCAGAACTTCATCACGTTGGACCAGCCAGCCCGGCACCTTGGCGCGCAGCACCGATTCCCGATTGCGTGATCCAAGCCCCTTGCCATGGATGATCCGCACACAACGTTTATTGTCACGTCGGCATAGATACAGGAATTGTGCGATTTCGAAGCGGGCCTCATCCACAACCAGACCATGCAGGTCGATCTGGGCATCGACCACCCAATGTCCTCGGCGGAGCTTTTTCAATGTATCGCGACGCATGCCGGGCCGGACGAACGCGGGCTCATTGCCTGTCTCCGGACCGAATTCCCATTCGCTCCAGTCACTTAGGCTGTCGATGAGCACCTGCTGCTCATCCAGCTGCAGCTGGCGGGCAATTGGCTTGGGCTTGGCGGGGTACAACTCGACTCTGCGCTGGTCCTGAAGCGGAAGTACGCCCTTCATGGCCGCTTCGAAGGCCTGCTGATCCAATTGCGTCGGATCTGGCTGCGCAGGCCGGGGAGGGGCCTTGGGTTGGGTCAGGGTTTTGCGCAGGGCTTTCAGCCGCGCCACTGTATCGTCATCCATGGTTGGCCCGGTGATTGATGAGGTTGCCTGAGCACGCATTTTATCACCTGTTCGAGGCTGCTGGCCGTGGGTCAGTACCGGGGGCGCAATGAAAACGGCATGTCGAATCGACATGCCGTCGTGGCGTGGACTTTGCAGGTCTGGTGGGCGGCACCTGCTTTGGTCATCAGCCATGAAGCCGATCTGCTGTGCCCAAACACGGCTGATCGGTCATGCCATCCTGAAGGGGCGGGTCATTTCTCCAGTGCTGCGAGGTATTTGTCCGCATCGAGTGCGGCCTGGCAGCCTGATGCCGCGCTGGTCACTGCTTGGCGGTAGATATGATCCTGCACGTCGCCTGCGGCGAATATGCCGGGGATGCTGGTTGCCGTGGCGTTGCCATTGCGGCCACCCTTGGTGATGATATAGCCATTCTCCATCTCCAGCTGGCCGGTGAAGATGTCGGTATTGGGCTTGTGGCCGATGGCGATGAAGCACCCCATCAATGCCAGCTCTTTGGTGCTGCCGTCAGCGGTCGATTTGATGCGGACACCCGTCACGCCACTGGCGTCCCCCAGCACCTCATCCAGCGTCTGGTTGAGCTCCAGCGTGATTTTGCCAGCAGACACTTTCTCCATCAGGTGATCAACCAGGATCTTCTCAGCGCGGAAGGTATCGCGGCGATGGATCAGGGTGACGTGGCTGGCGATGTTCGCCAGGTACAGGGCTTCTTCCACAGCGGTGTTGCCCCCGCCGATCACGCATACCTGCTGATTGCGATAGAAAAAGCCATCGCAGGTGGCGCAGCCGGATACGCCTTTACCCATGAATGCCTGTTCGGAATCCAGTCCCAGATACTGGGCTGAGGCGCCAGTGGCAATGATCAGCGCATCGCAGGTGTACTCACCGCTGTCACCGATCAGGCGGATCGGCTTTTCATTCAACTTGGTGGTGTGGATGTGATCAAAAATCATCTCCGTGCCAAAGCGCTCAGCATGCTGCAGGAAGCGTTGCATCAGCTCCGGGCCTTGCACGCCTGTGGCGTCGGCGGGCCAGTTGTCCACATCTGTCGTGGTCATGAGCTGGCCACCTTGCGCCAGGCCGGTGATCAAAACAGGCTTGAGATTGGCGCGGGCTGCGTAGACAGCAGCGGTATAGCCGGCAGGCCCGGAACCCAGAATCAACAAGCGGGAATGTTTGGCAGTCATGATGAACACATCCTTGGTCTTTAATCGAGGTCATTCATTTTATCAACAACCGCGTCATTCCTCCGATTTTGTCACATTTTATTTTGTTCATTTTTGTCATAGCATTTGACTATCGAGTAGGTCAGTCGATCAATGTGGTGAATGCAAGGCTGGCCCTTGTATTTGTTGGGGTGCATGCAGTGTGGGTGTAAACGATGTTTGAGCGCTGGCCCTTTGATGGCTGAGGGTGAATATTTGCAAGGAATTGATATGCTATGATCCGCGCCTTTGTATGAAGTCGTTGTATTTCAATTGGGGCATAAATGGCAGATCGAGTGGATTTGGCCTTGGCGGGTTTTGCCCTGCCTGGATATGAAGTCGAGCAGGTTGCAGTCAACCTGGCACGCCTGTTGAAAATCTCACAGGCACATGCATCTGCATTGTTGCAGGGGCAAGTGACTGTCATCAAACAAGGTCTGGATGAGCAGCAGGTGCCCAGCTATCGGGCTGCTCTCGAACGAGCCGGCGCGATGGTTCAGATTCTCCCGCAGATGGCCTCAGCTTCCGCTCGGGATGTGCAGCCAGCGGTCACGACCAAACCGGTACAGGTATCGACTGGGGAGGGAAGTGTGACGGATCGAGGTCCGTTGATGACCTGCCCGGCCTGCCAGCTGGAGCAGCCCCGTCGTGCGGCGTGTCGTGGCTGTGGGGCAGATGTCGAGAAAGCCAAAGCTGTTCTTGCGCAAAAAGCGCGGATGGCAAGGCTGGGCGAAACCACCGCTTGGCGACCACCTTCAGCCAGCTTGGTGGAAGATGCACAGGATGAGTCCTCCCCCGCACCACGATTTTTCTCTCTGTCATTTGAGGGGCGCTTGGATCGGGTGCACTATCTCACTTATTTATTGGGGGCGACTTGCCTCTTGATGGCTGGCATGCTGCCAGTGCTTGGCACGGGTAGTTCGCCAGGTTCGCTGGGGGTGTCTTGGGTGTTGGTGGGGGCGATCATTCTCTTCATCATGAATATCCGCTATGCCGTGCTCCGCCTACATGACATCGGGCGTCATGGCAATTGGGCCCTTTTGCTGTGGGTGCCAATTGTGCAGCTGATGTTGTTGGTGGTGCTGATGTTGATGCCTGGCGAGGAGGGCGGCAACGCATATGGCTACCAGAATGAGCCTGCACCCGTCTGGATGAAAGTCATCGCCTGCGTATTCGGGCTGATGCTGTTGTTGACATATTTCGAAGCGGGCACCAAGTGACCCTTGGCAAAAGACCGCCACATACATGGAATGCGTCATGAGTATGGCAAGCCACCTGATGGCTTGCCGTACTGCTTTCAAACAGGGCGTCTTGCCAATTTCAGCGTGACGGTGATGCTGTCAGTGTCGCTGTCTTCATCTTTATCGATCGAGTCGATCTGATACTTGTCCTGAAAGACCAACTCCAGCCCTGCCATGACCCGGATCTTGCGGCTGCCTTTACGGACAGCCTCTGTCAGTTTCTCAGTCGGGACTTCGATCGTGTCCGGCAAGGCAATCTGATCGCGAGCCTCGGTCTTGGCAATGACCTCTGCCACCACTTCCGGGGCGATGAACCCAGCGGAGATCTGCTTGAGATCTTCGATCTTCAATGCGCCGTCGTTGATAGCCTGTTCGGTCAGCGCCCGATTGTATTCAAGCACCTGGGCGGGTTCTTCGATCTCGTGGGTCACCTGCTTGACCAATTGTGTCAGTGATTTCAGGCATGCCTTCTCGGTGGGCTTCTTCTTGACCTTCAAGAAAGACTCCAGCCAATACTTGGTCTTGCTGCTGAGTTTGTCCACTGCAAACACGGTATAGCTCTCATCCAGTATCAGCGCGCCTTTCTGCACCATACCCAGGCTGATGCCGCGATCACCATGCAGACTGAATCCGCCATCGATTTCCTCAACCGACAGATAAGGCTCGCGAATCTCGGATTTGAAAATGCCGATTGCTTGACGTGGCTCGCCATCATGCTGCAAACCGCTGAAGCGCACCACCAGTAAATCCCCCGCGCTGACGTTGGGGTGCAGCGACTGGGCGTACAGATGTTTGGCCAGGCTTTCCGATGCGCTGCGGAATTGATCCGGGTCGGCAAAAATGGCCTTGCAGAAATGGAACACCTCGTTCAATTCAAGGTCGGACTCATGGAAAAACACATAGCCGTCACCGCCGCCTTTGACAACGCTGGCCAGATAGTGATGGACCAGCAGCTCTTTGACGCCGCCGTCATCGGTGGCCTCGACGGTGGATAGGCGGTAGCCTTCATCGCGGGCTTTGTTACCGATCTGGTGGATGATGATGTTTTCGACGGTTGCGGCTTGGATATTGATCATGATCTGGGTGTGGAATCGGCCCCGGCAGGAGGGCGGGGCGCAAGGCAAAACACGGATTGTAACCAGCCCGATACACTTTGCACAGCCGCGTGTCAGCCGCCACCGGCGGGCAGGTTGATCTTCATGGTTTGTGTGGCTGCGCTGGGCGGTGACCATGTACCCCAGCGGTATGGGAGCAATGCTCGTGATCATTGGTTCTGTCAAATCGCTCCGGCTCCTCCAGACCTTTGATGATGCCGCATTCGCGGGTGGCCTGGTTGCGCTGGCATTGTTGGCGCAGGGTGATCAATTGCTCCTGCAAGTGCTGCAATTCCTGGATGCGGGCGGTAACATGGCCGATGTGGTGGTCGATCAAGGCGTTGACTTCCTGGCAATTGTCATTGGGGTGATCGCGATAATTCAATATTGCCCGGATCTCCTCCTGCGTCATGTCCAGCAGGCGGCAGTTGCGGATCAAGCGCAGGCGCTCCACCAGTGATGCATCGAAGTCGCGGTAGTTGCCATCTGTGCGGCGGGAGGGGGGCAGCAACCCTTCCTTTTCGTAATAGCGGATGGTTTCGACTGTGCAGTCGGCCAGTTTGGCCAATTCGCCTATTTTCATGATGCAAGTCCGATCAGGGGTTGACTCTATAGTAGCTTCAGGGTGTCCAATGGACAACCTGACCAAACGATAACGATAAGGTTGCATCATGGCAGATCGACATGATCATTCGACACCCCACCAACATGCACATGAGGGGTGCGCAACAGACCAGCCACGCAAGGTCGCCACCACCAGACACTACCGAGGCGTGACATCATCCCACGTCCACCATGATGGCGCTCACTGCTGTGGCGGGCATGATGCGGCCCCCGCAGCGGCAGTGTCGGCGCCAGAGGGGCAGTGGGTGCGGTTTCGCATCGCAGCCATGGACTGCCCTACCGAGGAGGCTTTGATCCGGCAACATCTGAGTGCGATGGCAGGGGTATTGCAGTTGGAGTTCAATCTGATACAGCGGGTGTTGTCGGTGCGCCATTCGTTGCGGGATGTCGCACAGCTGCAGCTGGCTGTGGCTGAGCTGGGCATGCAGGCCGAGCCATTGAATGACCTCATCCACACCCGCTTTCATATCGCCCAGATGGACTGCCCGACCGAAGAGACGTTGATCCGCCAGCGACTCGGGCGGCTTGCGAGTGTGCAGGGGATGCACTTCAATCTGGTGCAGCGGGTGCTGACCGTGGCGCATCAGGACGACCAGCAGGCTCATATCATTTCGGCCATTGCCGAGCTGGGCTTTACGGCCATCGTGCAGACCGAGCAGTCTGCTGTGCCCGCAGCGGAGCAACCCAAGCCCTGGTGGCCGTTGGCGGTATCCGGTGTTGCGGCCTTGTCCGCCGAGCTGGCGCACTGGTTTGCCATCGGTGGCGAATGGTTGCCGGCCATGTTCGCCGTGGTGGCCGTGGTAGGCGCAGGGCTGGACACCTATCGCAAAGGCTGGATTGCCATCAAGCATCGCAACTTGAATATCAACGCCTTGATGAGCATTGCCGTCACGGGCGCCTTGTTGATCGGCCAGTGGCCGGAAGCAGCAATGGTGATGTTCCTGTTTGCCGTGGCCGAACGCATTGAGGCTAAATCGCTGGACCGCGCCCGACAGGCCATTCGAGGGCTGCTGGCCTTGACGCCGACACAAGCGTTGGTTCAGCGACCAGATGGCGAATGGCACCGACAACCTGCGGAACAGATTCAGGCGGGGCAGATCGTGCGGGTGGCGCCTGGGGAGCGTATTGCACTGGATGGGATCGTGACCAGCGGTCAATCAACCGTGGATCAGGCACCCATCACAGGCGAAAGCCTGCCAGTCGAAAAGCAGGCCGGTGATATGGTGTTCGGCGGCACCATCAACCAAGCGGGCTCATTCGATTTCCGGGTGACGGCGGCGGCGAGTAACAGCATGTTGGCGCGGATCATCGAGGCCGTCGAGGCGGCACAAGGTGCGCGCGCGCCAACTCAACGTTTTGTCGATCAGTTCGCCAGGGTCTATACCCCAGTGGTCTTCGCCATTGCCTTACTGGTGGCGGTCTTGCCGCCCTTGTGGCTGGGTGGCGGATGGTTTGATTGGGTGTACCGGGCGCTGGTCTTGCTGGTGATTGCCTGTCCATGTGCCTTGGTCATCTCAACGCCGGTCACCATCGTCAGTGGTCTGGCTGCTGCTGCCCGGCACGGTATTTTGATCAAAGGCGGACAGCATCTGGAAACCGGTCGGCATCTGAGCTGGCTGGCCTTGGATAAAACCGGTACCTTGACACGAGGCCGGCCAGCCCAGACTGATGTCGTGGCGTGGGCAAAGGGTGATCTGGCCGCCTATCGGCAGATTGCCGCCAGTCTGGCCAGCCGGTCCGATCACCCGGTATCACAAGCCATCGCCAGACAGGCGCAGGCTGACCGGATTACGCCTTTACCGGTTGAATCGTTTGAAGCCCTGCCTGGGCGGGGTGTCAAGGCCAGCCTGGATGGCCAGCGCTACCACCTTGGCAATCACCATCTGGTGGAAACACTCGGGATCTGCTCAGCCGCACTGGAGGCCAAGCTCGACGAGCTGGAGCAGCAAGGCAAGACCGTCGTGTTGCTGTGCGGCACTACGGGGGTGCTGGCACTGTTCGCCGTGGCGGATACTGTGAAGGAAACCAGCCGAGAGGCAATTGCCCAACTGCATGCGCTGGGTGTCAAAACCATGATGTTGACCGGTGACAACCCGCACACCGCTGCAGTGATCGGTAGGCAAGTCGGTATCGATGATGTCCGTGGCAATCAATTGCCCATCGATAAGCAACAAGCGATCCAGGCCCTGCGCGCACAAGGGCAGCAAGTGGGCATGGTCGGGGATGGCATCAACGATGCGCCAGCATTGGCCGAGGCGCAGATCGGCTTCGCCATGGGCGCAGCCGGCACGGATACGGCCATCGAGACCGCTGATGTGGCGTTGATGGATGACGACCTACGCAAGATCCCACGCTTCATCCGTCTGTCTCAACAAACAGCGGTCGTGCTCAAGCAGAACATCGCCTTGGCGCTGGGTATCAAAACAGTGTTTCTGGCGCTGACACTGCTGGGGCAGGGCTCCATGTGGATGGCCGTGTTTGCCGACATGGGCGCCAGCCTGTTGGTGGTATTCAATGGCCTGCGCCTGTTGCGCCAATAGCCCCGCCTTGCTGATTTGACTTGTAGGTTTGATATATGAGTGGCACTTCATCAGGGTATGGGTGATGTAAAAGCATTATTTTGTGGGCAAAGCAGTCAAAGGGGTGGGGTAACATTGGAAGGAATATGGTGGTGTATGGAAAACCAATTGGAAAAAGAGAATCGTGCGCGCGGTTGTTTGCTAGGGCTGGCAATTGGTGATGCTCTGGGAACGACTGTTGAATTCTGTGAGCGTGGTACTTTTGAGCCGGTAACTGATATGGTGGGCGGTGGTCCATTTGACCTGGATGCAGGGAAATGGACCGATGACACATCAATGGCATTGTGCCTTGCAGAAAGTCTGATCCGTAAACAAGGTATAGATCTTGCTGATCAGATGAATCGGTATTGCAACTGGATGAATTTTGGTTACCTGAGCAGCACAGGGGTTTGTTTTGATGTAGGTATGACAGTTGCAGCGGCCTTGCAGCGTTACATTGCGACAGGGAATCCTTTGCAGGGTTCACCAGACCCTAGATCTGCTGGCAATGGTGCATTGATGCGTCTTGCACCAGTGCCAATATTTTACCGGGATGATCTACCCAATTTGTTGAAAGCTGCCGCAGATTGCACCCGCACCACACACGGAGCTGAAGAATGCATCGAAGCCAGTCAGTTGTTTGCCGGTCAGCTTTGGCTGGCTTTGAAGGGAGCTGATAAAGATGCTGTGCTATTTGGGGTGCCGCACACTTACTATACCCCGGCCATTTCCAGAATCGCACGAGGTGATTGGCAATATAAAGCAGAGTCGGAAGTAAGGGGCAGTGGCTATGTGGTAGAAAGCCTCGAGGCAGCGCTATGGTGCTTCTTCCACACTGATTCGTTCTCAGCCGCCGTGCTGAAAGCCGTGAACCTGGGAGAAGATGCCGACACCACAGCAGCCATTTGCGGCCAGCTTGCCGGTGCCTTCTATGGAGAGGCGGCCATCCCTGAAGCTTGGCGTGAACGATTGCACTTGGGCGCGGAGATTGCAGCGGTGGCAGAACGGTTGTCCTCTGTTGTTGGCGAATAACTTTATTACGCGAACCAATGCCTTCTGCCACTGCGATCCAATATATCTGAGGGTGAAAGCACCATCACCTATTGGATGGATGGCAATGGCAGTTGAGGGTGTGGTCGTTGACCATCCCCGTTGCCTGCATGAATGCGTAGCAGATCGTGCTGCCGACGAATTTGAATCCACGCTTGGCGAGGTCTTTGCTCATCGCGTCGGATTCGATCGTCTTTGCGGGGACTTCCTTGAGTGATGACCAGGTGTTCACCCGGGGTTGTCCACCGATGAATTGCCAGATATAGGCATCGAAACTGCCGAACTGCGCCTGTACCGTTAAAAAGGCTTGGGCGTTGGCAATGGAGGCGGCGACTTTCAGTCGGTTCCGGACGATGCCTGGGTCTGCAAGCAGGGCGGCTTGTTTTGCTTCGTCATAGCGGGCAATTCTTTCTGCATCGAACTGATCATAGACGGTCCGATAGTGTGCCCGTTTGTTGAGAATCGTAATCCACGACAGCCCCGCTTGGGCGCCTTCCAGAATCAGATACTCGAACAATGTCCGATCATCATGGACAGGTATGCCCCATTCTTCGTCATGGTAGCGCTGATATAGCACGCTGTCGTTGACCCAGTCGCATCGCTTGATGGTGTCCATTCTCAAAGTCATCCCGCCTAGTCAAATTGGAAAAGTGTATCGCAATCCCCGCTGGGCGGGCGTTGTAACCGATTTGATCAGTAAATGGGCGGTGTTGTTCAATATATGCGGAATTGCATTGTCAGCGTCATGGTGGTCGGCAGCTATCTGCTTCAAAAGGGAAAATGGCGGGATTCATTGCGTATGCCTTGAATTCTTCTATCACGGTTGCGTGCCGGGCAGGTTAAAATGCGACCCCACATGACCGAAGTGGTCATGACCGTGTATTGTCAGGCTGGTTGATGCCAACACGCCAGCCTGATTGATTTGAGAGGGAAGTGTTTGAATATGATGGATATCACCTCGCCACAGTTCTGGATGGCGTTGTTGCAGATCGTGGCCATTGACGTTGTATTGGGCGGGGATAATGCCGTCGTGATTGCGTTGGCTTGTCGTAAGCTTCCGGATGAATTGCGCAGAAAGGGTATTTTCTGGGGGGTGTTCGGTGCCATTTTGCTGCGCGTCGTCCTGATTTTCTTTGCCATCACGCTGTTGCAGATCCCTTATCTCAAGCTGGCTGGGGCAGCCATGCTGTTGTGGATCGGTGTCAAATTGCTTCAGCCGGAGCCTGAAGACGGTGGCCATGAGATCGATGGTGGCACGACACTGTTCAGCGCGATCAAGACTATCATCATCGCTGATGCCGTCATGAGCCTGGACAATGTGATCGCGATTGCCGGCGCCTCGAACGACAGCATGGGTCTGATTGTATTTGGCTTGGCATTGAGCGTGCCCATCATCGTATGGGGCAGCAAGCTGGTCATGAAGCTGATGGACCGCTTTCCTGTCGTGGTGGTGTTGGGCGGTGCATTACTGGGCTGGATCGCCGGTGACATGGTGGCGACGGATGTGGCATTCAAATCCTTGATCCACGATGCCTCGCCCTTATGGAAATGGGTGCTGTGTGGAACGGGTGCCGCGTTGGTGGTGGTGATCGGTAAATGGCTGGCCGCCCGTACCCTCAAATCACAAGGCAAGGTCGCTGCTTGACTGACAAGACGGCCAGTCGTTTGGGTGTATCGGCACAATTGGCCAGAAACCCCCGATTCATGTATAGGTAATTGACAATGCATAAAATTCTAGTGGCGGTCGATGGGTCAGCCAGTGCCTTGAGAGCGCTGGATGCCATTTTGGCCCGTGTGGCAGACTTGAAAAGCGGTGCAGAGCTGCATCTGGTGAATGTGCAATACCCCTTGCACGGCGAGGTGGCCAGTTTCATCGATGCCGCCCAAATCAAACAATATCACCAGGAGGAAGGCGACCGAGCACTTGCCGAGGCTGTGCAGAAGGTGGCCGCCGCCGGCGTGCCTTATGTCGCCAAGGTGCGGGTGGGCCGCCCCGAGCAATCCTTGCTTGAATATGTGAAGGAGCAAGGCTGTAGCGAGATGGTGTTGGGCGCGCAAGGGGTTGGCTCATTCAGCAGCATGCTGATGGGCTCGGTGGCCACCAAGATTTTGCATGTCAGCCCCTGCCCTGTGCTATTGGTCCGCTAAAGGGTGAGCCGTGGCTGCATCAGCGCAGGATGACAGCTTATCTGCGCGCATTCAGTCCATCGAGGTTGCCTTTGGGTGACGTATAGCCCAATTAACGATTTCTGCAGCATCTAATAATTACAGCTCGACAATCACAAGATACACAGCCTGTTTTGGCTACATGAAATAGAGGCGAAAGCGAAGGAAACAGGTGGGGTAGGTGCCGGAGAGCGCCGCTCCATACATGGCGGTACCAACAGAAGCAATTGGCTGCATGAATGGATGCCGGACAAGCCACAGTTCAGTGTGGGGGTCGTTCTTGCTTGTTGTTTTGCCACATCCGATTGGCCAATTGCCGATTTCATGTTTTGGAGAGTCAATGAAGAAGCGCTATGGTGTCATGTTGTTGGGGATGTTGCTTGCTGGTGCGGTACAAGCCGGTGATTGGGAAAAGATAGAAAAGAAGGGTGAGATCGTCATTGGGGTGCGGGATAGTTCTCCACCGTTTGGTTTTTTCGACAAGGGGCGGGGCACTGTCTGGGGCTATGATGTTGAATTCGGACAACATATTGCACAGAAGCTGGGTTTGAAGCCGGTGTTCAAGACGGTTGACCCAGCAGATCGGATCAATGTACTGAAAGATGGGCGTGTCGATCTGGTATTGGCGACCCTGGCAAAGACAGCAGAGCGCATGCGCGAGATCGAATTCAGCCTGGGCTACTTCCTGGCTACTCAGAAACTGCTGGTGAAGAAAAAAGTCGGGTTCAAGGATGTCGCTCAGCTCGACAGCCTATCGGTCTGCGTGCCGGCGGGCTCATCCAACGCCCAGTATCTGCGCCGCTTGTCGGCCTCGGTGAAAATCGACAGCTCGCAGCCCGATACGGCAGAGGTGTTCAAAGCCATCGGTGAGGGGCGTTGCGAAGCCACATGTGGCAGTGAAGGCTCGTTGCTGCGGAATCTGTCCAAATTGCCGAATAAGGCGGATTTCGAAGTGCCTGATGTGCCATTGGAAGTAGAAGTCTACGCAGTAGGCATGCGAAAAGGTGACAAGAAGTTGGTCGAGCAGGTCAATACGGCATTGCTGGATCTGGAGAAGTCGGGCGAGGCGGCTGCGATCTATGACCGTTACTTCGGGCCTGCGTCACCTGTGCCGGTCGCACGGACTTTCAAAATCACCAAGTAAGCGTGGCGGGCGCAGCATGGAAACACGTGCGTAATGCATCTGTTTTCATGCTGTCGGCACCTGGCGTGCAGCACATTTTCGGCGGGCGATATTTTTATAGACGACCGGTCTAGTTGGTGGTAAAGTGTTCACTGGAAAGTGCAAAATGGCCTTGAGTCGCGATAGCGAGCAAGCTGTCGTGCGGTTTGTTGTTTATTGGTAGGGCGTGTGATGAGAACCCAGTATGCGGATACCCGCGATCATATTCTAAGCGTTGGCGAATCGATCATCCTGGGGAAAGGCTTTGCAGCAGTCGGGCTGTCTGAGATCCTGACCTCGGCAGAAGTGCCGAAAGGTTCGTTTTATCATTATTTCAAATCCAAAGAGCAATTTGGGGTGGCACTGTTGCAGCGGTATTTTGACGAATACAGCCAGCAAGTCGCCCGATTGCTGAATGATGAGCAGCTGCCAGCAGCAGAGCGTTTGATGCGCTATTGGCATGCGTGGTTTGCAAAACTGCATCACTGCAAGGGGGATGCGCAGTGCCTCGCCGTCAAGTTGGCGGGCGAGGTGTCCGACCTGTCAGAGCCGATGCGAGAAGCATTGCGCTTGGGCATGGAAAGCGTCATCCACCATATCGGGTGCTGTATCCAGGCAGGGCAGCAGGATGGCTCGATACCTGTTTCACAGCCTGCTCATCAGTTGGCCCATGTGCTGTATCAGTTATGGCTGGGGGCCAGTCTGCTGGCCAAGGTGCAGAAGGACTGCCAGGGCGCCAGTCAGGCTTTGCTGGCAACCCGCCAATTGCTTGGGCGGATGGATATGGATGTCAGGGTCTGGGAGGCACCTGCATGCCAAACCAACTGACGACCACCAGATCGTAGAATCAAATCAGACTGTGCCTGCGCTTGGTGGCTAGGCCGGTCTGGATCATTGCGGTGTCATGAATCATGAGTAAGTTGGCAGTCTTGCCATTTTTTTAAAATCACAAAATAGACGACTGGTCTAATATTTGAGGTGAAACATGAAACAATCTGTCCTGTTCTCTCCGATCCGCGTTGGTGCCGTGACACTGGCCAATCGCATCATCATGGCACCCTTGACCCGCTCGCGTGCTGGCCAGCCTGGTGATGTTCCGCGTGCGCTGAATGTGGAATATTACCGGCAACGCGCCAGTGCTGGTCTGATCATCACCGAAGCTACCCAGATTTCCCAGCAAGGCCAGGGCTATGCCTGGACGCCAGGCATCTATACCGACGCCCAGCAAGCAGGATGGCAATCCGTGGTCGAAGCGGCGCATGGCGCAGGTGGCAAGATTGCCATGCAGTTGTGGCACGTCGGTCGGATCTCACATCATCTGTTGCAACCAGGGCAGGCGCAACCTGTTGCGCCATCAGCCATTCAGGCACCCAACAGCATGAGCTTTGTGGTTCTGCCGGATGGCACCCCGGCAAACGTTCCATGCGATCTACCCAGAGCCTTATCGACGGAGGAGATCGGACATATCGTTAAGCAATACGCCGATTCGACACGCCGATCCAAACAAGCGGGCTTCGACTTGGTAGAAATCCACGCGGCCAATGGCTATCTGCTCAATCAGTTCCTGGCAACCGGCACCAATCAGCGACAAGATCAGTATGGGGGCACCATCGAAAACCGTGCTCGCTTCCTGCTGGAAGTGGTGGATGCGGCCATTGCGGAAATGGGGGCTGATCGGATCGGGGTGCGTTTGTCGCCATGGGGGCTATTTGGTGACATCGACGATACCGAGCCTGCTGAAATGGCCTTGTATCTTGCAGATCAACTCAATCAGCGCAAGATTGCCTACCTGCATTTCAATGAGCCCACCTGGACCAATGGGCCGAATTACCCCGCAGGCTTCCGCGAGTCGATCCGGCAGGCTTTCCAAGGCGTGATTCTCTACTGTGGCGGGTATCAGGCGGATTCCGCAGACAAACTGGTCAGCGCTGGCGTAGCCGATGGCGTGGCCTTTGGGCGCCTGTATATCGCCAACCCGGATCTGGTTGCGCGTTTTGCCGCCGGGGCGGTATTGAATGAACCCGATGCCAGTACCTTCTATGGTGGTGAGGAACAGGGCTATACCGATTACCCATTCCTGACCAGCCAGGCCGCTGCCACGGTCTGATTGTCGGGCTTGTTGCCTGTGGCGTGGGGGATTTTGTCAACCATGCCGATAGGCTATATGAAAACGCCTCGCAGATGCGAGGCGTTTTTGCATGCCAGATGGGGTAATCAGATTTCGACCTGAGTCCCTAGCTCAACGACACGATTGGTCGGGATCTTGAAGAAATCCGTGGCGCGCATGGCATTGCGCGACATGATGGTGAACAGTTTTTCCCGCCAGAGTGCCATGCCCGGCATTTCACTTGGGATCAACGTCTCGCGGGACAGGAAGAACGAGGTGTCCATCATGTCGAATGCCAGATTCTGCTGACTGCAAGAATCCAGGATCTCGTCGATATTCGGCTCTTCCTTGAATCCATAGGCAGCCTGGACGGTGAAGAAGCTCTGGCCGATCTGCTTGACCTGCACGCGATCGATGTCGGGTACGAATGGGATGTCCTCAGTCGAGACCGTCACCAATACGATGCGTTCATGCAACACCTTGTTGTGCTTGAGGTTGTGCAGAAGTGCGTGCGGTACGCCTTCCTGGCTGGAGGTCATGAACACCGCTGTACCTTGAACCCGTGTCGGTGGGTGTGCCTCAATCGCCTCGACGAAGCTGGCCAGGGGCAGGGCATCGGCAGACAGGCGCTCAGCAAGGATCTGCCGCCCCCGCTTCCAGGTGGTCAGCAGAATGAACAGCAGCATGCCCATGGTGAATGGGAACCAGCCACCTTGGAAGAATTTCAACGCATTGGAGGCAAAGAATGTGAGATCTACGATCAGCAGCCCGCTGAAGGCGAGGAACAAGGCGGGTTTGCTCCAGCCCCAGACACGGCGGGCGACAATGAAGGCCATACAGGTGGTGATGACCATCATGCCACATGCAGTCATGCCGTAGGCAGCGGCCAGATTGCTGGAGGATTTGAAGCCCAGCACCAAGCAGATGACGATGCCGAACAACAGCCAGTTGACTGCGGGGATATAGATCTGGCCAATTTCACGCTCTGAGGTGTGCAAGATCTCCAGGCGGGGTAGATAGCCCAGCTGCACCGCCTGGCGGGTCAGCGAGAAGGCGCCGGAGATGACCGCCTGGGAAGCGATTACCGTGGCTGCCGTTGCCAGCGCCACCAAAGGAATCTGTGCCCATTTGGGTGCCAGCAGATAGAACGGGTTTTGCACCGCCTCGGGCGTATGGATCAACAAAGCCCCCTGGCCAAAGTAATTGAGCAGCAATGCCGGCAGCACAAAGCAGAACCATGCACGGCGGATGGCTGACTTGCCGAAGTGGCCCATGTCTGCATATAAAGCCTCGGCACCAGTAAGGGCCAGCACCACGGCACCCAGCGTGACAAAGGAATGCCAGGGGTGTGAGGTAAAGAAATGGATGGCAAAGAAGGGGTTCAGCGCCGTAAGCACGTCTGGTGCCTGGATGATGCTGACCAAGCCCATGCCGCCTAGGCTGATGAACCAGATCACCATGATCGGGCCGAACGCCTTGCCGACACTGGCGGTGCCATGCCGCTGCACGGTGAACAGGATGACCAACACCACCAAGGTGATCGGGATGATGTAGCCATGCAGCGTCGGTGAGATGACGCCCAGACCCTCCACCGCTGACAGCACCGAGATCGCCGGGGTGATCATGCCATCTCCAAAAAACAGCGACGTACCAAAGATGCCAGCCAGCATCAGCAGCCAGCGCGCCCGACCTTGATCATCACGCAGGCAACGTTGTGCCAGCGCCATCAAGGCCATCGAGCCACCTTCCCCTTGGTTGTCCGCTCGCATGATGAAAACGACGTATTTCAAGGACACGATGATCAGCAGTGCCCAGAAGATCAAAGACAACACCCCCAGAATGTTGCCGGGGGTGGGTGATAACGCGTGGGGGCCGGTGAAGCACTCCTTCATTGTGTAAAGGGGGCTGGTGCCAATATCGCCGTACACCACGCCGATTGCACCTATGATCAGTCCAGCCTGGCTGCCTTTTTGCACACCCACCTGCATAAATACTCCTCCTTGTGTCATGCGCGCTGCATCCATATAAAGCATGGCAGAATCAGCGCCCAAAAGTGGCGTCGAATCTTAGCACTTTGCCTGGGGTGGAGATAGGGGGAGAAAGCGACAAAATGTTGCAATGCCGCATCCGAATCTGGATATGTCAAATACTTGGACGAGGTGTCGCTAAGCCATTGGCATGCAAGGTAGTCTGTTTTGTATGTGCGCAAAAATACCTGCGATTTGGGTAAAATTTGGAAATCCATATGTTTTTGCATTTTTTTGACATGCAGGCAACACTGGCACGATAGGGGTGCAGTGAATTATGCTAAAGGCGGGAACCCACTCTGGCGCTGGTCACCCGGCGGCTGGCTGCGGTGGTGATTTTCCCGATCTGGCATATGGAAAAGCGCATTTTCAGGCGGTTTGCCATATCAATTGATCTGAGATCATGGCATGGGCGAAAAGGAGACGCATGAAACGCGTGATTTTCAATCAGAAGGGGGGTGTGGGCAAATCCACCATCACAGTCAATCTGGCGGCCATCGCGGCGTCGGAAGGGCTGCGGACCTTGGTTCTGGACCTCGATCCTCAAGGCAATGCCACCCGCTATCTGCTGGGTGAGCAGGCCGATGGGCTGAAGCCGACCCTGGCTGAATTGTTCAGCCAGACCTTGAGCTTCAGCCTGTATACGAAAAAGATCGATGAATTCATCCACAGCACGCCATTTGAGCGGCTTCACATCCTGCCATCCAGCCCAGAGCTGGCTGAGTTGCAGTCCAAGCTCGAATCCCGCTATAAAATATTCAAATTGCGCGACTCCTTGAAAGAGGTCACGGCGCAATTTGACTGTGTGTTCATCGACACCCCGCCTGCCTTGAATTTCTACACCTTGTCAGCCCTGATTGCCGCCGATTCCTGCCTGATCCCGTTTGACTGTGACGATTTTTCAAGGCGGGCGTTGTACAGCCTGATGGACAATGTCCGAGAGATTCGAGAAGACCATAATCCAGCGCTCGACATCGGTGGGATTGTGGTGAACCAGTTCCAGGCGCGTGCTGCATTGCCCGGCAAACTGGTGCAGGAGCTGAAGGACGAGGGCTTGCCGGTGTTGGATGCCTTTTTGTCTTCATCGATCAAGATCCGCGAATCACATGAGCGCTCGGTGCCGATGATCCATCTGGATGCACGGCATAAGCTCTCGCAGGAATATGTGGCGCTTTATCGGGCGATCAGCCAGTGATGGCCTGTTGTCCTGGCGGGCACGATGGGCGATGGTCGCCTCAGTCGAGGTCGGCGGTGATGTCAGATGAGTGGGCGCGGGCCGATCTGGTGGGCGTGAGCTGGCTGCTGCCAATTTTGTGGGACAGGCTCGACATCGCATCATGACAAAACAAGTGGTAGGACCTGCCAAGTGGGTCAGGTTCACTTTTGCACGCCTTTTCCGCTCCTTGACCCTCCGCCCCTCACTCAAATGGGTGGTGCTGATGGTGGGTTTGGTGCTGACGGGCATTTCCACCTGGCAGACCAGCCTGGATGCTGATCGGGCTGCTGGCGAGCGGGCTCACCTCAAGGCCAATGTCCGCCTGGCTGCGCTATCCGCCGAATTGGCCCGGGTGGAGAGCTACAGCCGACAATTCAGCGCTTTTTTCACGGTGGATGCGTTCCCGCATTTCCGTCAATTCAACGCCTACGCCACCGCCCTGGGCAAGATGCCTCGTGGCACCATCATGGTCGGGCTGGTGGCCAGGGTGCGTAGCGATCACATCCCGCATTTCCAACAACGGTTTGCAGCCGCGACTGAGGACGTGCCCGAGCTGAGCGGTGTGCGTTTCCCCTGGTCGCAGGCAGGCGCCAGTCGGCCTTATTATTATCCACTGAAATATGCCTACCCGCTGGTGGGTATCCCAGTCGGGACGGATATTGTCGGCATGCCACAATTACGCCGCAGCTTTGCTGATGCGCTCAACAAGGGGGGGCCATTGGTCACACCACCCTTTCAGCTGGAGGTCGATGGCAGCACACGGACGTTGGTCGCGCTGATCACGCCGGTGCAGCGCGAAGCACAAGCCTCCGCCGAAGGCTTTGTGATGCTGCTGTTGGATGTGGATCGCTTGCTGTCAGCGATTGTGGACAGTGATGCCACCCATGACCGCATGACGGTCACGGTGGTCGATTACAGCGATCCCCGGCAGGGTCGGCGGCTGTATCCGCTCAATGATCCACGGGAGGTCGGCCAGGTGTTGACACCCCATGGTGCACGATTCCAGCACGATGTGGAGTTCGGTGGCCGTCGCTGGGCAGTGTATCTGGAAGGCGAGGTGCGGCCTGACAATGACATGATCTGGTCGCGCTTGATCATCGGTTTCGGCCTGACCGCCTTGGCGTTGTTGTTGGTGGTGGGCGCACAGTATCGTGGATTCGAAGCGGTGCAGGTGACGGGTGAGCGGCTTAAGCGTGCGGCGGAGTCCAATGAGGCGCTGAAGACGTTGTTGCAGCAGCGTGAGCAGACCGAGTCGGCCTTACGCAATAGCGAAGCGCGTATGCGCACCATCCTGGATGCATCCAGTGATGCCATCGTTTTGTTCGATCGGCTGGGAACGATCGAAATGTTCAACCCGGCCGCCGAGCAGATGTTCGGGCATCAACGGGGACAAGTCATTGGCGGCCATGTTTCCATCCTGATGCCGGAGACTATGCGCCAAGAGGGGGCGGCACAGCAGGTGCTCGATTCCATGGTCGAGGGGGTCGGGCAGACACGGGAATTGCTGGCATTGCGCTGTAATGGCGAGCTGTTCCCACTGGAGCTGACCATCAATGTGGCCGAGCTGGCCGGCACGCGCTATTTCGTCGCCACGGGCCGGGAGATCACCGAGCGCAAGAAAGCCGAACGCCTGCTGTTTGAAAGCGAATATAAACACCGGGCGATTCTGGACGCGGCCTACATCGGTATCTATGTGCTGCAGGATGAGATGTTGCAGTATGTCAACCCGACCTTCGCCCGCTATTTCCGCATGAAGCGTGAACATATGCAGTCTCTGGCGCCGCTGAGCCTGTTGGCGCCAGAGTCGCATGACAGTTTCCGTGAGCAGTGCGAGTTGGCCTATGCCTCATCCAACCACGTGCTGCCAGTGGAGGTGACCTGTCTGCGATCTGACGGTACCCGCTTTGTCGGCTTGCTGACGATGCAGCGCATCACCTATGCCAATCACCCTGGCTTGACTGGCTCCTTGCTGGATGTGACCGAGCGCAAGCAGGTCGAGGAGGCGGTGAGGCAGTCTGAGCAGAAGACCCGCGCCATCCTGGCGGCGTTGCCGGACACCACTATCCGCTTGGATCTGGACGGCGTGGTCTTGGATTGCCGAAGCCCGGACGAGCGATTGATGGGGTTGTTCTCCGCATCCTTGATCGGGCACGCACTCGACAAAGTGTTTTCAGACAGTGTCGCACAACGTATCCGCCTGTATATCGAACAAGCGGCCCGCGCCCGCCAGATCAAGCAGCTGGAGTTTGGCATGCAGGTCGGCTCAGCAGGGATGACTTTCGACGCTCGTATCGCACCCTATGGCCCAACCGAGTGTCTGCTGATTCTGCGCGATATCACCGAACGTAAGCGCACCGAAGCCGAGCTGATCCGCCACCGCGATCACTTGGCGGAAATGGTCACCGAGCGCACCTCTGAGCTGCAAGCCATGTTGGACACCACCCCCTTGGCCATGGCCAGGCTGGCCCAGCGGACATTCGTCGATGTCAACCGCGCGATGGAGGAGCTGTTCAAACGTCGCGGCGTCGATTTCATGGGGCAGCGCACCCGCATGATCTACCCTGATGATGCGAGCTATCTGGCATTCGGTCAGCGTATCTACCCCTCGCTCGGGCGTGGGGAGGTCTTCCATGATGAGGTCAAGTTCGTCGATGCCGATGGTGAGCATTTCTGGTGCGAGATGTACGGTAAGGCCATCGATCCGACCAATCCCTTGGGTTCATCGGTGTGGGTGTTCCAGGACATCACCGAACGAAAGATCACGGAGCAGGCGCTGACTGAAGCCAAGGAGATCGCGGAATCAGCCAACCGCGCTAAGTCGGAGTTCCTGGCCAATATGTCACATGAGCTGCGCACCCCGATGCACGCCATTCTGGGTTTCGCTGACATGGGGCTGTCGAAATCGGAGGTGGCGGCCCGCGAAAAGTTGGCGCATTATTTCGACCGCATCCGGCAAAGCGGCAAGCGCTTGTTATCCATCTTGAACGATCTGCTGGACTTGTCCAAGCTGGAGGCGGGCAAGATGGAGTACCGCTTCGAGCGGCGGGATGTCATACCTGTCATCGAAGAGGCCGTGGATGAGCTGCATCAATTGGCTGCGGACAAGCAGATACAGATCCATGTTCAGCCCTCGGGCGAGACCTGGGGCGACTTCGACACGCTCCGCGTCAGCCAGGTGGTGCGTAATCTGTTGTCCAATGCCATCAAATTCAGCCCGACCAACCTTCAGATCGAGGTGACATGTGGTCGCGAGCCTTGGTTCAACAAGATGGCGCTGCGAGTGACGGTGCGCGACTGGGGGCCGGGTGTGCCAGAGCAGGAGATCGACCGGATCTTCGACAAATTCATTCAAAGCAGCCAGACCAAGACCGGCGCGGGCGGCACCGGGCTGGGGCTGGCCATCTGCCGTGAAATCGCCCATGCTCATGGTGGCGAGATCACCGCACGCAATCATCACGATGGAGGCGTCAGCTTCTCATTCGTACTGCCAGACTCATATCGAGGAAATGATGGAAAATTACCGTAACGGCCACTTGTTGATCGTGGACGATGAACCGTTCAATCTGGAGATCCTGACCGAATACCTGGAAGATGCCGGTTACCAGGTTTCCGCTGCGGAAGATGGCGTCGAGGCCTGGGAGGCACTGCACAAAGAGGGCCAGGCTTTTGACGCTGTGCTGCTGGATCGGATGATGCCACGTATGAATGGCATGGAGCTGTTGCAGAAGATCAAGACTGAGAGCCGGTTCGAAACCCTGCCCGTGGTCATGCAGACCGCCATGGGCGCTCCTGACTCAGTGCGGGAAGGGCTGTTGGCCGGCGCTTATTATTACCTGACCAAGCCATTCGAGCGCGAAACGCTACTGGCCATTGTCTCTGCTGCGATCCGTGATCGACGCGAGCAGCGGGCGCTGATCCATGAGCTGTCCCGCCAACGCAATACCTTGACGCTGATGACCCGTGGCAGCTTTGCTTTCCGCACCATCGATGAGGCGCACAACCTGACTGCGATGTTGTCATCGATGTGCCCCAATCCGGAAAAGACTGCGCTGGGCTTGTCCGAGCTGTTGGTCAATGCTGTCGAGCACGGCAATCTCGGCATCACCTACCATGAGAAATCCGCCCTGGTGCATGGCAATCGCTGGCGGCAGGAGGTTGAAGCGCGCCTGCTCAAGCCAGACTACGCAAACAAGCAGGTGACGGTCGAGATTGTGCGGCTGCCCGAGGTGCTGGAGATCACCATCACCGATGAAGGACATGGCTTTGACTGGCATCCCTTTCTCGACTTCGCGCCGGAACGGGCATTCGACCCGCATGGACGGGGGATTTCGATGGCGCGGATGTTGAGCTTTGACGAGGTGGAGTATCTCGGGGTGGGGAATCAGGTCAAGGCCACCATCAAATTGGTAGCCAAGTCCGATAATCCGCAGTAGGATGGTGGCGGCAATACGCAATTCCCATCAAAAACAATGATTTGAAGGTGCCTGCATCTGTGCAGGCGGTTTTTCGTATCAAGTCGTACCGACGGGCTTTTGCCCCAGGCGTATGCTGTCTGACCTGGCTGATGTCAGGTCAGTACGAAGTTCTGTATTGGTTTGGGCAGCCGATCATTCCCAGGCATTCTGCCAACCGGTGGCGACCACCCGCCCTTGTCCCATGGCCAGTACCAGTCGATCATGCTTGCCTCGCCAGTTGTACAGCCAGAGCTCGCCTGCAGGCTGGCCCTGCCAGTTGCTATGCTGAATCTGTGCTGAGTACATTGGCATGTCAGGTCGGATCAATTCATCCGGCTCACCCATGAGCTGCCGTACCTGTGCCGTACCCAGCCGTTGTTGCCAGACATGACGGGCCAGCTTTTGCATGGCTTGATGTTTCTTGCCTTGCCACTGATCCAATGCAGGCTGCCACGGGCCCCCGTCAAAATGTCCATGTCGTTGCCGCATGGCGCGGAAGTCGGCGGCGGTGTCCGTGATATCTGCGGCCAGGCAAGAGGCGGTGGTCATAAACCAGAACAGCATGCCCAACCACTTGAATACACGGTTTTCTGACTGAAATGGAAAGGAGCACATTTACCACCATCCTTGTTGGTTGATCCGGACATATCGAACCGCTTCATGATGCGGCTTGCGATGCATTTGGTGTGGCATTGCCCGGTTGCGTCGATGTGGAATCGATATGGCCTGTTGTGAAAGAAGTTGTCCCACGCAGTATGCGTGACCGTCGGGGTGCCTCACAAGGGCAGTCGCCGGTGACGAAGTGCATCGGAATTTTCTTGAACAATAAGGAGAGATACATGAAGAAGGCCATCACGCTGTGCGGTATCGCTGCACTCACGAGCGCTGTCCTGGGTTCGACTGCCGCCATGGCAGCGGAAAACAAGGCAGAGACCTTGCAGTTGCTTGAGCAGGAAAAAGCCAACAACAATATCTACAAAGCTTATTTCCCAAGCCTGGAAATCGCCCGCAAAGCTGCCATTTCCTTCCATGAGCAGATGCTGGAATCGCATTACGACAAGGGTTACCTGATTCTGGAGTTGGATTCATCCGATATGGACAAATTGGCCAGATTCGGCTTCCGGCTGGAACACGCGACCGATTTCATCGCCAAGCGCAATCAGATGATCGATCAACTGTATCAGATCCAGACCGATCGACTGGCGCATGACCCGATGGCCGCCCCGGTCGGGATGACGGCGATCCCAGGGTTCAGCTGCTACGAGACTGTTGAAGAGACGTTTGCAGCCGCGCAGGCCTATGCCACCAACCAACCCAATCTGGCCAGTTGGATCAAGGTTGGTGATTCGTGGGAAAAGACGCAGGGCCTGGGTGGGCATGATATCCGCGTGTTGAAATTGACCAACAAGGCCATCACGGGCGCCAAACCCAAGTTGTTCGTCAATGCAGCGATCCATGCACGGGAGTACACCACTGCGCCGTTGACCCTGGCCTTCGCCAAGTGGTTGATGGATGGTTATGGTGTCAATGCTGATGCCACCTGGATTCTGGATCACCACGAAGTCCACCTGATGTTGCACACCAACCCGGATGGTCGTAAAAAGGCGGAGTCCGGCCTGTCGTGGCGTAAGAACACCAATCAGGCTTATTGTGGCGCAGCCAGCAATAATCGCGGAGCGGATCTGAACCGCAACTTCTCCTTCAGCTGGAACATCACTGGGGGCTCTGGCTCCAGCGGCAACCCCTGCGACATCACCTATCGTGGGCCTGCCGCTGCTTCAGAGCCGGAGATCAAAGCCATCGAGCGATATGTGCGCAGCCTGTGGCCCGATCGCCGTGGCCCGAGCCCCAGCGACCCGGCACCGGCAGATACCAGCGGTATCCATCTGGATATCCATAGCTACAGCCAATTGGTGTTGTGGCCGTGGGGGTACACCAATACCCCGGCGCCCAATGGTAATGCGCTCCAGACACTGGGGCGTAAGTTCGCCTTTTTCAATGGTTACACGCCACAGCAGTCGATCGGCCTGTATCCGACCGATGGCACCAGTGATGGCGTCAGCTATGGTGAGCTGGGGGTGGCGGCCTATACCTTTGAGCTGGGGACGGCTTTCTTCCAAAGTTGCAGCGCATATAACAGCACCATCAAACCTCAAAACCTGAATGCGCTGATCTATGCCGCCAAAGTGGTACGCACGCCTTACATCACCCCTGGCGGGCCGGATGTCACCAGTGTGGGCCTGGCTGGCACGGCTGGCACCACTGGTGTCACCGCTGGTACGCCGGTGCAGCTGACTGCGGTGGTCACCGACACCCGCTTCAACAACAGCAATGGCGTTGAAGCCACGCAGAACATCAGCTCGGCTGAGTACTATATCGACGTGCCGCCCTGGAAGGTTGGGGTGGCTAAATCGATGACGGCCACCGATGGCGTGTTCGATGAAAAGACGGAGGATGTCAGAGCCACCATCAACACCACGGGCCTGTCAGTGGGCAAGCATCTGGTGTATGTCCGTTCGCGTGATACCACGGGCACCTGGGGGCCAGTCAGCGCAAGGTTCCTGGTGATCAAGCCATGACAGCGGATCAGGGATGGTCTGTCTCATCCCAATAGCGTGGCCGGGCCTGCCGGTATCGCTGCAACTGGATACCGGTAGGCTCAAGCAGGATGCTGACCTCGCCATCCTGATCTGTTCGGGCGACTGCGCTGCCTTGCGCCTTCAGGCGGGCCAGCACCTTGGCCGTCGGGTGCCCGAAGCGGTTCATATAGCCTGCGCTGACCACCGCGATCTGGGCCTGGGTCGCGGCCAGGAAGGGCTCGCTGGACGAGGTGTTGCTGCCATGATGACCAACGGACAGCACCTGCACGGTCGGTAGTGTGTTCGATTCAAGCAGGGTGAGCTCACCCCAGCGTTCCAAGTCCCCCGTCAACAATACCCGCCCGCCGGCACAGCTGATCAGCAGGACACAGCTGCGGTCGTTGTCCTTGACGGTGGGTGATGCCAAGGTTGCGGCATCGGGCGCCAGCACTGCAAACCGGACGCCATCCCACTGCCATGTCAGATGTTGCCGACACCCGACATAACGCTTGGCCTGTGTTGTGATCGGGTGGTGAGGTGGCAGGCTGCCCATCACCCAATCAGGTGGCAGCGCCTGGATGATCGAGGCCGCGCCACCCGTGTGATCCAGGTCATCATGGCTGACGATCAGCCCATGCAGCCTGCTTACCCCGGCAGCCCGCAGCCGGGGGAGGATGACCCGATTACCGGCATCGAGCTGAGTGGCGTCCTCGACGATGCGCTGGGTTGCGCGTGGGCCAAATGGCTTGATCTGGAAGCTGGGGCCGGTGTCATAGAGCAGGTCGTGCCGGGCCGTCTGCACCCAGACCGCCAGCCCCTGCCCGACATCGATGAACGTGATGCGAAGCTGCTCAGGCTGTGGACGATCGTCCACACTGGCAATCAGTGGCAGCAGGAGCAAGCAGCCCAGGCCGCGTGCGGGCCAACCTGTCGGCAGCAGGCACCAGGCGATGCCGGGCATGGCCAGCCAGATGGCCCAGCCGTGCGGAGCGGGCTGTTGCCACAGCGACCCTGGCAGGCCCGCCAGCCAGCCCAGCGCTTGCATGCATGGGGTGAGGATGGCATGCGCCAGCGTCAGCAGCGGTGTGATGATGCTACCCAGCAAAGCCAAGGGGGTGACCACCGCGCCAACCACTGGGATGGCAAAGGCATTGGCCAGCGGCGAGAGCAATGGCAGCTGCGAGAAATACGCCAGCAACGCCGGGGCCAACCCCAAGGTCACCGCCCATTGGGTGCGGCCCCATTCCACCAGCCAATGCGGGCGTTGCAGGCGGTTGGCGGCTGCCCACATGATGCAGCCGATCGCGCCGAAAGACAGCCAGAAACCCGGCGCCATCACCGCCCAGGGGTCGATCAGCAAGCAGATCAACGCAGCCATCAGCCACATGCTGCTGATATGGATGGCCCGACCACGCCATAGCGCGATGGCTGCGACCAAGAGCATCCACAGTGTGCGTTGTGTCGGGACGGAAAAGCCACCCAGCAACGCATACCAGCAGGCCGCAATCAAACCGGCCAGCACAGCCGCTTTGCGGGCAGGCCAAGCCATGGCGAGGGGCAGTGACCGCCAGAGTCGATAGACCACGCCACCCACCAGCCCTGCAACCAGCGTGATATGCAGGCCAGAGATCGAGACCAGATGGGTGACGCCGGTCTGGTTGAACTTATCCCACTGCGATTGCGGAATGGCGCGTTGATCCCCCATCACCAGCGCTATCAGCACCCCGGCATAGGGGCGTTCGCCCAATGTGGCGGCCATCCGATCCCGTAGTGCCTGCCGCCATAGGTGGATCTGGATCAGTGGGCTCCAGCCCTGGCCCGCCAGCTGACGGTAATGGCGCACGCTGCCGACGGCGCGCAACGACTGCTCCAGCATCCATGCTTCGAAATCAAAACCGTGCGGATTGGCGTTGCCATGTGGGCGCCGCAATTTCACGCCGAACTGCCAGCGCTGCCCAGGTGCGAAGACTGGCAGGGTTGTCGGGTCACCATACAAAGAGAGCTGGATCAACGAAGGCACCTGCGCATCACGCGTCAGCACCTGATCCACCCGAGCCTTGATGCGGACGCCGCCAGCTGTCGGATCAGGCAGGTCAACCAGGGTGGCCTCGATTTCGATTGCCTTGCCTTCCCACTCCTTAGGCAATCGATCAGCCATGCGTTGATGGGCGAGGCACAGCGCCCAGGCCGCTCCCAGGCTGAATCCAAGTAGCACCCAGGCTAGGCGGGGAAAGCGTGCGTGCAACGACCAGCAGATCAGGCAGATCGGAAGCAAAGCCAGCAGCGCACCCAGGCTGGGGAGTGTGGCACAGGACTGCAGGGCGAGTATGCCCGCCACCAGGCCCAGGCCAGACAACCAGAATCGTTGCACAGGGGTAAAGATGGGGAGCATAGGCGGCTTGTACCGGAGAGGCCAGGGCCAGCTGGCACAGGCCGTGCGATCATGTCGATCACACGGGTAGTGGCGCGGTGGCACGGTGCTGATATGCTGAATCGTAGGTGCTGCGACCGTGATTGCAAGCCATACAGAACCCGCCCGGTGCAGAGATGTCTTATCATCCTGCCTTTGACCACGGAAACTGCCTGATGACTCTGACCGCCCCCCAGCGCATGGCTTTGCTGTCGATCTTTGCAGCCTTGCTGACCTTGGCATTGAAATTCGCCGCGTATTTCGCGACAGGCTCCGTCAGTCTGTATTCCGATGCGATGGAGTCATTCGTCAACTTGGCGGCGGCCATCGTGGCATTGATCGTACTGACGGTGGTGGCGACTCCGGCGGATGAAGGGCACCCATACGGACATGACAAAGCTGAGTATTTCTCCAGCGGGGTAGAGGGCGGACTGATCTTGCTGGCGGCGCTCACCATCATCTATGAGGCGGTCAAGCGGCTATGGCACCCCGAGCCGGTGAATGACCTGGGGGTCGGGTTGCTGCTTTCGCTGGTGGCCTCGGGTGTCAATGGGGGGGTGGCATGGTTGTTGATGCGTGCAGCCAAGCGGCATGACAGCATCACATTAGAGGCCGATGCCCATCATCTGTTGACCGACGTCTGGACATCAGCCGGGGTGGTGGCCGGGCTGGCGGTGCTGTTGTTTGCGCCGCCCAGTTGGGTGATTCTCGACCCTATCATTGCCATCCTGGTGGCCTTGAATATCGTGATGACCGGTGTGGATCTGCTTCGACGTTCACTTGATGGCTTGATGGATGCCACCTTGCCGCCCGACGACTTGGCGGCAATCCAGCAAGTCTTCCTCTCAAACAAACCGCCCCAGGCCACCATTGCCGACCTGAAAACGCGTAAGGCCGGTGCGCAGCGCTTTATCGAGTTCAAACTCCGCGTGCCGGGCGACATCACCGTAGACGCCGCCCATACCTGGTGCGATGCGTTGGAACAAGCGCTGGAGCGGCAATTGAGCCGATCGACAGTCACGATCCATGTCGAGCCGGCTGGCAATCAGCTTGATGGACAGGGGTGACCCGCCAGCGTTCAACCAAGCAAGGTGGCTTTCTGCAATGCAATCAGCTCGCGGATGCCTTGTTCGGCCAAGCCCAGCAGCGCGTCCATCTCTTCGCGACTGAAAGGTTCACCCTCGGCGGTGCCTTGCACTTCGACAAAACGACCATCGCCAGTCATCACCACATTCATATCGGTTTCACAATCGGAGTCTTCGACATAGTCGAGATCCAACACCGGCACACCTTGGTAGACCCCGACCGACACCGCCGCCACATGGTCGCGGATGGGTGACTGGGTCAATTTACCGCTGGCGATCAACTTGGCAACGGCATCCTGCACCGCGACAAATGCCCCAGTGATACTGGCGGTGCGTGTGCCGCCATCAGCTTGGATCACGTCGCAGTCGATATGCAGGGTGCGCTGCCCCAGCTTGTCCAGATCCACCACGGCGCGTAACGCGCGGCCAATCAGGCGCTGGATCTCCTGCGTCCGTCCGGATTGCTTGCCACTGGCGGCTTCGCGCTTCATGCGGCTGTGAGTGGAGCGGGGCAGCATGCCGTATTCCGCAGTCAGCCAGCCCTGATTCTTGTCGCGCAGAAAGGGAGGGACATTTTCTTCCACGCTGACAGTGCAGATGACTTTGGTTTCGCCAAACTCGACCAGCACTGAGCCTTCTGCATGCTTGGTGTAGTGGCGGGTCAGGCGAACGGGGCGTAATTGGTGGGTTTCACGTTGGCTGGGTCGCATCGGAGATCTTTCAGAAAGGAAAGCGCCATTATCAGGAAAAAGGGCAGCGCTTGTCACGGCGAGGCCGTCAGGGTGCGGGTTTTCAGGCAGTCTTCACACAGACAGGCCTCAACCGGAAATTGTACTTTCAGCCCAGCGCACAGGGCGGGATGCAGCGAAACTGTCATGCACCAACAGGATGCAGGCGACTTACCCAAAGCCATGGCGCATTGGTTGGCTTTACCACAGGCAGGGCAGCAGGTGGCGCATGGTTTGCCTTGCGGCGGCTGGTTTTCCTCGGCGGCTGGCATGTCTGGGGCCTGTGTGCAGTGTATTGGATAAAGAGGTGGACGCAGGATGACCACGCTCAGCGGATCGCATGATGGGTGACGTGGGACATGGTTGGGATGATACACCTGTCAGTTACCGACAGTTTTATTGGCCTGACTAACTCACAGGATAAGAATGATTGTCATTCACATGAAAATCAGATTAATCAAATATTTGCAAACAACGATAGGCATATGTACGTTGATCTGGCGCAAATTAATTAACAATAATTATTCTCATTCTTAAAAATTGACAGTAGAATTCGCCTCCATTCCGTGGATGCGCCTAGCAGCATGCCTCGGTGATCCTTAGTTGATACCAGATGGAGTGCGATGGTGACCAATCTTTCTCTGTGCAGGCTTTCCACTCTGACCTTGGCCGTGGCGATGGCCATGACCGGCTGCGGCGGTGGGGGCGGCAGTGGGGGCGGTGGGGAGCAGAAATCACCTACGGCGAATGTGAGCGTGGCGCCACAGCCTGTTCAGCGCAGCTGCATCGATACGAATGACAATTTCCATTGCGACGCCACTGAGCCTGCATCTGGACAAGGGCCAAGTTTGCAGATGCAGATCAGCCCCGAAACCGGTGAAGTGCTCAGCGTGCTGGCTGCACCAGCAGGGTTGGCACCCTCGGCCTACCACACTTTGCTGCGCGCCATGCAGTTGATATCACCGGACCTGCCGTTAGCCACATTGCAACAACAGCTGGCCGCTCGCTTGGGGCCTGCTTCCACAACGCTGGAAGCCGCATTGCAGGTGGTATTGAAGCCGCAGGCCGGATGGGGGTTGCAGGAGCAGGTGCTGGCAGTGACTGCCACCAGTCTGGCCAATGGTCGTCCCAGTGAGGTGCGGATGCCAGCGATGGCGCGTGATGCAGTCGAGGTGGCCGGGTTCGCCAAGGCAGGCAGCGACGAGCAGGTGACAAGCATGGCCTGGCAGGGCTCGCAGCTACTGGTCGGCACCAGCAAGCCCAATCGGTTGCTACTGTTGTCAGCTGATCGCCAGCACACGGTATTGGATGTACTGCCCAGCCCGCGTCGCGAGGTGGCGATGATGCATGCCATGGGTGGTGCCAGTGGGGTCATCACCCGCCCACAGCCACCCAAGCCGCCCGTTCCGTTGCCGCCCGCGCAGCCTGGCTCTTCGACACCCACCACTCCAACGCATGAGCCCATTGCGCCGTCTGAGGGGTTGAGTCAATTGGTGGCTGGTGCGGACGCCCATGTGGTGTTTGCCGTGATGACGGCCACCAAGCCAACCGTTCAATCCACACCTTGCCGGGCCTTGAGCGCAGGTGAGGTGCCCAGCTTTGGTGTGTTCCGCTGGGGGGTGAGCAAGCAGGGCAGCCAGATTGCGCTGGACCGTTCCCCAGTCTGCGTCAATGACGGCATCTCGCAAGTGGTCTACAGAGCAGGCGCGGGACAGCTGCTGGCGCTGGATGGGCCTGGCAAGCGCATCCTGCAGCTGGATGCAGGGCAGCTGGCCCTGCAACAGAGCTGGCCGCTGCCCGCCAAGCCTGTGCATATGGCGCTGGCCAATCAGGCGCGTGAGTTGTGGGTGGCGCAGGACGATCAGTCCTTGTTGCGCATTGGCCTGGATGGCCAGGCATTGAGTGGCTGGCGGCTGGCTACCGCGCCCAGCGGCATGGCAGCACAGGGTGACTGGGCGGTGGTGGTCGAGGGGCAGCAGATTTCCGTGTATCACACCCTGGGCGCTGAGCCCCGCCTGATCCGCCAGCTTAGGCTGCCCGGTGCGGCACAGCAGTGGTCGATCAGTCATGACTGGCTGGCCGTCTCGCTGCCCGATCAGCGTGTACAGGTCTATCACTTGGGATCAGGCCAATTACGGGCTGACGCATGGCTGCCCGACCCCATCAATCAGCTTGCGCTGCATGGCGACCGATTGCACATCGTCGCAGGGGGTAATCGGTGGTATCGATTGGATTGGCGAGCCCATCCCCCAGCCTAGCCGGCTGATTTCCCTTTTCCTTTTCAAGTCTGCTTTGACGGCGCCGCAAGCACCGTCAGGGCAGGGTATTCCCTTCAGGAGTCGTGCATGTCTGTTTCTCGTTGGTGCGTCTTGCCGCTGTTGTGTCTGTCGCCATGGGCGATGGCGTATCAGGTTGGCGATACGGTAGATGCTCGTTGGTTGTCTCGGTTGCAGGTCAGTAATCAGCAGACGGTCGTTGTCGATTTTTTCGCGGCGTGGTGTGAGAGCTGCCGGCATGAGATGCCGCTGCTGTCCCGCCTGTATCAACGCCTCGGGCCACAGCGCATGGCGCTGGTCGGCGTGGATGTGGACGATGACCCCCAGCTGGCCAAGCGTTTCCAGGCGGACATGAAGGCCAAGGGTGCGTTGAGCTTTCCGGTGGTGGATGACCCGCAACAGGACATCATCAGTGCCTTCAAACCGATCGGCATGCCTGCCCTGTACATCATCAAAGCGGGCAAAGTGGTCAAAGTGCTGACGGGAGCGATGCCCAATGTGGACAAGGTTGTCGAACAAGCATTGGAGGCCAAGCCGTGAGCGCCGGACGTGTCTGGTTGGTAGTGGGTATGGCGGTGGTTTGTCTGAATACCGGTTGCGCGCAGGTCAAGCCCTGGGAAAAGGGCCAGCTGGCACGAGACGATATGCAGGCAGGCGGGCCGTATGTGATGGCGGGCGTGATGCATGAGCATGTATTCAGCTCGAAGGAAGCCAGCCGTGGTGGCAATGGCGTAGGGGGAGGCGGTTGCGGCTGCAACTGAGATCGATGCGCAAACCTTTATTGATTCTTTCTGCGGCAGCCATGCTGGCCGATGCAGCACTGGCAGCGGATACCTTTGATCTGCAACATTCACGTTATCGGGAAGGCGATGACCGGGTTGCGGTCGATTTCACCCATGCCAAACTCAGCCACGACATCGGCACCGATCACACGTTGACCGTCAATGCCAGCTACGACGCCATCTCTGGTGCGACACCCGCCTGGCAGGCTGCATCACCCCTATATGCCGCACCTGATGACGCCAAGCGGGCAGCGAAGGGTGAAAAGCTGTATGGTCTGGCGCAAGATGGCCGCTACCAAGTGCGCAAAGTTCCCCTGACCGACACCCGTCGGGCTGCCTCTGGCAGCTGGGCCTATCGGACAGGCCGACGTGATGAGTGGACGCTGGGGGCGGCGTACTCCAAAGAGAAGGACTTTCTCAGCAAGGAAGTCTCACTGGAGGCGCGCGTCAACCAGGACGCGGAGCGCAACTGGGTATGGCTGATGGGCGTGGCGCGGCAGTGGAATGAAACAGATGCTCTGCGCGATGACTTCAGCCAGACCCGCGAGCACTTTGATGTCAGCAGTGTGACAGCGGGCGCGCAATGGGTACTGACGCGGGACAGCCTGTTGGAAGCCCGCGCCTTTGCGGCACGGGACAACGGTTTTCTGTCCAACCATTACCAGACGGTATTGCGTCGGCAAGGCGATACGCTTTATCTGGCAGCAGACAGTCGCCCTGGCAATCGTGACAGCGGCGGGGTCAAGCTGCGGTGGATGAAGGCGTGGCACCCGACGGTAGCCAGCCAGCTGTCGTATCGCTATTACCGTGACAGCTGGGAAATCCGTTCGCACACTGCCGAAGCCCAGCTGACCTGGCAAGTGACCCCGGCATGGCGTGTCTCGCCCAGCTGGCGGGGCTATCACCAGACCGCAGCCTTTTTCCACCGCCCCTGGCAGGCCGCCGAACCCGCCTTTTCGCTCAGCGGCTATGCCAGCAACGATGAGCGGCTGAGCCGGTTCAATGCCAATACGGTGTCGTTGAATACCGACTGGCGCGTGCACCCCGATTGGCAGTTGACCGCCGGTTTGACACGTTATCGACAATCCACCGGCCTGACTGCCAACTGGCTGTCGGCGGGCCTGCAATACCGGTTCTGACCCATGCAGGTGACGACGCACGCCTTCGTGGCCATGACCACCCCCTGCCAATTGACCCTGCATGGTGCGCCAGCAGGGTTGGCGCGCACCATCGAGGCTGAGGTGCGACGGCTGGAGCAGCGCTATAACTTCCATGATCCGGCGTCCTGGCTCAATCGGGTCATCAACACCCGCCAGACAAGCGAAGTCGAACTGGACATGGAGACCGCGCGGGTGCTGCATCGTGTCCGCACATTGTCGACATGGTGCCAGGGAGCATTTGACATCACCGTCGGCACGTTGGCTGCGCTCAGGCTGGTACGCGATCCCGAGCACTACCGGCAAGGGCATGCGGCCTTGCAAGCGGCCATGGGGCTCGATGCCTGGCAGTTGTCAGATCGACAATTGAAGCTACCTCATGCTGCAACCCGTCTGGATCTCGGTGGTGTGATCAAAGAGCATGCGGTGGATGTGGCAGTCACCCTTGCGAAACAGGCGGGGGTGGCGGCAGGCATCGTCAATTTTGGCGGGGATCTACGTGTGTTCGGCCAGCCACCGGACAGCGACTGTTTCACCATCGGCATCGAAAACCCACGGCAACCAAGCGAAGTGCTGTTTGGCCTGACCTTGTACGACCAGGCCTTGGCCAGCTCTGGTCACCACGCCCGGCGCAACGTGCTGGGTGGCGCATCACGCTCCCACATTCAACCCACCCAGGGCGACACCCTGCCAGGCTGGCTGCAGGCCAGCGTGATTGCCGCAGACACTTTGACTGCGGGCCTGTTGGCAACGGCCTTGCTGGTCAAGCCGTTGCAGACCTTGCCACCAGATTGCGCGGCAGTGTTGGTTGCAGAAGACCTGACGCTACATCCACTGGGGTCCACAGCTTGAGACACCGCATAAGAACACAAACATTTAACAGGGAGAACCGTCCATGCACTTTCCCAAAGTGACACCAGCCGTGGTCCTGACCACGGTCGTTTTATCCGCGTGTGGCGGCGGAGGCGGCGGCAGCAACGAGACGACCGCCAAAGGCTCAGCGGCAGAACAGCCCAGCCCGCCCGTCACCCCGCCAGCCGTGACGCCCCAGCCGGCGCCACCCACCACCCAAACCATGTTGCCAGCCGTGGCCGCTGTGCAGGCCGCCGACGCGTCCGATGCAATGGTCGTCAACCTCTATCAAGATGCGCAAGGCAGCTGGAAGAACTGGCGGCTGACCGGCCCGCAAGCTCTGGTTGCGCAGGCCAAGCTGGTGGGTAATCAGCTGACCTTCCCGGCGTGGCCGGAAGCCGGCCAGCTGGACATCCAGTATCAGGTGGAAGTCAGCCAGCACCCACAGTATGGCACCACCACGTTGACCGGCACCGCCAGCCTGCACCGCATTGCGGTCGGCGCACGCTTTACCAAGTTGGATGCACGCAGCCGACCCCTGGCCGATCAGGCCGCCAAGTACGAAGCCGAGCCCTGGCCCTGCGTGTTCGATCGCGAACAGCAGGCGGTCTGGATGATCGGCAATACCGATGCCAAGAGCCCGTTCTACCGGCAGGCCACCTATCGCTGGGGCAACGGGCTGTACCACACGGTGACTGCTCCTGGGCAATGCGCGTTGGCAGACAATGAGTGCGATACCGACACCCTGGTGGAAACCGCCAACCGGCTTCGCCTGTGTGGATATGACGATTGGCGCCTGCCCAGCCACCGAGAGCTCAAGTCGCTGGTGAACCAGAACTGGCGTGGCGAAGAGCAGCCCGCCATCGATACGCGTTACTTTCCGGATACCTTGTACAAACAAGATGGCCTGTTCGATGCCGCGCAATACGTCAACTACTGGACGGGCACCACTGCACCGCCCATGGATGACAAAGCCAACCCGTTCAATGACGGCAATGTTGGCGGCAGCTTCCCCCGCTACAACGCATTCACGGTGATCTTTGGCATGGGCCAGAAAAACGGACGCTATGTGGAAACCCGTCACAAGGGGGATGCGCATCATGTCCGGCTGGTACGCGGTGGTCGGGGCGAGCCGGTTGATCCACCCGTGTATCGCCCGGAGCGCGGCGAGCGGCCCGCTGTCATGGAATCCTTCGTCAAACTCGACGGCCAAGGCCAAGCCCTGGCTGGCGATGCCACCGACTGGGCCTGCGTCGAAGACAAACGCTACGCTGATCGCCCACGCACGCTCTGGCAGATCCAGCCTGTTGCCGAGCGGCAGGAACGCTTCACCCAGGCCGAGCTGAGCGATGTCGTGGCGCGGGCCAATCGTGAACAGCGCTGTGGTCGGCGTGACTGGCGCGTACCTAGCCAGATCGAGCTGAGCATGTTGATGGTGGAGCAGACCACGCCCTTGACCTACCGTGCTGCCTATATCGGTTATTTCCCCGACCTGCAGCTGGGCTCGTCGGGTGCCAATGTCTTCTGGAGTGATGTCGAAAAAGTCGGTGACATTGCCGACCTGTATCGCATGTATTTCGCGGCGGATTTCGGTGGCGCCCTGGGTCAATCGGGCAAGAGCGATGCCCGTCTGATCTCGGAAAACGCCAGCCAGCGGCATCGGGTGCGCCTGATCGCCACCGACCGTCATTGGCCGACTGCTGTGCCAGCCCCAACCGGCACGCCCGAAGTGGAGGAGGTGGCGCGTAAGGATCGCTTGGCGTTCCGCCGCTTGGCCAGTGATGGCACGACAGTGATCGGTGCCCAGCAGAAGTGGCCGGTGCAACCCTGGAGCTGTGTCGAAGACATCCGCTACCCAGGCCGTGGCAAGGTGTTCTGGGCAATGAAACGCAACGATCTCGGCGCCAATCTGCACCACTCGATGGAGACCTTCGCCTGGGGCAATCAGCGCAATGATCGGGCCAACTGTTCGCTGAAGACTTGCAACACCGACGCCTATGTGGCTGAAGTCAACCAGCAGGGGTTGTGCGGACGCCGTGACTGGCGCTTGCCGACCGTCGCGGAGCTACAGACCTTGACGGTCAAGGAAACGCTGCATGGCTTGACCATGGTGCCGGCCTATCTGGCGACCTTTCCGGATTTTGTGATTGCAGATCACAACGCTGACCGTTTCTGGACAGCGTCCCCCGTCCCGAACGACCCAGGTCGGGTGTATACGATCGCCTTCAACAAGGCAGGCGCGGTGCCCTTTCCCAGCGCCAAGACTGACCTGGCGACGATCCGCCTGATTGCTGGCGATGGCTGGCGCTGAGGAGCAGAACATGACAATGCAACATATTGGACTAATGGCCGGCACTATCGTCATGATGGGGCTGGCCGGATGTGGCAGTGAAAACAAAGGCCAACCCGAGCCTGCCACGCCCATGCCCGCATCCCAGCAGCCCCAGCCGGCGCCCCCGCCCGCAGCGCGCGAGCTGAGCGGCACCGTCATCAATGGCTATGTGCAGGGCGCACGGGTATGCCTGGATCTGAATCGTAACGGCCAATGTGATGACAAAGAGCCGCAAAGCCAGACCGATCAGAAAGGGCAGTACCGCTTTTCGATCAGCTCGACCTTGTCAGAGCAGGAGCTGACCCAAGCCTGGCTGCTGGCGGAAGTCAGCACTGGCGCGGTGGCTGCTGATCGGGCAGATCGCCCGATCAGTCAGTCTGAACAGTATCGGTTGCTGGCGCCTGTGCAATTTCAAGGTGCGGTGATCAGCCCGTTCACGACCATGCTGCAGGCCAGCCTGAATCGACCAGCCACACCGCCCGCCACCCCAGAGCAGGAAACACGGGCCTTGCGGCAATTGTTGGGCTTGGGCCAGGATGCCCCATTGCTTGGGGACTATTTCGCCATCCGTCAGCAACAAGCCGTCGCCAACAAGCTCCACCAGCAGGGGCTGGTTCTGGCACGCAGTTTGGCGCAACTGGGCGGCAATCTGGCTGCAACCGATCAACTGTTGACCCGGTTGGCGGGCTTAGGCCGGTTGCCGATCACCGATACGCCTGCCACTGAAGAGCAGTTACAGGCATGGGCGAAACAGCTGGTGAGCCCGCCAACGCCCGCCACGCCGGAATCGCCACCGGTGGCCAAGCCGACAGTGGAGCAGAGCCCGTTCGACCGGAAATGGCGCAAGCTTGCTGCGGATGGCTCCGCGTTGTCGGCCAGCAGCAGCTTGGCCAGCGGCTGGCGCTGTGTCGAAGATCAACGTGCGCTGATCGGTGACCAGCGCCACCAGGGGCAAGGTGATGTCTGGCTGCTTGCAACGGCGCCGGACGCCCAGGCCGATGACATCAAGGAAGCCGCCATCGACAAGCTGGTGGCCGATGCCAACAAGGCCAAACTGTGTGGCCGTACCCGGTGGCAAGTACCCAGTCTGGCCCAATTGCAGGAGCTCAATACCGCTCCCTTCAAACTGGATGGCCGATACTGGGCCACCTTGGACAAGGCCCTGTTCCCGGATCACCAAAGCTTGTCCCAGCCCACGCAGATGACAAACGGCGCGTATTGGAGCAGCGATTTTCAATACGATGAGCAAGGGGGCTTCCAGCGCAAGGTGTATCTGTATGCCTCGCAGGAAGCGGGCCATATCGATCAGGTGGCGACCTACGACAGCAGGCAACAGCAGCTCCGCCTCCGCTTGATCAGCCCCACCCAGGCCAGCCTTGGCACATTGGATCAGCTGCTGACGACCCGCATCGCAGCGTTGACAGCGGCGCAGACGGCGCTCGATGCCCAGCTGGCCGCGCATGCCGCCCTGCCAGCCACCACGGCGGGCTGGCAGGCCAAGTTGCCGACAGCAGATCTGCTGAAGCGTTTTGAAGAGGCACTGCCGACAGCCAACAAACAATTGCAGGCGGCATCGGCATCGCAGGACAGTGCGTTGCAGAGCCTGCGCCAGCTGGTGTTGGATGCCAGCCGTGGCAACGCGCTCCGTTGGGGGTTCACCCAGCCTGATGATGCCACGACCGCATGGGCTACATGGCAGGCCACACAGCAAGCCAATCAGCTGAAGCTGGCAGATATCCAGGCCACCCGCCCCAAGCTGGTACAGGATATCGCTGCAGCCCGCACCGCGATTGCCGTTGAGCAATGGTTGCAGGCCATGGATGATCAGCAGCTGGAAATCCAGGCCAGGCAAACTGCCTTCCAGCGCGAGGTGAAGGAGCTACAGGCCCAGCCTGGCTCACAGCCCCACCTGCAGACGGCCACGCTGTCATCGTTGGCATTGCAGCGACTGCAACAGGCTGGAACCGATGCGCTGGCGGCGGGGCAGTCCTTGCTGGTGGCAATTCAGGCCGACACCGCCCGCAAGGCGCTGGCTGAGCGCCTGGCACTGCGTCTGGCAGCAGGGCGGACTGCCTTGAATCAAAGCATGCTTGTCTACATACCGCTCAGGCGGCAGTTGGAGGCCATCAGCGCAAGCGCCTCCCCTTGGGCCAAGCTGGCACGCGATGGCTCGCCGCTCCCTCTCCAGGCTGGCATGGCTGAAGGTTGGACATGTGTGCAGGATCGTGTCCGCCAGCAAGTATGGTTGCTGGCCGATGTCGAGCTCAAGAGCGCGTCGCAGGCCACCATTCGGGGTCAATCCTCCTTGATGTACAGCCAGAGCGGCTCGGTGGCGGGTGCGGCCAAGCCGGAAACCACCTACCATTTGATGGAGCTGGCGCAGCAAGGGCAGCTATGTGGACGATCCGGCTGGCGATTGCCCAAGCTGGCCGAGTTGGCCGCCCTGGGTAAGATCGAAGGAAATGTGCTTTGGCAGGGCATGCTGCCCGCCAGCCATTACTGGACGCAGGAGCAGCACAACGGTTATCAGGTCGCCAGCCGTTACCCCTTCCGCCGCCCAGATCAGGCAGGCGCACAAGAAGGAAGCGACTTCATCCTGAACCGCCCCTTGGCACGTGCCAGTGCATGGCTGGTTGCTGACGATAATCCGCCCACCATGCCGGGCGCATTGGAATGGTCGGATCGACTGGGCCAGCCGACGCAGCGCCTGAGTGACGCCCGCTGCGGGCGGGATCAGCGCCCGGATGGCAAACTGTGGCTGCTGCCGGAGAAGCCCGTTGACAAGCTGCCCGGTGGCGATGCCAGACCGTGGAATCGCAGCCAGTTCGACAACACCGTCGAAACCGTCGCTGCCTACCTGGCGCGCTATAATCAGCAATCCATTTGCGGTGTGCAAGGGGGCTGGCGGCTGGTGACCTTGTCCGAGCTGAAATCAGTCAGTGAGCTGTCCGTGGCCGATCAAAAGGCGCTCGGATTCGTGCGGGACCCAAAGAATCGTATCTACTACCACTGGGCCTGCCCCGACGCAGCCTGCACACAGGGGGTGCTCCATGACCCGCTGACCCAGGCATCGGATCGTTTCGACGGATTCAAGCGAGCAGATGTCCATCTGATCCACGACTGAATCAGGCCAGTGCGTTGATCGTAGTGAAAAAAGGGGGGCGCCCCCCTTTTTCACGGCTTGATGGCGTCATGCCCGAATACCCCGCTGGACGAGGCCACAATGGCTCGTGCACGGTGCAAGCGGGCTGTGGCCCAGCTGCAATCGGGGAACCAAATGTATCGTTCATCTGACCAAGGGTTGGGCGATGGTGCCAAGCCTCTCCGCAGTGTGTGATCGATCAAGTGTCAGGTGCTGTCATCAGGGCTGCCAGCCCTGTCTGGATGGTTGTTCGAGCACAAGGCGTGAGCGGAGCCGCTTGTGCGGTGCCTGTATTGCCCTGGAGATATGTCTGGCTGTGTGTCATAGTTTTTTGCAATTATTTCAGATTTGCGTCTAAACAAGCACTGTATTGGCTTTCCGTCCTATTTGCCGTGAGGTCGGGTGAAAAAAAAGCGGGGCATCACTCGGACTTGGGTTATCCTGCGCGGCTGCACGCGATTCAGGTGCATTCAGATTGAGTTGGTATCGACCACGTGGGGCCTCCTGCGTGCCAAAGCTGATTGTCAGGGTCAGTCTGATTAACCAATCATATTCATATCACAACAATTCATTTTTCAGAGGTAGCGATGCGCAGAGTAGGCGTATACGTTGATGCAAGCAATATTGGAATGAACGGCGGTCATGGCATGCGTTATGAGGTGTTACGAACCCTTGCCTGCCGGGCCGGTGGAGAGCCGCAACGGTTGAATGTCTATCTGGCGTTTGATGCCCAACGCGCTGAACGCGAGCCGGAATATCTGCAAAAGGCCAGTAATTATCAAGCTGCGTTGCGCGATCAAGGGTTCCGTGTAACGGTCAAACAGGTCAGACGGTTCTATGACGATGAGGGCATGGAAACCAAAAAAGCCAATGCCGACCTCGATATGGCGGTGGATGTACTGACGGAATCAGAGCGTCTGGATACCGTGGTTCTGGTGACGGGTGACGGTGACTTCGTGCAAGTGGCCAGAGCGCTGCAAAGCAAAGGCTGTCGTGTCGAAGTGGTGGCATTTGACAATGTATCCCGTGAATTGCGTGATACCGCAGATCAATACATCAATGGATTGCTGGTGCCCAATCTGGTGCCGGTGCGCAATGTCAACCCTGCCTCACCCAAGTGGGGGGAGATCGGCTCCCGCGTGCGAGGTGTCTGCCAGACGTATCAGGCCGAACAACGCTATGGTTTCATCCGCTATTTGAGTGCCGTTCCTGGTAGCATTGTGGTGGGCAATCAGCTGGAAGAAACGCGCTCCGCATTTTTCCGGGGTGGCGACTTGCCCAGCAATTTGAGCGAATCATTGCTACCCTCCCGCGATGTGATTCTGGAATTTGAATTGTCAGAGCCCGCCAAGATCGACGGGTTGCCGGTTGCACGTCGGATTGATGTCGTCGCAACCCTCTGACCTGTCAGGAGGTGAATATGCGTGTCGTACGGTGTCTGGTGTTGGTCATGTTGATCGGTACAGCGCACGCTACGGCCCGTGTTGAGCTGCCATTGCCTGCAGCTTCGCTTCTGCAGCCTGAGGTCATTGTGTTGTGGCTGCAGGCAAATGCCCGGGCTGCTGACACCCAGGGCGCTGAACGAGCCCGCCAGCAAGCAGAGGCGGCCATGCGGCAGGGTGATCGACAAGGCACCCTGCAATCACTTGAGCACAGCGCTCGCCTCGATCCTTCCCCTACTGCGTTGGTCGCATTGGCGGAAGCCCGCCTGAGCGAGCTAGGCAAGCGGTTCCCAGAAGGGGCTGCCATCGATCGTGATGCACTGCATCAAATCGGCCAGCTGTATCAATCTGCCTTGGCCAGCGAGCGGGCCTACCCAAGATTGGCGCGCGCCGCGCATGACACGCTGTACCAGCAGACGCAATGTCTGCATGCCTATCTGGCAAAGCGTACAGTGCCTACCCCTTGTCGTCCATTACAGCTGTTGGGTCTGACTACAGCAGAGATGCAAACCCAATAAGGTGGGGCCATCTGTGACGCCATGGCGGGCAGCTGATCCGGCGGTGACGTGTCATGTCTGTCGGCCAGGATCAGCATCCGTAGTAAAAATCACTTCGAGTATTTGGCAATCGTTGCCCTGATTTCAGCGATGGCTGCTTCGATGTCCATTTCGCTGACGCCTTTGTCTTCTTTCAGGATCTGATCGGCATTCAGCTCCTTCAGGCGAGTGGTGAAGCCGTCGAGCGGCAGGGTCTTGGTGTGTACTGCATTCTTGGTGTCCGCTGCTGTATCTTCTTCGAGCCAGGTAATCCCCAATACGGAGAGATTGTCGCCGTGCTTTCCACCACGCATTTCAGCGCGATCCATCAACTGTGGCAAGGCGTACAGCACCGGGTAGCTGCCCAGGAAAGCACACATCTCATCCGCAGGGAGCGGCCCCCAGAAACCATCGGTGCACAATACCAATGAATCGCCTTCATATAATGGCACTTTGCCGCCGAAGTCGATCTCAGGCGGAATCATGCCGCCCAGGCAGCTGTATATCTTGTTCCGTTCCGGGTGGCGCATGGCCTCTTCCTCAGTCAGCAGGCCATTTTCGACCATCTGCTGCACTTTGGAGTGATCCCGTGTGTGGCTGAGAATCTTGCCGTCGCGAAAGTGATATAGGCGCGAATCCCCGGCATGCGCCCAATAGGCGGTGCTGTCTTGAACCAGGCAGGCAATACAGGTGGTCCGTGGTGTTTCGAGCAGGTTGTGGTTGGTCGAATAATTCAGTATGGCATCATGCGCCTTGGTCAGTGCCTCCTGCAAGAAGGCCAGTGGCGCGGGCACCACCGGACGCGCTCGCTTCTGAAACAGCCCAGCCAATAATTCAATGGTGATCTGGGAGGCGACCTCACCGTGAAGGTGCCCGCCCATACCATCTGCAACAACCAACAGCAATGCATCCCGACTATATGAATAGCCGATGCGATCCTGATTGTACTTGCGCGCGCCGCGCCGGCTTTCTTGATAGATCGAGAACTTCATTTCAATTCAGAAATATGTTGTTGGTATAAGTATAGCTGCTTTCGGATGGCATTGGAACGCTGAAAACCATCAATTGGCATAATCGGGTCAAGCCTTCCGGATGCGTGCCAATGTCATTTTCAGGTTCGTCAATATGCCGGCTTTCGGAGGAGGCAGCGGTACCTGTGGTTTGAATGATAGAGCTTTTTGCAGCGCATGCACGCTTTGTGGGCGATCCAGATGATTCAGATGCAGGCACCAATCGACGATCTCCAATAATTCGTCGCTATACTTGCCTTTCCACAACTTCTTGGCGGAGACCAGCTTGTCTTCCTCCACCCGGGAATCAGCGGCCTGCGGGGCGAACCCGGCCATGCAGGCAAAAATGCTGGCGCCGACTGCGTAGATGTCGGTCCAGGGGCCAAGATTCTCCCGGTTCTTGTACTGTTCCGGCGCCGCGAACCCTGGTGTGTACATGGGGGTGAAGCGCTTGACTTCATTGGTCAAGGTCTGTCGAGCAGAGCCGAAATCCAATAAAACCGGGCTGCCATCACGCCGAATGTAGATATTCGCGGGTTTGATGTCGAGATGGAGCAGCTTGTTCAGGTGTACTTCCCGCAAGCCGTTGAGCATGTGGTAGAAAACATGGCGGATGATGTCCTCCCGCACCGACTGGTGCAGCTGGATCTCCCGTTGCAAGGTGCGCCCGCGCTCATATTCCATCACCATGTAGACGGTTTCATTGGCGCGAAAAAAATTCAGCACACGAACGACATTGGGGTGCTGGATATGAGCGAGCGTCTTGCCTTCCTCAAAAAAACACTTCAAGCCGAATCGAAAGGTGGCAAGTTTGTCCGGGTCCGTTGCGACAATCTTGTCACCATCGGTGCGTAACACCAGCGAGCTGGGCAGATACTCTTTGATCGCGACTGGACGGTCATTCTCGTCATGCGCGAGATATACCAAGCTGAAACCACCGGCAGAAAGCTGCTTGACGATGGTGTAATTCAGCAACTGATAGCCACGAGGTAGGGGCCGGTTGGATTGATTAGCCATCGCTGATATTTGTATATGGTATAGTTCTGAAAAACCAGGCAGTCATTTTCTCGGCTCTCTGCGTCGAAGTAAAGATACTAAGGTTAAGAAACCGCTAATATTTCCGCCGGCGGACCGGTCGGGATCGCCTAACGATGGGAGCAACTACATGATTTTTAGCATGACAGGCTTTGCAAATGCCAGCCGGGAACTTGGTGGTGTGTCGCTTACGCTTGATTTGCGCGCTGTCAACCATCGCTACCTCGAGGCGCAGTTTCGTATGCCTGACGAGCTTCGTGTCGTCGAACCGCAGATGCGGGAGCTGATTTCGAGCCGTTTGTCTCGCGGTAAGGTGGATTGCCGTATCCAGCTCAACATCCAGACTGGTGCGCAGACATCATTGTCGCTCAATCAGACCATGTTGGAGCAGCTCGTGGGCTTGACCCGCCAAGTCAAGCAGATCTTTCCGGATGCGGGTGATTTGAAAATGGGTGAATTGTTGCGCTGGCCGGGCGTCCTGGAGACGCAGGATGTGCCTGCCGAGTTATTGCAACAGACCGTGTTGGAGATGTTGGCGCAGGCACTGGACGACTTCACCGCCAGCCGTGGCAGAGAAGGGGCCAAGCTGGTGGAAATGATCTTGCAGCGTGTCGATCGGATGGAAGTGCTTGTCACCGAAGTGGAGCCTAAGATCCCAGCGTTGCTTGCTGCCTATCAGGAAAAAATCAGCCTGCGACTCAAAGAGGCCATGGTCAATGGCGAGGATGACCGCATCCGCCAGGAATTCGCCTTGTTCGCGCAGAAAATCGATGTGGATGAGGAGATCTCCAGATTACGAACACATCTGAGCGAATTACGCCGGATTTTGAAAGCTGGTGGCACGGTAGGCAAGCGGATGGATTTTCTGATGCAGGAGCTGAATCGCGAGGCGAATACCTTGGGGTCGAAATCAGTCTCTGCTGAAGTCTCGCAGACTTCGATGGAATTGAAGGTGCTGATCGAGCAGATGCGTGAACAGATACAAAACATCGAGTAAGGTCAAAACTGTCTGATGCATGCACATCTTTGTCTGACTTGCCCCTGCCGGAAGAGGACTTGGATGTACTGCATGAGAATCATGCGGATGGCTCGCACCGAGACCGTTTAATTGATCCGCACGCAATAAGGGCTTGCTCGTCCGTACAGCCGGGCTTCCTTTGTGTTAAATTGAAATATTGAAGACTGCTGGGTTGCCTCACAACCCGATCAAGCTCACTATGCAACAAGGTACAATTTTCATCGTGGTGGCGCCGTCTGGCGCGGGTAAGACCACTTTGGTCAATGCGCTGCTGAACGCAGACCCTCACGTCAAACTTTCTGTTTCCTATACCACTCGCGCGCCGCGCGAGGGTGAGGTGGATGGCAAACATTACCATTTTGTCTCTCGCGATCTATTTCAGGAGATGATCAATCGAGGTGAATTCCTCGAATGCGCAGAGGTTTATGGTAATTACTACGGTACGTCGCAGCGCTGGATCGCTGATCAGCTCGCGCTGGGAAATGACATTCTGCTGGAGATCGACTGGCAAGGTGCGCATCAGGTACGCAGATTGTTTCAAGATGCGATTGGTATTTTCATCCTCCCGCCGTCCCTCGAAGCGCTGGAAAACCGCCTGCGTGGGCGGGGAAAAGACTCCGAAGAAACCATCCAACGTCGCCTGGCGGCAGCCCGCGATGACATCTCGCATGTTGATGAATTTGACTACGCCGTCATCAATGAGTCACTCGACGTGGCCTTGGATGACCTGCTGGCAATTGTCCGTACCCAGCGTTTGAAGCTGCTCCGACAGGCTGAGCGCCATCGAGATCTGTTTTCGGAATTGAAAGGCGGCGCGTTCTGACGCTCGCCCGGGCAAGTCTCCTGTGTGGCAGAGGCTTGGATGCCCGCCATATATGCCACACTTTCATCTTTAAACCTTGAATCTTTTATTATCTCGGGACTGAATCATGGCTCGTATCACTGTTGAAGACTGCCTGCACAAAATCGCCAACCGTTTTGATCTGACACTGGCTGCCACCTATCGCGCTCGCCAACTGGCCTCTGGTGCAACCCCTTTTGTCGAGCCCGGCAAGGACAAGTTCACTGTGCTGGCATTGCGTGAGATCGCTGCCGGCCATGTTGGCTCGGAAATCATGAATCGCGGCCAGGCTTGATTGCGTTTTCATAGCGGAGTGGAGCATGCTGGGTACGCAATCGACGATCCCGTCCACACGCCCTCAGGTCGGCACCGCCGACCTGGATCCGCTGTTGCCTGAAGCACAGGCGTTACTCGCCAAAGTTTCTGCCTATCTGAAGCCGGATGAAGTCACCTTGCTTGAGGTGGCGTACCGGTTCGCGGCCAAGGCCCATGCCGGGCAATTCCGCAAAAGCGGTGAGCCGTATATCACGCACCCGATTGCGGTCGCTGGCATCCTGTCCGAGTGGTTCCTGGATTCTCAGGCATTGTGTGCAGCACTCATGCATGATGTCATGGAGGATACCGGCGTCACCAAGCTCGAAATCGCCGAGCATTTCGGGCGCCCGGTCGCGGATCTGGTAGATGGTCTTTCCAAGCTGGAGCGGCTCGAATTCCAGACCAAGGAAGATGCGCAGGCTGAAAATTTCCGGAAGATGCTGTTGGCCATGGCGCGGGATATCCGCGTCATCCTGATCAAGCTGGCGGATCGGCTTCATAATATGCGTACGCTGGATTCCATGAATCCGGACAAGCAGAAGCGGATTGCTCGTGAGACCATGGAGATCTATGCGCCAATCGCCAACCGTATTGGTTTGAACAGCGTCTATCAAGAGCTGGAAGACCTGAGTTTCCGCTATGTCCACCCGCATCGCTATGCTGTGTTGTCCAAAGCCATGCGTGCCGCCCGGGGCAACCGTCGGGAAGTCGTGGGTAAGATCGCGGACGCGGTACGTAACAAATTGGCAGATGCCGGGCTGGATTCGACGATATCAGGCCGCGAAAAGCACTTGTTTTCGATCTATCAGAAGATGCAGGAAAAGCACCTGACCTTTTCTGAGGTGCTCGACATCTATGGCTTTCGTGTGATCGTGAAGGATGTGCCCTCCTGCTACTTGGCTCTGGGTGCGCTACATGGTCTGTATAAGCCGATTCCTGGCAAATTCAAGGACTATATCGCCATTCCCAAGGCCAACGGCTATCAGAGCCTGCACACGACGTTGTTTGGTCCTTATGGCACCCCTGTCGAGATCCAAATCCGCACGCAGGAGATGCATAAGCTCGCTGAGGCGGGCGTAGCGTCGCATTGGATCTATAAATCTGGCAATGTCAGCATCAACGAGGTGCAGCAGAAAACGCACCAATGGCTGAAAAGTCTCCTGGAGATCCAATCGGAGAGCGGCGATTCCGTTGAGTTTCTTGAGCATATCAAGGTCGATCTGTTTCCTGATGAGGTGTATGTCTTTACGCCCAAAGGCAAGATCATGGCCATGCCGCAGGGTGCAACAGCAGTGGATTTTGCCTATGCGGTGCATACTGACATCGGCAATCGATGCATCGCGGCCAAGATCAACTATGAGCTGATGCCCTTGCGTACCATTCTGCGCAATGGAGATCGGGTCGAGATCATCACCGCCAGTACAGCCCGACCTAATCCGTCATGGCTGAATTTTGTTGCCACCGGCAAAGCGCGGTCGCATATCCGTCACTTCCTTAAGACCATGCGTTATGAGGAATCGGTTGCCTTGGGCGAACGGCTGCTCAATCAATCGCTACATGCATTGAAAACCGAACATGTGGAGGTCGATGAAGTATTGTGGGAGCGCTTCCTGAAGGAATCCGGCGATCGCTCCAGGCAGGAAATCCTGTCTGACATCGGATTGGGTAAGCGACTGCCGGTCGTGGTGGCGCGGCGGCTCTTGCAGATTTCTGGTCAGATGCCTAATGAAGCCCATAAGCCAGACCCCATCACCATTTATGGCACGGAAGGAATGGCGGTACAGTTTGCTCCTTGCTGCAACCCGATTCCGGGTGATCCTATCATTGGTGTGGTCAAGAAAGGGCAGGGGTTGGTGGTGCATACCCACGACTGCCCGGTTTTGCAGAAAAGCAGACCTGATCCGGACAAAATGCTAGATGTACAGTGGGACCCGGCTGTCAAGCGGATGTTCGATGTGGCGGTCAAAGTGCTTGCCGTGCATGAGCGGGGCGCTCTGGCGCAGATTGCTTCGACCATTGCGGACGAGCATGCCAACATCCAGAATGTGCATATGGAAGATGAGCCCAATCAGAGTGCTTATACCACGTTGAATTTCACCTTGCAGGTTGAGCATCGGCAACACCTGGCCAAGGTCATGAAAGCGTTGCGGCAGCTGCAGGTTGTGGTTCGGATCAATCGCATGCGTGCCACATCAGCCTGAGACCCGGGTTGCGGTGTTACAATGTATCCCTTTTCCTCAATTTCTCTATGACTACCGTGATTGAAGTCATGATCAATGGTCAGCCGCGACATTTCGCGGCGGCGGTGTCCCTCACAGGGCTGCTCGCAGAGCTGGATCTACTCGGAAAGCGTGTTGCCATCGAGCGCAATGGTGAGATCGTACCGCGCAGTCAATTTGACGCCCTCACCATCGCTTCTGGGGATTCGTTCGAGATTGTGGTAGCGGTTGGTGGCGGTTGACAGACGCCCGGCCCCAGCTACTGATAGTCCAATTGGTTCAAACCCATTTCTTCCTAGGCATCTCACATGGACGCATTAACCATCGCAGGCAAGGCCTATGCCTCCCGTTTGCTGGTCGGCACAGGCAAGTACAAAGATTTTGACGAGACGCAGGCTGCGATTGAAGCCAGTGGCGCAGAGATCGTTACGGTCGCAATCCGACGTGTCAATATTGGGCAAGACCCCAATCAACCCAATTTGCTGGATGCCATCCCGCCTTCCCGCTATACCATTCTGCCCAATACAGCAGGTTGTTATAGCGCAGATGACGCCGTGAGGACACTTCGGTTGGCGCGGGAGCTGTTGGATGGCCATTCATTGGTGAAGCTCGAAGTATTGGGCGATCCCAACACATTGTTTCCGAATGTGCTGGAAACCATCAAGGCTGCAGAAACGCTCGTCAAAGAAGGTTTTGATGTCATGGTATACACTTCGGATGACCCGATCATCGCCAAGCAGCTGGAGGAGATCGGCTGTTGCGCCATCATGCCATTGGCCAGCCTGATCGGGTCCGGCATGGGCATCCTCAACCCGTGGAATCTGCGCCTGATCATCGAGCAGAGCAAGGTCCCCGTGTTGGTGGATGCAGGTGTGGGCACGGCATCCGATGCCGCAGTCGCCATGGAATTGGGCTGTGATGGCGTATTGATGAATACCGCCATCGCGCATGCCAAGTCTCCCGTACTGATGGCCAGCGCCATGCGAAAAGCGGTGGAGGCGGGCCGCGAAGCCTATCTCGCAGGGCGCATGCCAAGAAAGCTCTATAGCGCAGACCCCAGCTCACCCATGAGTGGCCTGATCGGTCGGTCTTGATTCTGACCGTACCCCCGTTCTGTATTCGTATGACCCGTTGCCGGCATAGCATGCCGGCAACCTTTTTCAGATGCTCACCATGTCCGACGACGTTTATACCAATCCTGATGACCCGAAATTACGCCCAATCCGCAGCTTTGTATTGCGCCAAGGGCATCTTTCAACCGCGCAGCAGCGTGCAATCGACGAAGGCATGCCGCGTTGGGGTGTACCTTATCAGGCACAACCTTTGGACCTCGATGAAGTCTTTGGTCGCACTGCACCCAAGGTTCTGGAAATAGGCTTTGGGATGGGCGGAGCAACAGCGGACATCGCCCAGACCATGCCGGATGTTGATTTCCTTGGCATCGAGGTACACGGCCCTGGGGTTGGCAATATGCTGAAATTGATAGCGGAACGTAATATCACCAATATCCGTGTCATGCGACATGATGCCGTGGAGGTGATGGATCATATGCTGGCGGATGGCGTACTGGATGGCTTCCACCTGTTCTTCCCTGATCCCTGGCATAAAAAACGCCATAACAAGCGTCGGTTGGTACAGCCAGCCTTCGTCGAGAAAATTGTGAAGAAACTCAAGCCTGGTGGTTATATCCACATGGCGACAGATTGGGAAGACTATGCCATTCAGATGCTGGAAGTGCTCAGCGCCAATGGCGAACTGATCAATACTGCGTCGGGCTATGCTGACAAGCCCCGCTATCGCCCACAGACGAAATTCGAAGCGCGCGGGCTGAAGCTGGGCCATGGTGTCTGGGATCTGGTCTTTCGGCGGCGATCCGCATGAGCTTTTCCGGCGCTTTACTGAGCCAGATCACCGATGGGCTGGTCGATGTTGGATATGTGGTCATCCCAGACACTTTTTCCGCCTACGAAGTAGCGGCATTGGCGGCAGATTGTCGGCAAGGCTGGCGCAATGGCTTGTTCCATGCTGCTGCAGTAGGGCGGGGGGAGCAAGAGCGGATCGCACCGGACATCCGGGCCGACCATGTCCGCTGGTTGGACATGGAAACCGCGACGCCACATCAGCTCACCTATCTGGATAAGATGGAATCCTTGAGACAGTCTTTGAATCAATCGCTGTATCTGGGATTGTTAGAGTTGGAAACACACTTTGCCATTTACCCTGAAGGTGCTTTCTATAAAAGACATGTCGATAATTTTCGTGGCACCGGGCAACGGCAGATTACGACTATCTTGTATTTGAATGAGCAATGGCAACTGGGGGATGGAGGTGAATTGCGGATTTATCTGGATGAATCAAATGCGGATTCATATATTGATGTGCCCCCCAGAGCGGGTACCATGGTCGTTTTCCACTCCCCTCGTTTTTACCATGAGGTGTTGCCTGCCAAGCGTGAAAGAATGAGTCTGACGGGGTGGTTTCGCACTCGCTGATGAGGTTTTGAAAAGTCATTCTCATGGTGATAAATCACCACTTGCTTAAATATTTATGGTCGGAACAATTTGCATTTGAATCACATGTAAATACACAATACATTTCCTTAATAATGAATGATCAAGGGAGTGCTGAAATGAATGTTTCGAAACTGGTTGCTGGGGCGATGATGCTGGGCGCAATGGGCTTGGCGAATGCAACCACCAAAAATGGCACTTGTTTCTATACGTCGATTATCGAGCCTGGTGCGTCGACAACCAAGGTGGGTAATCGCGTTCAAATCAATGTAAAATTCATCACCAGCCGTGACTTCTTCAATACCGCTGGTTGTGGCACATTTGATAATGTGCCAGTCATCATCGTTGATCGGAGTACCGGTCGTCAGGTGGCGGAAAGCCAATTGATTGCCAATAACAATCCTAACCAGACTTATGGTGGTCAATGGATTACACCAGCCATCACCATCTCCACCCAAGGCTGGGCGACTGGGTCGTATGACCTGGTTGGTTATGTTGGGTTTAATGGTTGGTATCACGATACCAATCCTTCTCCCTTTCAATTGCACCTAACCAATTAAATCTAATTAAATTTGGATTCAAGCCAAGAAAAATCAGCGGTCAATTTTTCTTGGCTGACCACGCCGAATGATTCAATAGCGTCATTTCTCGCTATGCGGGTTTTGTATTTCAGTCAGATAAGTTCATCCATTGAGAGACAGGATTCACGCTGTCAGACCTGTTGAAAATATAAATTCTGTCATTCCTTCCCAGCCAATAGCTGGGCCAATTCTACTGCCGAGCGCACGCCCATTTTGGCAAACACATTGGCGCGGTGGACTTCTACCGTGCGCATGGTGATGTCCAGTTCATCTGCAATCACCTTATTGAGCTTGCCAGCCAATACGCGTTCCATTACTTCCCGCTCCCGAGGGGATAGCTTGCCCAGCCGTGAATGCACCGCTTCCTGGTTGCCGCGCGATTGTTTACGGGTAAGGCAGATATCCAGGGCGGCATTGAGCTTGCTCAACAGCAAATGATCGGTACACGGCTTTTCCAGAAAATCAAAGGCACCATCCTTGACTGCTTGTACTGCCATAGGGATGTCGCCATGACCGGACAAGAAGATGATCAACAACTCGCTGCCCCGTTGACGCAATGCATCGAATACATCCTGCCCGCTCATGCCTTCCATGCGGATGTCGAGTACGGCAACACCCTCCCATGTTGGCTCCAGGGCTGCCAGGAATCGTTCGCCTGACTCAAAAGTCCGTACCGAATAGCCATGAGACAGCAGTAATAGCCCCAGTGCATCCCGCACGGCTGCATCGTCATCTACGATAAAGACGTTTTTCAGTTCCAATTGGCTCATAACGGTAAGGTGAAATGAAAGCAGGTACCGACGCCAGGCTCAGTCTCGAACCAGAGCTTACCTTGGTGATTTTCGATGATGGAGCGGCAGATACTCAAGCCCATGCCCATACCCATGTTCTTGGTGGTGAAAAACGCTTCGAACAGGTGTTGGGCAACTTGGTCGGGGATACCGCCACCTGTGTCCCGCACGCTGACTTGCAGCATACCACGGTATTCGCACGCCATGATGGTGATTTCCCCCCCGCTGGCTGGCTGGCTGGCACACGCATCGATCGCATTGCGTAAAAGGTTGAGCAGCACCTGCTCGATAAGCACCTTGTCCGCCTGGATGTCGGGTAGCGGTTGCTGGTTGACCACCAATTTGACGCGTTTCTGGCGTGCATCGGGCTCAACCAAGCCCATTGCGTCATCTATTACGCTATTCAGGTTACACGTCTCACGGTGTGGCGTGCTCCGACGGACGAATTCACGGATGCGCCTGACGATCTGGGCGGCGCGCTGGGCTTGCTCAGCAATCTTGTCCAATGTGCTGCCAAGCAGCAGTTGGCGATCAGGCTGCTTGGCCAACTGCTGGGCTGCGTTGGCGTAACCCGACATGGCCATCAAGGGTTGATTCAACTCATGTGCCAGCGTCGAGGCCATTTCGCCCATGCTGACCAATTTGGCGGTCTGTCGCAATACTTCTTCTTGTTGGCGGGTATGCTCCTCGATTCGCTTGCGTTCGGTGATGTCCAGCACCGAACTCATCCAGCCGCGCTTCTGGCCATCGGCATCGATCAGCGGGGTGGTGTAGACCATGGTGTCCACATAATGGCCATTCCGATGGCGGATGCGGGATTCAAACCCTGCCATGGGGGCATTGCCCGACAGCACGGCCTGGTTCTGCTGCAGGTGGTGTTCCATGGCCTCTGGCACCCAGTAGGGGTAGGGTGGCGTCGCGCCGATCAACTCCTCCTTGCTGAAACCGACCATTTTGCAGAAAGCAGGGTTGACATAGATGATCCTGCCTTCCAGGTCACGGGCGCGCATGCCGACCGAGAGGGAGTCCTCCATCGCCTGCCGGAAGGCATGTTCTGCTCTTAACGCAGCCTCCGCCTGCAGTCGCCCTTGGACGTGGCGCCGTAGGCGCCACCAGCTGTATACGACAGCCAGCGCCAAACTGACGACTGCCGTGACCAGCAGATTGCGGACAATGCTGCTGGGTTGGCGATAGGCGGTGACCTTCAGCAGCAGATCCTTTCCGGGCGGCTCCAGCGGCACCTGATAGGACAGGGTTTCATCACCCGTTTCAACCTGTGATTTGCTGGCGATGATCTGTCCATTGCTGTCGTGGATCACCAGCCGGTACTTCACTGCAAACCACCAGGGCACCTGCTGCGCCACCATCTTGTTGAGCGACATCAGGGCAACGGCAACATGCTCTCCCTCCGGTACCACCAATGCGATGATGGCATCCTGCCCCTGCTTGAATATATCTGAATATGAAGAATTTCCTGATCGGGTCGCAAAGGCGCTTGCAGCCTGGATTTCAGGCAGATACTGCCGCCCGATTGGTGTACTATCGTAGATGGCAGCATCATCTGGCGAACGGATCTGGACACGGGTCACGCCGGGGTTGCTGCTTTGTATGAATTGTACGCGGGCATTGAAAGTGTCGAGGTCGAGCTGACCACTGCGCTGACTTTGCAATAGCGACCTTAGCCGTTCTTCTGTTTGTTCAAATTGAAAACGCAGATTCTGCTCAACCCAAAGCACATCATTGATCAGAACCTGCCGTTGTTCACTACGCTCGTCATGGTGTGAGTACCACAACAATCCCGCTACGGCGGCGATGAACAACGCTAGGGCGATCCGTGGTAGCAGCCACAATGATCGATGCGTTGCGGTGGGCACGCGAGGAGGAAAAATGAGATTCATACCCGTCATCGTAAGGAATATGCCCTATGTTGCGCCAGACTGTGGAAACCCACAGCGGGATGGTATTCGATTTCCCACAATTGAGGGGCCGTCCTTTAGACACCAGAATTTGTCATATATTTACTCTAATCGATAAAAGGAGACACTCCATGAAACGTCGCTCGTTGCTACTGGGTGCACTAGCCTTGGCATGCTCGGGATTGGCACTGGCAGATAACCCGATTGTGATCAAATTCAGCCATGTCGTGGCATTGGATACACCAAAGGGTAAGGCAGCCGAGCAATTCAAAAAGCTGGCGGAGGAACGGACCAAAGGCCGTGTCAAGGTCGAAGTCTATCCCAACAGCCAGCTATACAAAGACAAGGAAGAGCTGGAGGCCCTGCAACTGGGCGCGGTACAGATGCTGGCACCCAGCTTGGCAAAATTCGGCCCGCTGGGCGTGAAGGAATTCGAAGTCTTTGATCTGCCTTATATCTTTGATAACTATGCTGAGTTGCATAAAGTTACACAAGGCCCCATTGGCGCCAGCCTGTTGGGCAAACTGGACAGCAAAGGGATCAAGGGGCTGGCTTTTTGGGATAATGGATTCAAGCAGTTCTCCGCCAATAAGCCGCTCAAAAAACCTGAGGATTTCAAAGGGCTGAAAATGCGTATCCAGTCTTCCAAAGTGCTGGACGCAGAAATGCGTACCCTGGGTGCCAACCCTCAGGTCATGGCATTTTCCGAGGTGTATCAAGCCCTGCAGACTGGGGTGGTGGATGGTACTGAAAACCCTGCCTCGAATTTCTTTACCCAGAAAATGCATGAAGTTCAGAAATTCATGACACTGACTGACCATGGCTACCTGGGCTACGCCGTCATCGTCAACAAGAAGTTCTGGGATACGCTCCCTGGCGATGTGCGTACAGCGCTGGAAGGGGCAATGAAGGATGCCACCAAGTACGCCAATGATATTGCCAAGAGCGAAAACGATGGCGATATCGACAACATCAAAAAGTCTGGGAAGACTCAAGTCCTCACATTGACCGCTGATGAGAAAAAAGCCTTGAAACGCGCCTTGACACCCGTTCATAAGCAGATGGAAAGCCGCATTGGCAAAGAGCTGATCGATGCCATCTATAAAGAAACAGGGTTCAACGCAAACGAATGAGTGTCGAGTGTCCATGGATGGCTTGAGTATCCACCTGAGTCATTCTCAGTGGATACCACGCCATCCCTCGGATTGGACAACCTCTTTTCGGTTTCAGGCAGTCTTCAGCGCGTGACATCGATCGGGTACGGCTGGCCAGCTGTACCCAGCTGACTGCAAACAGAATCATCCAGCCTGAATGAGCTGTCGATGACAGCTCGCTTGTGAAGGAAGGCATCATGAAGCTATTCATGAAGCTGCTCGATCATATCGAGGAGTTCATCATTGCCACGCTGATGGCGTTGGCGACATCCATCATCTTCGTCGCGGTCATACACCGCTACCTCACCGGATTCAATTGGTTTGCACAAGACTGGTTGCTCAGTCTCAACCTGTCCTGGGCGCAGGAGCTGTGCATCTACATGTTTGTGTGGATGGCCAAGTTCGGGGCGGCCTATGGCGTGCGCACCGGTATCCATGTGGGTGTCGATGTACTGATCAACCGCCTGAGTCTGCGGCATTTCCAGATATCGGTCGTGCTGGGGCTGTTGGCGGGCGCGCTGTTTACCGGCATTGTCGGCACCTTGGGCGCGAAATTCGTGTGGGAAATCGCCCATACAGATCAAACATCTGCAGACATGGAGATACCGATCTGGTGGGTATATATGGCCATCCCCGCCGGCTCGTATCTGATGTGCTTCCGCTTCCTGCAAGTAGCATGGCGTTTCCTGCGAACAGGTGAGCTGCCGAAGCATGATCATTCCCATGTGGAAGGTTTGGACGAAGAATTGGAAAGGCAGCCCGCATGAGCGCGACATATACCCCTCCACAACACCCACTGTCCATCAAGGTCCCCATTGCGATCCTGGCTGCGCTGGCCGCGCTGGCGTATATCGGCGGCGCCAATGCCGTCATCTTTTGCCTGTTGATTGGCCTGATGTTGACTGGCATGCCAATCTCGATCGCCCTGGGCCTGACAGTGCTGACCTTTCTGTTTACCATGACTCAGGTGCCGATTGAATCCGTGGCATTGAAACTGTTCACCGGCATTGAGAAATTCGAGATCATGGCGATCCCGTTCTTCATCCTGGCGGGTAACTTCCTGACGCATGGCGGCGTGGCGCGGCGCATGATCAATTTTGCCACCAGCCTGGTCGGCCATTGGTACGGCGGGCTGGGGCTGGCCGGGGTGATGGCCTGCGCATTGTTCGCAGCCGTGTCCGGATCCAGCCCAGCCACGGTGGTGGCGATCGGCTCGATCATCCTGCCCGCGATGGTCAAGCAAGGTTTCCCCAACCGCTTTGGCGCAGGGGTGATCACCACCTCCGGGGCGTTGGGTATTCTGATCCCACCCTCGATCGTGATGGTGATGTACTCGGTCGCGACCAATACCTCTGTCGGTGCCTTGTTCATGGCTGGGGTCATTCCTGGCATCATGCTGGCCTGCCTGCTGGGTTTCACCACTTGGTGGCGGGCCAAGAAAAACAATTACCCCCGGCTGGCCAAAGCAAGCTGGGCTGAGCGCTGGCAAGCATTCCGTCGTTCGGTATGGGGCCTGCTGTTGATCGTCATTGTGATGGGCGGGATCTATACCGGCATCTTCACCCCGACTGAAGCTGCAGCAATGAGTGCGGTGTATGCTTTCTTCATCGCTGTGTTTGTCTACAAAGACTTGCGTCTGTCACAGATTCCCAAGGTGTTGCTGGATTCGGCGTCGATGTCGGCGATGTTGCTGTACATCATCACCAACGCGGTGTTGTTCTCGTTCCTGATGACGCACGAAAACATTCCGCAAGCCATGGCAGACTGGATGCTGCACATGGGGCTGGGCCCGATCACATTCCTGCTGGCGGTGAATCTCTTGCTGCTGCTGGCGGGCAATGTAATGGAACCCTCTTCGATCGTGCTGATCTTGGCACCGATCCTGTTTCCGGTGGCGACACAATTGGGCATACATCCCGTCCATTTTGGGATTCTGATCGTGGTGAACATGGAGGTGGGCATGTGCCACCCGCCGGTTGGCCTGAATCTCTATGTTGCGTCGGGCATCACCAAGATGGGGATCACTGAGCTGACGGTTGCAGTCTGGCCTTGGCTGTTGACAATGGTGTTCTTCTTGATCGTGGTGACCTATATCCCCGGCATTTCGCTGTGGTTACCAAAGATGCTGGGCATGATCACCTGATCGCTGGTTATTTCGCGGTAACAAACAGGCAGCTTTGGCTGCCTGTTTTATTTTCTGATCGCCTGCCTATACCTGGATTATTGGCTATAAAGATAAGCAATGAGCCATCTTGATTGCGCCGGTGGCCCTCAACAGAAGATGGTTTCCGTAGCATCAAAATATGAGGGGATGGGTATGCAGGCCTTGCTTTCCAATTTCAGCATCCGGGTGAAGGTGATTGCCTTGATTGTGTTGGCGGTGGCAGGTTTGATCATTGCCGGGTCGATCGGCGTTCAAAGCACCAGCGCCATGGCCAAGCTGGCTGGTGACATGTATTCCAATCAGACGAAACCGATCATTTTGATCGCGAGTGCCAATCAATATGCCATCTATGCCAATCGCAGTGACTACCGGTTCATCGCTGAGCCTGAGAAAAGCGCGATGGATGAAGTGACCGCCAATCGCGCCAAGCAAGTGGCTGAAATGAACCGCTTGCTGGATGAGTACCGTAAGAGCGAACTGACCCCGCAGGAGGTCGATCTGCTCAAACAATTCGATGCTGCCTGGCCGACGATGGAGGCTGCCTGCAAGCAGGCACGTGATCTTTCCTATGCTGACACTGGCGATGGCGCAGGTAACACCAAGGCGCTGGAGGTGATGCGTGCTGAGTGCCGCCCCAAATTCAAGATTGTGGATGACTTGCTGTCGAAATTGATGGAGACCAACCAGCAGTTGGCTGAAGAGGCCCATAAAAATGCAGAGGCGAGCTATGCCTCCACCCGCAATCAATTGATCACCATTGCCGTGGTATTGACTGTGTTGATGTTCATCTTCGGCTTGCTGGTGCAACAGGGTATCGTCGGTGCGCTGGCTCGCGCGGCGCAATCGATCAAGCGCGTTGGGCAGGGCGACTTCTCTGAGCAGATCCAGGTGGTGGGCAATGATGAGGTGGCCACCATGATGACCTTTCTGTCCTCCATGCAAGGTGATCTCAGATCAACCATCGGGCATATCCTGAATTCCGCACAGACCCTGGCCAGCACTGCGGAGGAGCTGGCCACTGCAACAGAGCAGATGTCCGCCAGTGTCAACCAGCAGGTGGATGCGACAGCGTCGGCGGCGGCTAGTGTGGAGGAGTTGACCGTCAGTATCGCCAACATCTCCAACAATGCCGGCTATGCCAGTGAGAACGCCGTCGAGGCGGGCAGCAAGGCCGATCATGGCAATAATGAGGTGATCAGCGCAACACAATTGGTCAAGAAAGTCAGCGAACGGGTCGTGCAGACAGCGGCAGAGCTGGAGACATTGTCGAGCAGCGCGCAACAGATCGGCAGCATTGCCACGGTCATCAAGGATGTGGCGGACCAGACCAATCTGCTTGCGCTGAATGCTGCCATCGAAGCGGCGCGGGCTGGTGACACCGGGCGAGGGTTTGCGGTGGTGGCGGATGAAGTACGTAAACTGGCGGAGCGGACAACCACCTCTGCCTCGGAAATCACCAATATGATCGCCTCGATCCAAAGAGGGGTGCAGACGGCGCAGGCCAGTATGCGGCAAAGCTGTGATGCAGTGACCGAGGTGGTTAGCGCGTCGGAGCGCGCGGCACAGACCATTGAAGACGTGCAGGTGAAAGCTGGCGTGGTCGTACAGGCCATCGGAGGCATTGCCACTTCGACTGGCGAACAAAGCCATGCCAGCAATGAGTTGGCCAAGCGGGTCGAGGTGGTGGCGCAGATGTCGGAGGAGAATCAGGCCACGGTGGTCAGTGTCTCGCAGTCTGCGCAGGATCTGGCCAGCATTGCCGAGCAGCTGCAGGTATCGGTGGCCCGGTTCAAGCTGGCTTGACACCCTGCTGTGAACGATCGGATCTGAGCGGGAACTGGCGCCGCCAGATTGACATGTCCAAAGCGGGGCGCTGCAAGCCCCCAGAGCGCCACCAGGCTGCTCGGGCGGCTAACATCCCCGCCTGATTGCAGTCGATGAGTGTGATCAAAGTATGTTTTTCAATCGCAAATGCTGTAACAGCATGATGGTCTTGGCATCGATGATCTCGCCACGATCGATCATGGCCAATGCCTCGTCGAATTCCAGCTCCAGCACTTCGATTTCCTCTCCTTCTTCAATCAAACCGCCACCCACATGGCTGCGTGAGTCGTGTTCGTATTCACCGATGAAGAAATGGATACGTTCCGTCACCGCGCCAGGGCTCATGAATACGTCGAACACCTTTCGAACGTGACTCACCTTGAAACCTGTTTCCTCTTCAGTTTCACGTTTGATACAGGTTTCCGGGTCGTCTTCATCCAAGAGACCAGCACAGGTTTCGATCAGGAAACCGTGGTAACCATTCAGGAAGGTGGGCAGACGGAACTGGCGGATCAGGATGACTGTCCCTTGCTCAAGGTTGTAGAGCAGAATGGTGGCACCGTTGCCACGGTCATAGACTTCGCGCACCTGCTGCTGAGTGGCCCCGTCCTGGCGCTGGTACTGGTAGCTGTACTTGCGCAGGATATACCAGTTGTCGGACAGCACTTCTTCTTGATCGATGCGGATGCGGTTTTCTGTCATGTTCATTGCCAGGAAAGAGGATCAGCCCATAGTGTACCTGAATCGACCCATTATTATGGTTAGCCAGTGCGGCGCAGGCCGACTCAACCAAACTGCCTGCGGAAACGATACAGCCCGAAGCCAAAGACCACTGCGCCGAGCAGGAGCATGCCACCGATCGTGGGCAGCAAAGCGCGCAAAGACTGACCCTTCAGCAACAGACCAAAGGCAATATCAATGTAGTAGTGCAGGGGTGAGACATACATCATGTCACGCAGCCAGACCGGCATGGCTTCCGGCGGGGTCCAGGCCCCGGACAGGAAGAGCATCGGTGCCAGGATCAGAATGGTCAACATGCCAACCTGGGCCAGGTTGCGCGCCAACGTGGCGGCAAACAGCCCCAAGCCTGCGGTGGTAAAGACATATAAAGCAGTCAGCCCGAAAAAAGCCACCAGACTGCCACGCGCCGGCAGGTCGAACGCCGGCATCAGCACGGCAAACAGGCTAAGGCCGCTGCCCAACAGGATCACGACGGTCATCGAGATGACTTTGGGAAACATGATCTGAAAAGGGGAGAGTGGCGAAACCAACAGCTGCTCCACCGTACCTCTTTCCTTTTCCCGCACCATGGCCGCAGCAGGCAGTAAAACCGCGAATACGGTGATCACAGTCAACAACTCGGTGATGCCCATGAACCAGGCATCGTTCTGATTGGGGTTGTACCAGACCCGGCTACGGTTCTCGATGACAGGCAGATCGGTCAGTCTGCCGCCGCTCAGCCCGGCTTGGTGCAACCCGGCCTCCAGTCCGAATCCGCCCACGATCTGCGCCGCGTAGCTGCTGGCAAGGAAACCCAGCACGCTGTTGGTGGCATCGATCTGCATTTGGATGGCGGTGGGCTGCCCTCGCTGCAGGTCGTGTTCGAATTGCGGGGGGATGTCCAGCGTCAGCATGGCACGCCCTTCATCCAATAGCTGCTGGCCCTCTCGGCTACTGGCCAGTGCGCCATCGATGCGGAAGTAGGGTGCCTGGAAGCGTCCCAGCAGCTCGCGTGAAGCGCCCGACCGGTCTTGATCCAAAACACGGGTGGCCGCCTGATTGAGCTGCAAGGACACGCCGGAGGCCGCCAGGTAGATATCCGCTGTGAAAGCATAGGCGATGAATATCAACAATACGCCGTCGCGCAACAGTTGCAGGAATTCCTTGCGGGTCATGACCAGCATGCGCCGTGACCAGATCAAAATATCGTGCGATGTCATGTGTTGGGCCGTTTATGGAACATCAGATAACCAATACTGAACAAAGTGGTGGCATAGCCAGCCAGCACCAGCATGTCAGGCCATAGGGCGCTGAATCCCACCCCTTTCAGAAAACAGCCGACCACGATGTTGGTGTAGTACATGGCGGGCAGCAGGTGCGCGATCAGCTGCGCGGTTGGGCCGAGCGACGGAATCGGGATCAGCACGCCGGAGTACAGCACTGCTGGGATGACGGTGACGATGGCGGTGACGATCATGGCGGCGACCTGGGTCCGCACGGCCACAGAGACCAGCAGCCCAATGCCCGTGGTGCAGATCACATAGATCAAGCTGGCGAGCATGAAGAACAGCCAGCTCCCTTTGAATGGCGCATCAAACAAACCCACTGCCAGTAGCCATAGGATTAGGATGTTCAAGCTGCTGATCACGACATAAGGCGCCAGTTTGCCAGCCAGGAACTCACCCCGGCTGACCGTGGCGCTATAGATGTTGAAGATCGAGCCGGACTCCTTCTCGCGCACGACACCCAGTGCCGTCAGGAAGGGGGGGGAAATCATCAGGATCACCATCAGCAGCTTGGGGGCAAGCGACCAGATGCTCTTCACGCTCTGGTTATACAGATAGCGGACTTCCAGCTTGACGGGCTGTATCATCTGGCGAGCCTGGGTGAGCGATACCCCCTTGGCCTGCGCCAGCAGCCTGGCCAGCGTGTCCTGATTGGCCGCAGCATTCAATGCGGTCACATACCCCTTGGCAGTCATGGCGCGGAAGGGGAAGGTGCCATCGACCAGTGTCTGTACCGTACTGGCTTGCCCAGCCTGCAAGCGCTGCCCAAACTGGGGCGGAATGATGATGGCAGCACGGATGTGGCTGCTGGCCAGCATTGCACCCAGGGCTTGCTCATTGTTCACATAGCCTTGAAAGGCGAAGTAGCGTGAATCAATGAATCGGTAAGCATAGTCGCGGCTTTCCACGCTGTGGTCGTAATCGACGATAGCCAATGGAATGTCCTCCACATCCAGTGACAGGCCGTAACCGAACAGCAGCATCAGCAAGGCGGGGACGACAAAAGCCAAGGTGAAAAACAGTCGGTCGCGAACAATCTCCCGCCACTCTTTATAGGCCACGGCCCAGATGCGTTGTCGATTCATCGCATGCGCTCCAGCTCGGTGACGCGCTGCACGAACACATCCTCCATGCTGATCGGGCGGCTGTCGATGCGCTCGCAGTGGATGCCCGCTGCCTGCCAGATCGGTCGGATCTGCGCAATGGCAGCATCTGGCGTGGGGCTGAACAGGTGGATTTTCTTGCCATACAGCGAAGCATCCACAAAGCCCTGCGCCTGCAGCAGCCCGAGCGCCGCCTGTGGCTGGCTGACGGTGGCCTCCAACAAGGTGCCGACCTTATCTCGCAGGGCCTGTTTCAAGGCAGCCGGAGTTGCGTCGGCCACCACCCTGCCGGCAAACATCAGCGCCAGATGATCACAGTGTTCGGCCTCGCTCATATAGTGCGTGGTGATGAGAATCGCCACCTGTTCCACGCGCGACAGGTGAAACAGGATGTCCCAGAACTGGCGACGACCGATCGGGTCAACACCCGAGGTTGGCTCGTCCAGAAACAAGACCTGCGGCTGGTGCACCAATGCACAACCCAGCGCCAGTCGTTGTCGCAAGCCCATCGGCAGGGTGGCTGCCAGATCGCGCTCATGGCCGCGCAGGCCAGCCATGTCGATGATCCACCCGCTACGGGTCGCAGTCTGTCGCCTGTCCAGACCATAGATGCCCGCATAGAGGGCAATGTTTTCCAGCACTGTCAGATCCATATACAAGGAAAACGCCTGCGACATATAGCCAATGCGCTCTTTGATCTGACGCCCAGCGGTGCGCATGTCGGCCCCGGCCACCTGCCCTTTGCCTGCCGAGGGGGGCAAGATGCCGGTCAACATCTTGATGACCGTGGTCTTGCCCGCGCCGTTGGCACCCAGCAGCCCGAAAATCTCACCTGGCGGCACACGGAAACTGACCTGGTCGCAAGCGGTGAATTCACCGAATACCCGCGTCAGCTGCTGCGCCTCGATCGCTGCCGTGGTCTGCGGGCTGCGGTCACCTACCGGGGAGACGAAGTCCTGTGTGCGCTGTTCGCTCAAGCCCCGTTGCCGCAGCAGCGCTACGAATACGTCCTCCAGCTCGGGTTCGGTGGCATCCAATTGCAGAATCTGCACACCTTGCAGGTGGTCGCGCACCTGGGCGGCGGCATCCGCCGTGCGCAAGCCCTCGGTGAACAGCCGCAGCTGTGGGCCTTGTGCTTCGATTTGCGGATGCGGCCCGCGTAGCGCTTGCCACGCGTCAAACTGGGGCTGGGCCGTGACCGTGACGATACTGCCGGGCGCCAGATCCAGAATATCCTCCGGCGTGCCCTGCGCCAGCACTTTGCCCTCATACAACAAGGCCATGCGGTGAAAGCGTGCCGCTTCATCCATATACGCTGTGGACACCAGTGCGGTCATGCCCTGCGCTTGTAGCAGCTCGCCCAGGATGGCCCAGAAATCACGCCGCGACACCGGATCAACGCCAGTGGTCGGTTCATCCAGAATGATCAGCCGTGGCTCATGAATCAAGGTGCAGACCAAGCCGAGCTTCTGTTTCATGCCACCCGACAGGTTTTTCATCGCCCGATGTCGAAAGGCTTCCAGCCGCGTCATCTTCAATAGCCGTGCCTTCCGTTCCGCCAGGATGTCATCGGGCACCAGGCGCAATTTGGCAAAGAAATCGATGTTCTCTTCGATTGACAGCTCGGCATAAAGATTTTGCCCCAGGCCCTGCGGCATCAGTCCGATTCTGTCCTTGATCCGTTCGGCGGCGGTTTCACTGTCGAGACGCGTGCCAAACACGGTCAGCTCACCCGCGTCATAACCCAGCACGCCCGCAACAGCCTTCATGAAGCTGGATTTACCCGCGCCATCCGGGCCGATCAGCCCGAAGATCTCGCCTGGTTGCACGGTGAGATCCAACCCACTGACCGCGATATGCTGGCGATAGCGTTTGGTAAAGCCCTGTGCGTGAATGACTGGCGCTACCACTTCGGACGCTGCCATGCGATCTGTTCATCCCAGCGGATCACCGCATCAGCAGGCAGCCCTGGGGTCAATTGGTGCTTTGGGTTTTGATTCAGGTGAAGCTTGACGGCATAGACCAATTTGACCCGTTCATCCGGGGTCTGCACTTCCTTCGGGGTGAATTCGGCCCGGCTGGCGATATAGCGGAGCGTGGCCGGATAGGCTGTGTCGGGAAAGGCATCGGTATAGATCTGTGCGGGCAAGCCGAGCTTGATCTTGCCGATCTGGTTTTCCGGCACATAGACCTTCAGATAGAGCTGATCCAGATCCACGATATCGAATACCGGTGAGCCAGGCGCCACCATTTCACCCAGATCGCGAATACGGCTCATCACCACGCCCTGAGCCGGGGCTTTCAAGGTCAAGTCCGCCAGCACACTGTCGATTTCGCGTTGGGCTGCCCGCGCTTGTTCCAGCTGGGCGGCGAGCGCATTTAGCTCAGCCTGCTTGGCGGCAATACGCGCATCGCCCAGCCGCGCCTGCTGCAATGCTTGTTCTGCCTGGATCACCCCGGTGCGGGCTGCTGCCGTATCGGCCTGGGCAGCAGTTGCTGCCAACTCGGCCAGCTCGGTTTTGTGGCGATCCACCGAGCCACGCTCCAGCAAAGCCCTCATGCGGCTGGCGTCGCGCTGGGCCTGGGCTTCGGCAGCCTGCGCCTTGCCAAGCTGCGCCCGGGCGCGCTGCAGCTGCGCATCGTTAGCAGTGATGTTCAGGGGAACTTCCTGCTTGGCCACGCCCAGCACGGTCTGCGCAGCATGTAATTGGGCAGTGAGGGTGGCCACCGTCTGGGCTACTTGTTCCGACTTGGCTTTCAGCTGGGTGTCGTCAAGCTGGGCCATGGCTTGCCCAGCATTCACCGAGTCACCTTCCTTGACCAGCAGTCTGACGATGCGTCCCGGCGTTTTGCCCGCCACGGCGATGTGCTCGCCTTCCAATCTGCCATTGGTCTGGATCAATCCTTCCGGCAGGCCCTGGCGGTCAGCCAGCTGATGCCAGACCAGAAAGCCGGCCAGGCCGATGGCCAGAGCAGTGGGGATCAGGATATGTGCTTGTAGTTTCATGGATGTTCCATTCTGACAGCATCTACAAATTTCCGACGGCATGCCGTAATTGCAGGATGGCTTGTTGTTCGTCGTAATGTGCGTTGTGCAGATTGCCTAGCGCGCCCGCCCGCCGAGTTTCGGCATCCAACACCTCGCTTTGTGGCGCCAGGCTGTTGGCATAGCGATCTTTGGCGACTTTCAGGTTCTCTTCGGCATAGGCCAGGGTTGCCTGCGCCACCTGTTTGCGCTGCAGTGCTTCCTGCTGTCTTTGCCAAGCCTCTCGCACCTGTAATTCGATGAAAGACTGTACTTCATCACGTTGCAGCTGCAGGGCGGAAGCACGGGCCTGCAGGGCTGCGGCCTGGTGGCGATTGACCCCGCCATCGAAAATGTCCCAGCTCAGGCCCAGGCTCAGCGACCGGAAGGTATCTTGCTTCAGATAGGGGTTGTCGAGATGATGGTAGCCGCCGATCAGGGCCAGCTGCGGGCCATCAGCGCTCCGGACGGCTCTGGCCTGCGCGGTCATGGCTGTGCTGCCCGATTTGAGTTGATCCAACTCGGCCCGTTGCTGTTGCGCCAAATGTTGTAGCTGGGCCAATTCAGTGTGCTCGGGCTGAAATTGTGTCTCTGCCAAGGTCACTGGCGTAGCCAATGGCCGTTGCAGCTGACGGTTGTAGGCGGCGCTGGCCAAGTCCACGGCGTTACTGGCCTGAATCTGCCTTTGCTGGGCATCCGCTACCGCAACGGTGACGGCAAGAGTGTCTGCCTTAGCTACCAGCCCTTGTGCGAAAAAGGCTTGTACATCATGTTGGTGAGTCAGCAGACTGCTCAAGTGCTGGTTGGCCACCAGGGCCAGCTGTTGCGCCCGTAAGACATTCAGATAAGCCTTGGCGATTGCCAGCTTGCTGTCTTGGCGGGTTCGCCGCAAATCAGCGGCGGCCACCTCGACACTGGCGCGCGCAGCCTCAATGGCATGGCTGATCCGCCCACTGGTGTAGAGCGGCAAGGTCAATGTTGCGTGGCGGTTCTGAAACCGGTCTTTGCTCAATGGCAGGGAAAGGCTGCTGGGTAAGGGCAAGGGCAAAGGCAGTTGCGGAAGGCTCGCGCTGGCCTCGGGCGCCTCGCTCAGCCGGGTGTAGCTGGCGCTGATCTGCAATCCCGGCCAACGGGCACTTTCCGCGGCAGCTTCGAATTCCTGCGATGCCGCATGTTGTTGCGTCGCCATCTGAACAGGACGATCATGTCTTAGCCCGATTTCCCATGCATTCTCAAGTGTTTCCACTGCGCCAGCCGACAGTGACGCCAGCCATAGCGCCCCGACCAGGAGAACTCGGAACGATGGGGTGCCCGCAGGGTGAGGAAGGGTCGAATGCTTGACCCGGCGTGTATGGCACATGAGTTTGGATACCTGAATATATCAGGCTCCATTATTGGCAATCCTGACAGGGGCGGTGTTGATGGTGATCAAGAGAAAGCCAATGAAGAAGGCAACATGGTAACCGTGCCACTTTCTTCACTGGCCGCTGCCCGATGCCGGTCAGTTGGCAGGTTGTCTGCCCAGCTGGGGATCGATAGCTGGGGCGGGCTGCCAGCCTGGATGACGGAACAGGTATTGGATGCGATCCTGCCAGCGGGTCGCTTGCTGAATGTCTTGCCACAACCGGCTTGCCTCAAACGTGTGAACGACCCAGGGGTTGACGGACTGAATGGGATGGGTCAATCCGTAGATGACCGTTTCCTCTTCCCGTTCATAAGTGCCGAACAATCGATCCCAGATGATCAGCACTGCGCCAAAATTCTTGTCGAGATATTGCGTCTGCACACCATGATGCACGCGATGATTGCTGGGCGTATTCAACCACGGGTCGAGCCAGGGCAGCCGTCCAACCGTCTCGGTATGGATCCATTGCTGATAAACCAATACAAAGGTGATCAGGCTGACTATTAGAAGTGGATCGAAGCCAATTAAGAAGGCTGGCAAATAGAAAATAGGTGCGGTGAATCCATCCACAAATGAAATCCTGAGCCCAATGGTTTGATCATATTGCGGCGAGCTATGATGAACTGAATGTGCCATTGCCCAGTACAGGCGGACTTCATGGGCAAACCGATGCTCGATGTAGGATAGAAGATCCACCAATAGGAAAGCTGGAATGACAGTGAACAGCGTGGTAGGAATGTGGATAGGGGCCAGCTGGTAGCAGGCCATGAAAGCCAAGGTCATGTATGCGGTATATGCACCATCCAATAACAGTGTGGGGATCAACGGACTTACCGAGGCCAACATTTCCTGAACGCAAGGCCGATTCAACTGGCCCTTTCGCCAACGGCGGAACAATTCAAGCGGGAGAAGAATCAGAATCAGATTCTCCAGATGTAGATTCAATTGATTAAGCTGATCCAAAACATTCATGTTGGCCTCTTCATGATTTGCATTAGGAACGGCTGATATTAAGCTGGCCTGATTGAATGTGCTTGAGGCTTGCGGTAGTGCGCAGATGGGTCTCGAGGCTCAGTCGCGGTCAGATTTGATCATATCGGTACCTAGGAGAGAGCAGTGCAATTGTGGCGGTCTTTATGGTGGAAAATGGCGTTGAGTTACATTCCGATCACGCTGCTCGGCAGCCTGCTGGCGGTATTCCTGATCGGGCCTGTGGTTGACGCCAAGGTGTTCCATGCAATCGTCGCGCCCGCTCATTTGAAGATGCTGATCCAGGGGGAGCGTCAGATTCTGGATGGCCGCTTGCACGATACGACCTTGTTGGAAAAGATGGCTCGCAATATCGCCTGCCACCTGATGAATGTTGATGGCCCGAATGGCATGTCGGGGATCAAATATTCATCCGATCCTGCGGTCAGTGTCGGCATCTACCGGGCGGATGGCCAACGGGTTGCGCAGGCTGCGATAGGGCGGTTGAGCTTACCATCGAGCTGGTTGCCCAGTCAGGAGCAACTGATCGTCCGCTCTCCGGGTGAGCGCTGGCTCGCTTTGCCCATCGAGCCGGATGGCACCTTGCTGATCCGTCATCAGGCAGCGTTCCAGTTCTGGAAGAACATCCAGAGTAGTGTGTTGGATGCCAGCAGTGCGCTATGGTTCCTGGCGGTCATCGTGTCACTGCCGGGCATTGTACTGGGTGGGTTGATCACCTATTGGTTGCGCCGACGGCTACGCCATATTGCTCATGTCACCGAAGCCTGGGCCAACGGCGATTTCAGCGTTCAGTTGCGTGATCAGTCGCAAGATGAACTGGGGCAACATGCGCGTTCACTGGATCGGATGGCCAGCCAATTGGCTGCGCATGTCGATACCCGCCAGCACTTGGCTGCTTTGGAAGAGCGACAACGCCTGGCGAGAGAGCTGCATGACAATATCAAGCAAGCCGTGTTCGCAACGGGCCTGCAGCTGCACGCCGCCTCGCGTTGGGTCACCCATGACGGGGCCCGCACCAAGGCGCTATTGTCTGATGCACAGCAGCTGAATGAAGCGGTGCAGCTCGATCTGTCCCGTCTGCTGGATCGTATCCGTACCGTCCCAGTCGGCCACCAACGGCTGAAGAGCGCCCTGGAGGAGGTGGCACGCCCTTGGCGTGCGCATTTGGATATTCAGCTGATCATGGTGGGTGACCGCTTTCTGCCAGCGGAGATCACCCACCATCTCGCCCGGATCGTCAATGAAGCATTGGCCAATGTCAGCCGTCATGCTTTTGCTCAACAGGTCTGGATACGAACCCATGTCGATCGGGCGGGATTGGAGCTACAGATAGAAGATGATGGCTGTGGCTTTGACCCCGCGAGCATCGCCAATGGCCTGGGTTTGCAACATATGCAGGAACGTGCAGCGGCCCTGCCAGCAGGAAAGTTGATCATTCACAGCGACCCAGCAGGTACACAGATCATCTTGCGTTGCCAAATGACTGCCATGGAAGAGGAGTCGAGTGATGATATCCGTGCTGATCTGCGATGACCATGCAGTAGTACGCTATGGCATTGCCGCAGTTCTGGATGCGCAGGGCACTTTTCGTCTGGTCGGGGCGGTCGATCATGCCGAACGGGCGATTTCGCTCGCCGCGACCACCCGGCCTGATGTGGTGCTGATGGATCTGTTACTGCCAGGGTGCAATGGCGTCCAGGCCACACGTGAGATCCGCCGCGCCAGCCCGCAATCGAAAGTCATGTTGCTGACCAGCCACGAGGGTGAAGAATACTTGCTGGAAGCCATGCAGGCGGGGGCATTGTCCTATTGGCTGAAACGAGCCTCGCCTGACGAGCTGGTCCGGGCCATTGAAAGCACGGCGAGAGGAGAAGCGGCGTTGCATCCGAAGATCGCCGGTGCCGTCATAAGGGCAATGAGGCAATCGACCGAGCCCCACGGCCCGACGCTGACCGAGCGCGAAACCGAAGTGCTGCAACTGATCGCGGATGGCCTGAGCAATGCCCTGATTGCCAGCCAGCTGGGTCTGAGCGAGAAGACCGTCAAAAACCATGTGAGTCATATCCTTGAGAAATTGGAGCTGTCAGATCGCACGCAAGCGGCGGTGTATGCTTGGCGTGAGGGCATCAAGACACGCTGATCCGACTTGGCTGCGAGATGCCCTGTTGGCCCGCTCACTCCCTAAAGATTTGATTTGCCAGCCCCTACTGTCGCTCACCCCTGCGTAGCGTGGTTTTCTGTGCATCGGCCAGGTGAATTCAATGTTCAATTGCCCGGCAACCGGCTACGATAGCGGCTCTTGCATGTGACACGTTATCGACGGAATCAAAAGGTGCAGTCAGATGAATGTACTGTTGGTGGAAGATGATCTGGCCTTGGGCGAAGCACTCAGCCAGGCGCTGCAGCAGGCCGGCTGGCGCGTAGTCTGGGTGAGGCGCCTCAAGGAAGCGAGAACTTTCCTGTCAACGACCCCGCCAGATGCATTGCTGCTGGATCTGGGGCTGCCGGATGGTGAGGGTGGGGAGCTGTTGCAAGGATTACGGCAACAGGGCAAGACGCTGCCGATCATTGTGTTGACAGCACGCGATGGGCTGGAAACCCGGCTGGCGGGGCTGCGGGATGGCGCAGATGATTTCCTCGTCAAACCTTTTGCCATCCCCGAGCTGTTGGTGCGGCTACAAGCCGTCACCCGGCGCAGTGCAGGGTTCGTATCCACCCTTTGGCAGATCGGGCCGCTTGCCATCAATACCGATACTCACGATGTATCTCTGGCCGATCAGGCCATCAATCTGTCACCTTCAGAGTTCTCCCTGTTGTTCGAGCTGGTTCGGAAAGCTGGCAAGGTGGTCAATCGCGAGTATCTCGTCGATTACCTGCATTGCGAGTCGGACAACGCGCTGGAAGTCCATGTCCACAACCTGCGCCGCAAACTCGGTAGCGAATGGGTCAAGACCGTGCGCGGTGTAGGCTACCTGATGCCCAGGGCCTGAGCGTGCGGCCATGTTGACGCCCGCTGCGGCCCGCCGTTCACTGTTCCGCCGCTTGTTGTGGACCAGCCTGTCCGCCATCCTGTTGATCTGGTCGCTACTGCTGGCTTGGTTCTATTGGGAAGTGACCCGGGTGGGCTCTGGCTATTTCGACCGCGATCTGCGCAGCCTGGCTGATACGCTTGCCACCCTCTATAGTGTTGATTTCAAAGAGCCTGAGCGCTCGCATGTCGTGGACCAACAGATCCGGCAATTCAGCCGGGCCTATACCGATTCACCATTGAAGGAGCAGGAGTTCGCGTATCGGGTGCGCAAGGTGGAGGGAGAAGTGGTGTCCGAGACCGCTAACTGGCCCGATCTGGCGGAACCCGCGCCTGGTGCGGATGCGATGAATGTCGAGCGCTGGCGTACCGTCAGGGTGCTGAGTGATGACCAGCACATCACGGTGCAGGTTGCCGTGGCGCGAAGCTTTGTCCAGCGCGCTTTGACAGAAATCCTGATCTTCTTTCTGCTACCGTTGATGCTGGCATTGCCAGTGATCATGTTGATGCTGAAGATCGGCTTTGGGCGTGCGCTACAGCCGTTGCGTAACCTCGCCAGGGCCATTACCGAGCGCGACCCGCAGACCACCGCGCCCCTGATCTACTCCGAAGCCGAGTACCGCGAACTGAAGCCGGTCTTTCAATCTGTCAACGATCTGCTGTCCCGTCTTGCCACCTTCCGGGCGGGAGAGCAGCGCTTTTTCGCTGATGCGGCGCATGAATTACGCACGCCTCTGGCGGCACTTGGTGCACAGGTCCACCTGCTGGCGCAGACTCATGACCCATCACGGCGGCAGGCGCTGGTACAACAGCTGGAGTCCAGCATCGAGCGCAGCGCCACCCTGGTAGGTAAACTGCTCACCCTGTCCAGGCTGGATGCGGAGTCAGCAGGTTTGAAACGCGAGCCGGTCGATCTGGCCAAACTGGCCAGGGCCGCTGTGGCCCGCCATGTACCGCATGCCTTGGCTCATGAGATGGAGCTGGGTTACGAGGGGGTGCAGGCCGCCTCATGCCAGGGGGATGTACATGCGCTGGAGAGCCTGCTGGACAATCTACTGGACAATGCCATCCGCTATTGCCCGGACGGTGCCAGCATACAGGTCGAGGTGGAAGCTGGATTCGCCTGTTGGCGATTGATGATTGCGGACGACGGGCCCGGCATCCCGGCTGCGTGGCGAGAGAACGTATTGAAACGTTTTGTGAGGTTGCCAGATTCACCCGCGACCGGTAGTGGGCTGGGACTGGCCATCGTCAAGCGGGTGGTGGAGCTGCATGGCGGTACACTGTTGCTGACTGATGGGCTGGGCGGACGTGGGTTGGGTGTGGATATCCGACTGCCTTTTGAATGAAGGGGAGATCTTCATTGTCGATCCAGTGCAGGATAGTGGCCATGCCAGCCAAGCCTAGATCAGCCGGTCAATCACACACCGCGTGACCAAGTATTCATTACCGATGGCGTAATCGACCCGATAGGCATGGCCGACAATGTGATGGCTGGATAGCGTCTGCAACAGTTTCAGGTAGATGTGCCCGGAGCGGGTGTCAAGGAGAGAGACACTGGCCTCCAGAAAATCAAAATAGTGCCCGACAGTGGGGTACAGAGCCTTGAACAGACTTTCCTTGGCCGAGAAGACCAGGGTTGCCCATGTCTCATAGGCCAAGCCTTTTTGCAGCCCGATGGCCAGCTCGGCCTGGGTGGCAATCTGGTGGGCGATCAAGCGCAAGGTATCCATGGCCACCGGGCGCTCGATGTCGATTCCCACTCCCATGAAGTGCTGCCGCTCCCCAGCGATGGCGACCGCCAACCCTTTGCTGTGGCTGATGGAGCCAACATAGCCCATTGGCCAGCAGGGTGCGCGATCCCGCCCGATGGGAATGCTGGCCGGGCCACCATAACCACGTTGACGCAATGCCCGTAGCGCACACCAGCGGCCTGCAGCGAACTCGATCTGTCGCTTCAACACGGCCCGATCCAATTGTGCGGGCAGGGGTTGATCCGGCTCGGTCAATTGCTGCAATGCGCCGGTGTCGATCTTGTATCGGCGCACCACCAGCGATAGTGGCGAGGGAAGTGGAGGCAGGCAATACAACGCCAGTTCTGGGCGAACAGGGCTCATGGTCATTTGAGTCATCGGCTGGAAACCCTGGTAGCAAGGTCTGATGTCGTAGATGTGGCCTGATCGACGGGCTCGGCCACCCAGCCACCACCCAGCGCGGCAATCAGGGCGACGCTGGCTTGCAATTGCTCACGGCGGGCCGTCAATTGCGCCTGTTCCGCTGTGAGCAAGGCGAGCTGGGCCTGCCGGACTTGCAAGCCGTCATTGAGCCCTGCACGACGGCTGGTCTGCGCTGCTTTCCATTGCTTATCGGCCAATTGCCAGAGTGACTGGCGACGGTGAACAGTGTCGGTGGCCCAGGTCATGGTCTGGGCTGCATCCTCCACCTCATTGACTGCGTTGATGATGGCGCCGTGCCATTGTGCGTAGCTCGCGCCCGCCAGCGATCTGGCCTGATCGACCTCCGCGCGGCGGCGTCCCGCATCAAACAAAGGTGCGGCAATCTGGGGCATCAGCGACCAGTTTTTGGCATTATCCCGCCGCAGGCCAGCCCAATTGCCGGCGCTGACACCCAACACACCGGCAAGGGTCAGTGCGGGCCAGCGGGCAGCCTCGGCCTCGTCGATGCGGGCCCGGGCTGCGTCATAACGTGCCTGGGCAGCAGCAAGGTCCGGGCGGCGTTGTAGCAATGCGGCGGGTACGCTGGTACCGATGCTGGGGATAGCCATGTCTGCCATGGCCCGACCGACGGGCAGCTTGCAACCGGCGTGTGATTGGGCGGCCAATTGGCACAGGCTGCGCTCGGCGCGCAGACGTTGCTGCTCTATGTGTAGCGCTTGCAAGTCCAGCTCGTCCAGCTGGCGAGCCTCGTCGCGTAATGGGTCTGCAGCCAGCAAACCCACCTGACGTTTGCGCTGCAGCACTTGCTGACGTTCGGCCAGCAAGGCGCGTTGTGTGGCGATGTTACGTGCCATTGACGACAGCTCCGCACGCATCAGCCATAGATCGGCGGTCTGTCGGGCCAGGCTCAGGCGCAGCGCCTGCAGATCGAATCGGTTGGCACGTTGCTCGGCCTCCCCGGCGCGTATTGCAGCACGGATCTTGCCACGCAGATCCAGTTCGTACCCGAAAACCAGTTGTGATGCATGGCGATTGTTGGGGTTCTTGGGGTCTTCGATGGTTTCACCCAGGTCGTATTTCGACTGTTTGCGGCGCTCGACACTGTGCTCCCAATCGAGGGTGGGATATTGTGCCGCCGAGATACCGGCCAGCTCGGCCTTGGCGGCGTCCAGTCGCGCCAGCCCGGCTTGTAGCTCGGTATTGCTGGATTGCACCTGCTCGATCCATTGGCTGAGGGCCGGGTCACCAAGCATGCGCCAGGGGTTGGCATCGGGCATGGTGCCTTGCACCGGCTGAAGGAATTGATCCGGCAACGTGGGCAGCGGTTGCGGTGGGGTCATCTGGTTACAACCCAACACCATGCCGCAAAGAGCAATGGGCGCCCAGTGTTTCATGATCGCCCCGATGTGGTCGGATGCGCGATCTTGACCACCACCCGTTGGCCGATTTTCAACTCGGGTGCATCCAGCGACAGCACACACTCGATCACCCGCACGTCCTGTTTCTCGGTCGGGTCATCATTTTCTGGTCGGCTGCCGAAAACCTCGCCCAACCGCAGCACCTTGGCTTTGTAGACCTTGCTCTCATCCGCCTCCAACACCACCTCGGCAGATTGCCCAGAGGCCACCGACCTGACAAAGCGCTCTTCCAGATCGGCACGGACGATGCGAGGGCCATGTGGCGCAAACATGAACAGCGGCGTGACATTCAAGGTCGAAGCACCATCACCCGGTTTGGCCTGACGCCGGATGATGCGGCCATCCAGCGGTGCCTTGACGACGTGTTGCTCCACCTCCAACCGACCTGCCGACACTTGGGCTTCAGCGGCGGCAACGGTGGCCTGCTGCCTGGTGACCTCAGCATTGGCCAGCGTCAGCTGGTCTTTGGCGTTGTCACGATCCTGATTGGACACCACCTCGTCATCCGGCAAGCTGGCGATACGTTTCCACTCGCGCTGGGCAATCTGCTGCCGCAGGGTCAACAGGGCCAGGGTGGCGCGCGCTTCGTCGCGTTCCTGCTCTTTGATCCTCAAAGCGAGCTGGGACTCACGATCATCGATACGAGCCAACACCGCGCCAGCCTTGACCTCTGTGCCTTCCTCCACCAGCACCGCCTGGACAATGCCTGGCCGTGGAGCGGCAATGTTGATCACACCACCCTCGATGCTGATGCGGCCTTTGGCAATAGCCGCCCAAGGGGACGCCGTGGCGGTCGTGGTGGGCTGTTTGCCAGCCTGGGATTCGGCACAGCCAGTCAGTTCTACAGCCAGCGCAATTGCACCCATGGCACACAGGCTGTAGACGATAGGTCGCAAGCGATTCATGCTGCCTCCAACATGTTGCGGGCACGTTGATCTTTCACTACCGCCCCATCTTCCAAAGTGATCACCCGATCCGCATGTTTGATCAGTCGATTGTCATGCGACACCCCCAGTACCGTCGTGCCGTGTTCCTGGGCAATGTGGTGGAGAATATCGATCACGATCTGGCCATTGTGGCTGTCCAATGCGCTGGTGGGTTCATCTGCGAACAGCAGCTTGGGCTCTTTGACCAGGGCACGAGCAATGGCCACCCGTTGTTTTTCACCACCAGACAATTCCATGGGCCTGAGCTTGATCCGGTTCCCCAGCCCCACCAGCTCCAGGGCTGCAGTGGCGCGTCTGACTGCAACCGCCTTGTCGATTTTCGGGCCGTAATTGAGCGGCAGCAGCACATTCTCCAGTGCAGTCAATGAGGTGAATAGATTGAACCCCTGGAATACAAAACCGCAATATTCCAGACGGAAACGATCCAGTGCTTCTGCCGACAGGCGGCTCAGCTCCATCCCCATGGCATGCACCGTGCCGGAGTCCGGCAACAGCAGCCCGGATAGCACAGAAAGCAGCGTGCTTTTACCTGAGCCGGATGGGCCGATGATCAGGGTCAGCTCGCCAGGCAGGATCGACAGCGAAATGCCATTCAGCACAGTCTGGCGGGTTTTGCCGCTGCTGAACGACTTGACCAGCTGCTCGCCAATGAGGGTGGGCGTGGCAGACATTGTGATTTCCTTATCGCAATAAAGTGAAAGGCTCGGCTTGATTGAGCGCACGTAACGCCGCCAGCCCGGACATGAGCGCAATGCCCAGCACCAGAATACCGGTGAAGATCGCCGCCCAGATCGGTGTTGACAACGCAATATGGGCGGACTGCGCCAGCATCACCAGCAGCACACCGATCCCCGCTGTGATGAGAAGGCCGACCAACCCTACCCAGAACGACTGCTCCACCACCACCGCGCGCAATGAGCGCGTAGATACGCCCAGGGCCCTGAGTGTGGCGTATTCACGCAAGGCTGCCACAATGGCGCCCATCAAGGTCTGGCTGGTGATGACAATCCCCACCAGCAAGCCAAGCGCGGAGGAGAACAGAAACCCAGAGCCCGCACCTGACTCCAGCAGCCAATAGAGCTGCGACTGGATGGAAAACTCCTCCGCCGTCCAGACCTGAAAAGGTTTGAAACTACCATCAGGTTGCAAGGCATCACGTACCGATTCGGCATGTTGCGGATCTTTCAAGCGGATCAGGAAATAATCGGTCGTGTCCCCTCGCAGATACGGATCAATACCCCGGGCGGTGCTGAGAGAGGTCAGAACGTTAGCGCCGCCCATTGCGCGGATTCCATTGACAGTGGCCACGATGCGCACCCGCTTGCCACTCAGCTCCGCGTCATCTCCCACTTTGACACCCAACTTGTCCAGATCGGCTTCATCCACCAGCACGCTGCCGGGTTCCAGCAACTTCTGTCGCAACGCCGGGGTCAGCAGGGTGGCGAAAGTCATGGCATCCGGCTTGGGATCGATCCCGATCAGCACGGCGGACAACTTACCCCCGGTTGGTCGCTGCCAGTCGCCCATCGTCCAGGTGAACCGCTCCACACCGACGACATCCGGGTGCATACGCAGGCTGTTTTCCACTTTGCCAGGGATCGGGCGAGCCAGATCGACACTTTGCGTCCCTGGGTAGCCAACCCACAGGTCGGCAGAAGAACGGTCGATATACACCGCGATTGAGCCGAACATGCCCAGCAGCAAGCTCAGTTGGATCTGTACCAGCAGTCCGGCGAATGCAACGGCCAGCACGGCTGGCAAAAACCGACGCCATTCGTAGATCAATGCGGCACGGGCAACGGAAACCATATTGGCCACCTCATCAAGCGAGATGGGTTGGAATGGGGTGGGCGCGGAGATATTGATCTGACATGACGGACTCCCGATTGGAATGGTGGCCAGTTTGCCGTCATTGGCTTAGGGTTTCCTGAGGGTGAGTGTCTAGTAAATGGCCCAGTTGATTTTTAATTTAAAATCAATTGCTTAATTGAATTTTGGTTGCACAAGGGATGAATCGCCATTTACTGGCATTCGAATGAGCATACGAAGAAAATTGTTGTGGTTTTCCACAAGGAACATTTCGGAAAACCACAATTTTTGAATATGAGGCAGCTGTGGCAAGAAAAATTCTGCTGCTACATGTGGTGAAATGTGGTGCACAGCTGGTGACTTCAATATGGCGATGCCCTCAATACACAGTAGGGGAAAGGCTGTCAGGCTGGCTTTTTCGTACTTGAATATGTACATAATTTTCCTTTTTTGTTGCACTTATGTCATTGCAATTTCCAGGTGAAGTATATTTAAAACAACCTATCGCTTTGGCAAATATAGAAACTTTTCAGATTGAAAATGAAAGGAGTCAAGGGGCGTTTCGATGAAATCTTTTCAATCGACCACCATCTGACATGCTGTTTTGTTTTTGAATAAAACGCATAAAAATCAATAAATTAATGCAAGTCAACAATACGCCAGCATGCACGCAAGATGATTAAATTCGGAATTACGCATTCCATCATGTTGTTGCTTTTGTTCTGAAGCTAATAGATTCTTTGCTCCAATTCGATTGATCTTAAGTGTCTCGAAGAATTCACATCGGTAAATCATGTTTTGCTGATTAAAATCAATTCGAGATTGATCAGATTCAAAACTAGCTGAGTATGTATCAGTAAAACTGTAAAAAATCACTGGCAGAATAGGTTTCAACACCGACCTCAAATGCAGTATGCCAATTCGTTTGTGAGTTGGCAGCCTGCCACAAGATGCATACCCGATAAAACATGCGGACACTCGTTGACCTTAAAGCAGGGTCAGGGTCGGTTTTTTTCTGAAAAAATCAAAGCCTTGTCGCTGACCTGTGGTCGGCGCCAGCGCCAGGAAAGGTAATTTGTCGTGGCAGACCATGTTTCGTGGCAATGGAATCGGATCATCAGCAATGTCGTGATGCGGTTCACGCTGGATCTGATCATTGTCGGCCTGCTGTATTTTGCGGCAGGTCGCGTGTGGCAAAACCTGGAGCCGGCGGCCATTCAATTGTTTATCGCGGCGTATTTACCTTGCGCGCTGGTGATCGTGACTGCCGAAACACTGTTTGATGAACGTAACCGCTTGTCATCCTCTGCCGTTGCCGCCTCCTCGCAATCTGGCTCCCCCCTGGGCAGCCTGGATCTATGGTCAGGGCTGGTCGCCATGGGCGGGGGGCTGGCAGCGCTCTGTATCGGTGGCTTGATGTGGCTGTCCAGCGTTTTACCAGCCAGCTGGGGGACGCTCGCGCTGATATTGGCCTTGCTTTGGTCGAGTCTGGTACTGGCCAGCCTGATCACTGTCCGTTGGATGGGGCTGGGTTATCTGAAGCGTTTTGCCTTGCAATCTCATCAGGACAATCGGCCCGCGACCGAGAGCGAGTCTGACGACCGAATGTTCGGCGCCTACTTGTTGCCATGGGGCCTGCTGGCCGCTGTGCTCTGTGGGCTGATCAGCTACCGCTATTTCTCAGGGCCACACTATGGCGGCGCAGGCAGTATTCCATTCAAGGATGCGGTCTATTCACTCGGTGGGACAGTGTATGTGGTGGGTATGTGGATTTGCCATGTGTGTAAGAACCAGGCCATGGCCGATGTCCGCCACGGCTGGATTGTGGTGCCCGAGTCGGAGCAGATCAAGGAGGCCGATATGTACCTGCTGCTGCATGGTGCAGCCGGAGCCCTCACCGCAGGTGGCATGGTGATCAGTAATGTATTTGTGATCGAACACTTGCCATTCTGGCTGGTGTTGAGCTTGGAAATCTGCCTGGGTGCCGCTGCGGCAGTCGGTGGGGCCTTGCTGGGTGTCGCGCGTGGCGCGGCATTGGCCATGCCGATGCGCTTGAGCCCCTTGTCTGATACCGCCTTTTCCTCCAAGCCAGGATGTGGCGGCAGGTAAGCAGGAGATGCCTCGGGAGCGATGACACCGCCCACCCGATCAGGCAAGTTTGGAGCGTACCGGCTGGATGGCACCTAGGGCTGCCACCCTCCCGTTGAAATTCCAAGCATGGCCGACTCTGTCAGACCAGAGGCTCCGCCATGCCAGGTAGTAGTAACGCATTTGAATGGTTGTAGTGGTTCGGCTCAGGCCGATTGCTGGCTCCCGAAGAGGGAATTTGACTGTTGTAAATGATGTGAAAACGATCTGGCTGTAATCAAGGTGAGGAGCCTATGGACAAGGCGCAGTTGAACAATGCAGGGCGTCCGTCGGACATCGCGATTGTGGGCATGGCAAGCCACTTTCCTGATGCGGCGACGTTATATGATTTCTGGACGAACATCGTCAATCGGAAAGACTCGATCATCGATGTCGATCAGATGAATGGTGATGAATATTGGCGCAAGGCGGATTTCTATGATCCAGACCCGACCGCACCGGACAAGACCTATGGCCATAAAGCTGGTTTTGTGCCGCCGATCGAGTTCGATCCGGTGGAATTCAAGCTGCCGCCCCTGATGCTGGAATCGGTCAGTACCGCCCAGATCTTTGCGTTGTATGTGGCCAAGCAGGCCATGCAGGACGCACGATTGATCGGTGACAATCCGATACCGACAGACAAGGATCGGATTGGTGTGATTCTTGGCGGTGCTGGAAACGGTAATACCTCGTTTTCGTTAGGCTCTCGTCAGCAATCCCCTTATCTGAAAAAAGTGCTGGTCAACACCGGCCTGTCGGAGCCGGTGGCCGATGAGATCATCTCACGCGCCAATGATCTGTATCTGGAATGGAATGAAGACAGTTTTCCAGGCTTTCTGGGGAACGTGGCATGTGGCCGGATCGCCAGCTACTTCGATCTGGGCGGTACCTCCTATATGGTTGACGCTGCCTGCGCCAGCAGCCTGGCCGCCATCAAGTCTGCCATGGGCGAGCTGGCAGACCACAGCTGTGATGTGGTGCTCACTGGTGGGGTCAACCTGGAAAACTCAGTCTTTTCCTTCCTCTGTTTCAGTAAGACCCCGGCCCTGTCGAAGAGCAACATCTCCCGGCCTTTCGATGCTGAATCCGACGGCATGATGCTGGGTGATGGGGTGGGCTTTTTGGTGTTGAAGCGGTTGGCTGATGCCGAGCGGGATGGGGATCGGATCTACGCCGTGATCAAATCCTTGCAGGCATCCAGCGACGGACGCGCCAAAAGCATTTTCGCCCCCCGTCACGAAGGCCAGGTCAAGGCCATGCATCGTGCCTATGAGCGTGCGGGTGTCTCACCTGCCGATATCCAGCTGGTCGAGGCCCATGGCACAGGCACCCAATCGGGCGACCATACCGAGATCCGTAGCCTTCGGGCCGTATTCGAGGCCTGCCAGATTCCAGAAGGCTCGATCGCCATCGGCAGCGTGAAATCGCAGATCGGCCATACTCGTTGCGCGGCAGGTGCTGCCTCCATGATGAAAGTGGCCTTGGGGCTATATCACAAGGTGTTGCCGCCGACCATCAATGTCAAGCAACCCAGCAAAGAGCTGGCGTTGGAAGGCAGCCCTTTCTATGTCAACACCGACAGCAAACCCTGGTTCCGCCCGGTCAGCCAAGCGCCACGTCGTGCCGCGCTGAGTGCGTTTGGGTTCGGTGGCACCAACTACCACGCCATCCTCGAGGAATATCAACCAGAGCAGCGGGCGACCTATCGCCTGAATCGTCGGCCAGAGGTGGTGCTCCTGCAGGCAGACTCACCCGACGCTTTGTTGGTGCAAGGGCAAGCCATGCTGACTGCATGGCAAGGCAAGGAAGGCTTGACCGCATTCCGGCAGCATCAGCTGTCCTCCACCGGACAAGCAGTCCCCACCAGTGCCGCACGCCTGGCATTTGCAGCAGAAGGATTGGCGCAGGCCATCCAGCTGTTGGGCGAAGCCTTGAAGCAGTTGAGCAACAAGCCCGACCAGGACTGGGAACACCCGCTGGGTATCTACTACAAGCCTTTTGCCAAGGCAAGTATGGGGCGGGTGGTGGCGCTGTTCCCAGGGCAGGGAGCGCAATATGTCAGCATGGCGCGAGAAGTCGTCAATGACTATCCGATTGTGCGCCAGACCATCGAGATGCTGGATCAAGTCGCACACGGCCAAGGCCTGTCTCCCTTGTCGGGGGTGATGTTTCCACCGCCGGCATTCAGTGAGGCCACACAAAACGAGCAGATGCAGCAGATCACCCGGACCAGCCGCGCACAGCCTGCAATCGGAGCCATCAGCGCCGGGTATTTCAAACTGTTGCAGGGCATGGGGTTACAGCCAGATTTCTTTGCCGGGCACAGCTATGGTGAGGTGGCTGCATTGTGGGCTGCCGGGGCGCTGACCGACCAGGATTTCGTGCGGGTGTCGTTGGCACGAGGGGCGGCAGTCGAGGCATCGTCTGAAGGCGACATGGGCGCGATGCTGGCGGCAGCAATGAGTGAGGAACAGGCTGAAACCTTGTTACAGCAGTTTCCGGCATTGATCGTGGCCAATTTCAACTCACCCGAACAATTGGTGCTGGGTGGTGCATCGGCAGTCGTTCAACAGGCCTTGGCGTTCTTGAATGAGCGCAAGATCCGGGCACAGATGTTACCAGTGGCGGCAGCCTTCCACACACCGTTTGTCGAACATGCTTGCGTACCGTTCCAGGCCGATCTGGCGGATATCGCCTTCCAGACGCCGCAGGGCAAGGTGTATTCGACGGCCACTGCCGAAACACACGATTCCAACCCCGCTGCGATCAAGCAGGCACTGGTGAAGCAATTGATCAGCCCGGTGCGTTTCACCCAGACCATCGAGCAGATTCATGCCGCAGGTGGCGACCTGTTTGTTGAGATCGGACCGAAAGGCATTTTGGGCAAGCTGGTTGGCGACATTCTGAAAGGCAAACCGCACAGCGTTGTGTCGGTGAATCCAGCCGCCAATGGTGATGCCTCTCTGCAATTCAAGCGAGCGCTGGCCAAGCTGCTGGTAGAGGGGGTGGCATTGCAGGATCTCGACCCGCAGGCCGAGCCAATCCCGCTGCCGCCCGTGGCCAAGCAGACCCGCACCTATACCATGACAGGTGGTTTTTTCCTGTCCGACAAATCCCGTCAGCGGCGCGAGCGGGCGTTGCGTAAGGATTCACAGGTGGTCGAGGCATTCATCCAGTCCCGGCTGCCTGCCAGCGCACCTGCGCTGGCACCGGCGCCAGCGCCAGCATCGACTGCTCCGGTACTGGAAGCCGAACCTGTGGATTGGCCAGCCCCAAGGCTGGAACCCGAATTGTTAGTTGGAACCCTGGTTGAAGACGATACCGGCATGAATTGGCTGCGCGCCGTTCCTGCCTTGAATGGAGAAGGCATGATGCAAAGCGGTAATCAGGAAAATGAAATGCTGAGCGTACTGGGTGCACAAATCCAGGCTCAAAATGTATTAAGTCAGGTTCATCAACAGTTCCAGATCAATCAGCGCGAATACATCCAGCTGCTGAATTCATTGCTGGGCAAGCAGTGTGCGTTGCTGGAGAAATTCCAGGGCAGCCCACAGCTGACAGAAGTTGTATCCAGTCTGAGCCAGAGCTTCCAGCTGCTGGACAAGAATCAGGAACTCTACCATGTCAACCACGAGCACTATTTTGACAATCAGCACGCGATGCTGGGGGGCGATGCGGCTCGCCAGAACCGTATCGGTGTAGCCACCAGCCAGCGCGCACCAATCAGCCTGCCAGCCAGCCCGGCGGTGGCGCCAGTGGTGGCACCCGTCAGCGCGCCGGCCATGCAGCCGGCAGTGGCGACCGCACCTGTTCAAGCACCCAAGCCAGTTGTGCCAGCACTGCAGCCTGCGACACCAGCGCCGGCCATGGCTGCTCCGGTAGCGGTCGCTACGCCCGCTCCTGCGGCCACCAAGCTCAGCCCGGAAGACGAGGCGCTGGTGAAGCGCTTTGAAGCCATCACGGTAGATGAGCTGATCAGCCAACTGATCGAAATCGTTAGTGATCGCACCGGCTACCCAGCGGATATGATCACGGCGGAAATGGATCTGGAAGCTGATCTGGGCATTGACTCGATCAAGCGTCTGGAGATCTTCGGCGCGATGTTCGACATTCTGGCAACTGATGTGCCGTACTTCCAGGACGCAGAGAGCACCAAAGAGTCGGAAACCTTCGATATCGATGCATTCAGCAATATCCGCAAAATGGCTGTGTTCTTCAAGGACACCATCGACGAGCTGTTGGCGGAAATCAAAGGCCAAGGCGCATCCAGCGAAGCCGCTGCCACTGTTGAGACAGCCGAAGCCGCGCCTGTGGTCAACACGCCGGCTGCAGCAGCTGAATTACCCGCCATCGTCGAGACACCGATCGAAGCGGCACCGCCGATCCGTAATCTGGGCGTGGTGACGACCACCCGCAAGCTGGCTGATCAAGCAGGGGATAAGGAATCTGCCGCAAAAAAATCCCTAGCTGAGCCACGGGAAGACGCATCTGCCCCGGCTCGGCGCTTGATTGCAAGTGATGCCGATACTGTTTCCCAACCCGTACAACGCTTCCAGCCGGTCAAACGGCTCTTGCCGAAACCGGATCAACGTGACCTGGCCCTGCCTGCAGGGCAGGTATGGTTGATAACGGATGATGGAAAGGGCCTGAGTGATGAGCTTGCACAGCAATTGCTCGCCAGAGAACAGAAAGTGGTGCGGCTGGCCTTGGCCTGGCAACCGTCCAAGGGCAATCGCAAGGGTATTCAGGGCGTGGTGGACTATGCCCTGGAACAAGCCGACGAAGGTAGTCTGCAGACCGTGCTGAGCCGGATCACCGAGACAGAAGGTGTCATCGGTGGGGTGATCCACCTGCAGGCGGCTGGGCAAGTGAGCAAGTCGGTGCTGTCGGCGTTTCAGGCTGCCGATTATGATCAGGCGCGGTTTGCGTTCAACTTGGCCAAGGCCATGCAGCCACGATTCAGCGAGCAAACCATCGGGCGTTCTTTCTTCTTCCTCATTAGCCAGGTGGATGGTGAATTGGGCACGGCTGGCCGTGGGAATTATCCACTGGTAACCGCTGGTGTGACCGGTCTGAGCAAGTCATTGAATATCGAATGGGAGCAGACATTCTGCCGCACGGTTGATCTCGACCCGAAAGCCAACAAGGCATTGGCAGCATCGATGATTGTCGAGGAGCTCAGCGATGCCTGCACCGATGTGGCTGAAATCGGACGTGGAGCCAAGGGTGAGCGTATCGGATTAGGTTTCGAGGCGGTGTCGATCGATGCCGAGGCCGCACTGACCGATATCGACGATAAATCGGTATTTGTGGTGACCGGTGGTGCCCGTGGCATCACGGCGGAGTGTGTCATCGCGCTGGCCAAGCGATACCCTGCACGCTTCGCACTGTTGGGTCGCACCCGCATCGATGGCGCAGTGCCTGCCTGGGCAGAAGGCATCAGCGAAGTCAACGCACTCAAAGCCAGTGCCATCAAGCACCTGCAGCAGCAAGGCGAGCAGCCGACACCGGTGAAGGTGGATCGGATGTTGAAGGATGTGCTGCAACTGGCTGAGGTGAGACAGACCCTGACCAGGATCGAAGCCGCAGGCGGCCAGGCGCGTTATATCGCCTGCGACATCGCTGATGGTAAGGATGTGGCGCGTGCCATGGCCGATGTGCAGCGCGAGCTGGGGCCGGTGACCGGGCTGATCCATGGCGCAGGCAATCTGGCCGACAAGCGGATCGAGAAAAAGACTGCAGCAGACTTCGACAGTGTGTTCCTGACCAAGGTCAAAGGGCTCGAAACCCTGCTGGCGGCCATCAAGGTGGACAAACTCAAGCATGTGGTGGTGTTTTCGTCGGTGTCTGGCTTCTTCGGCAACGCGGGGCAGACCGACTATGCGATGGCCAACGAGGTGCTGAGCAAGTTTGCTTGGCTGTTCCAGACCCAATACCCGAAAGCCTATGTGCGAGCCATCAATTGGGGCCCGTGGGATACCGGCATGGTCAATGATGTGCTGAAGAAAGCCTATGCAGAACGCAATCTGGCCATCATTCCAACTGACATCGGCGTTGGGCATTTCGTCAACGAGTTCCGCCACGCAGCGGTGCCACAGCTGCTGATCGGCGGGGGCAGTTATAAAGTCAGCCCAAAGATCAAACAGCTGCCAGAGCTGACTGAAATCAATCGGATCATCAAGGCTGAGGACAACCCCTTCCTGAATGATCATGTGGTTGATGGCCACGCCGTGCTGCCGGCCACGCTGGCGATCGGCTGGATGGTGCAGCTGGGTGAAGACGTGTTGCCAGGCTATCACTTCGAAAAGCTGGTCGATTTCCGGGTCCTGAAGGGCGTGGTGTTCGATGAGGCGGAGCAAGGGCAATTACGGGCAGAGATCCGCCCGCTGGCTGGCCCGGAAAAAGGCAATGATCGGCATACCTTGTCCATCCGGATCGTCAGCGACCAGCCGACAGGCGTGCTGCAGCGCTACCAAGGTACATTGGTCATGAGCCATGAAAAAGTGGCCCAGCCAGTGTTCACCGGAGCCAATCTGGCTGGGCAGGTCGAGGTGCAGACGCTTTATGGTGATATGCGGCAGGGGGCGTTGCTGTTCAGCGGCCCGATCTTCCGTGGGGTGCAGCGCATTTTGAACGTGGATGCCGCACACCTGACCCTGGCGGCGCAATTGCCTGAGGTCACGGCCACACAGCAGGGCCAATTCCCGATCTGCAGCTTCAACCCCTATCTGGGTGACGTGTGTGTGCAACCGCCGATGGCCTGGCTGTTATTGCAGACAGACAAGGCGGGCCTGCCGTCGCAAATCACGCAGTGGGAGCAGTTTGCAACGCCAGCAGCAGGTCAGCCGTTCTACCTGTCCTTGTCTGTATTGTCGCAGACACAGGCCGGGCTGGTGACCGACATCGTGGTGCATGACGAAGCCGGTCGGGTATTCAGCAAGCTGTCCGGGCTGACATTTACCGTCTCGAAGAAGTTACGGCAGCTGCTGTGCGACCCGGAGGATTCCACGATCAGCTGATCGATCCACCCTGGTAGTCATTGACGGGCGCCGGTGCCCGTGCCGATGCCGCCTTCCCTGGCTGAGTCCCGGGAAGGCCCGGCAGGGCAGCGTGCGCCCGGCAATCTTTGAATAGCACGATTTTTAGGCATGGACGCATGATGGAACACATTGCCATTGTCGGCCTGGGTTGCCTGTTTCCCGGCGCCGAGACACCCGCGCAGTACTGGCAAAACCTGCTGGATCGACGCGACTGCACCACGCCACTTTCCAATACGGAATTGGGCGTGGACCCGACGGTGTACTTCGACCCGACACCGGGTACCACCGACAAGATCCACTACAACAAGAACGGCCATGTCCGTGGCTTTCAGTTTCAATCGGCTGGGTATCGACTGCCCAAGGCCCAACTGGATGCGCTGGATCCGCTGTATCAATGGACACTCTACGCGGCAGACCAAGCCCTGAAGGATGCGGGCCATGGTCAGGCCGACGAATCGATCCGCCAGCGCTGTGGGCTGGTGATCGGCAATATCGGGATGCCCACGCACTCGGTGAAGCGGCTGTTTGCCGACTTCTACCATCGCATGCTCGACCCCTATCTACAAACGCTGCTGGGGCGACCGGATTTTCATCTGCAAGCACCCTGGTCAGCAGCCGGCCTGTCTGAAATCAACCTGATGACGGGCAGCCACAATGCCACCATTGCCGCTCAGGCACTGGGGTTGACCGGCCCTTGTTATACGCTGGATGCCGCATGTTCTTCAGCACTGTATGCCGTCCGTGTTGCCAGTTATTACCTGCAGAGCGGGCAGGCTGACATGATGGTGGCGGGTTCGGTGTGCCACGCCGATCACGTCTATATCGACCATGGTTTCAATGTCCTGCAGGCCTTCCCGACCGATGGCGAATCGGTGCCGTTCGACCGACATTCACAAGGTCTGAAGGCAGGTGAGGGCGCGGGCATGATTGTGTTGAAACGCCTGTCAGATGCAGTCCGTGACCGCGACACCATCTATGGGGTCATCGAGTCGGTCGGCCTATCCAATGACGGCGGGGCCAAACACATTCTGGTGCCCGATTTCAACGGCCAGATGCTTGCCCTGCAGCGTGCCTACCAGCAGGTCAATGGTGAGATCGATTATCTGGAATGCCATGCGACCGGTACCCCGGTGGGCGATCAGGTCGAGCTGGGCTCGGTGGAGGCATTCTTCGGTGAGCGGGGCCACATTCCGCTGATCGGCGCCAATAAAGGCAATATCGGCCATATGCTCACGGCCTCGGGCATGGCCAGCATTCTCAAAGTGCTGTTGGCCATGAAGTACGGCACCATTCCGCCCACCATCGGGGTCAAGGACATGGTGGCCACGCCCAAGGGCACGCTCGGGTTGCAGCATGTCGTCACCCAGACCTGCGATTGGCCAAGCCATGGTGGGCCCAAGCGTGCAGGCATCAATGCTTTTGGCTTTGGTGGTGTGAACGGGCACATGGTATTGAGCGAATACCACCCACAGATGGTGCAAACCGATATCACCACGCTGAAGACCGTGCCGGTGTCGATCATTGGCATGGGCTTGTCATTGGCGGGCACCGATACGCTGGCGGCATTCGATGACACCCTGCGGCAGGGGCGTGACCACTTCTCACCCTTGCCCCGCACCCGCTGGCTGGGGCTGGAAGGGCGCACAGACCTGCTCGCGCCGCGTGGGTTCGATGGCGCGCCGGTTGGTGCCTACATCGAATCGCTCGATTTCGATTGCAAACACTACAAACTACCACCCAAGGTGATCGGCACCCATTTGCTGTCTCACCTGTTCCTGATGCCGGTGGCCGAGCGTGCCTTCTACGACGCGGGTTATCAGCTGGATGGTGAGAAACGTAACATCGCCGTGATCGTGGCGGGCGACGTGGATCTCAATTGCGCCCGTTATCAGGCCCGCAATGAAATCAGCTGGCAGATCCGCCAAAGCCTGGGCAGGCAGGGTATCCAGCTCACCGAGGCGCAGCAGCTGGCTTTGGAGACCATCGCCAAAGATGCGTTGTTCCCCACGCCGTACCCAGAGGGCATCACCGGGGGCATCGGCAATGTGGTGGCGAGCCGTATTGCGGCACACCTCAAGCTGGATGGCCCAGCGTTTGCCTTGGGCTCGCATGAGAATGCGCCATTCAAGGCGATCGAGCTGGCTCAGTTCATGTTGTCTGAGCAATTGGTCGAGGCGGTGATCGTCGCGGGCGGTAGCTTTGGCGGCAGTCTTGAAAATGTGCTGTGGTCGAGTTTACGCCAGCCGGGTCTGCCTATCGGTGAAGGTGTGGGCATGGTGGTACTCAAGCGTGAGGACGAGGCGCAGGCCAAGCAAGACCGCATCTATGCCACCTTGACAGGCTTGGCGATTGGCCATGCTGTGGAAGGCGATGTGGCGTTCACGCCACGCGCAGACCAAGTGGCCCAGATCGCGGCCCGTGCCTTGCAGCAAGCCCGCTGCACACCAGATCAGATCGATCTGCTTGAGCTATGCAGCGGCGGCCAGCACCAATTGGCCGAAGCCGAGCTGGCTGGGCTGTCGCAGGTCTACCAGACTGGCACACGGTCACAAGCCGCAGTGGTGGGCTCGGTGAGCGGCAACTATGGCTACTTGTCTTTGGCGCAGGGCATGCTGGGTATCATCAAGACGGCATTGAGCCTGTATCACCGCTATCTGCCCCCCGCCGCCCGGTGGTCGATGCTTGCCACGGGCCAAGCCCTGCCGGGGCTCAACACCTTGGCGGCGCAGGCCGCATGGGATGCACCGACAGGAGTACGGCGGGCTGCAGTAAACAGCATGGGCCTCGATCATGCCTACGCACACCTGATCCTGCAGGAACCGAGCGAGACCAACCGTCAGCAAGCCAAGGTGCCCGCCCCGTATCAACAGCGCGTAGGCAGCTTGATGAGCCGGGTCTACACCGGGCGTGAGCAGACCATTCCCGACATGATCCTGACTGCTGAGCATTGTGCGATATTCGGCACGAAGCTGCCGGATGCCGTTACGCCCACTCTGCCAGCCAAGCCCACCATGCCTGCTGCGCAGTATGACGGTGATGCGCTATGGCGCGAATCGGTCAGAACGGCCCGCTCGCAGATGCAGTTCCTCCGTGCGGAACAGCAATTCTATCGGCGGTTGAATGCCTTATTGGGTGGCCAGCTCGCGCCGACAGTCCAACCGGTCAAGCCCGCTGCAGCCACATCGACCGCACCCGCCGCACCATCGAAACCAGTGCTGTTCGATCTGGCGCAGTTGATCGAGCTGACTGATGGCTCAGTCGCCAAAGTGCTGGGGCCGGACTACGCCGAAGCCGATACCTACCCGATCCGCACCCGGATGCCATCGCCACCCTATATGTTTGTGTCACGCATCACGGCGATGTCAGCGGAAAAAGGCAAGCTGGAGCCCTGCTTCATCGAGTGGGAGTGTGATCTGCCACACGATGCCTGGTTCTCCATCGACGGGTTGGTGGGCGCGTTTGTGTCCCTGGAATCCTCGCATGCCATGATCGTGGCCTTCACCTACATCGGTTGTGATCAGCTGTTCAAAGGGCAATTGCGGTATCGGGCCGTGGATAGCCAGACCACGCTCTACAGCGACATGCCCAAGGCAGGCGAAGTGCTGCGCGGGCGGGTCAATATCAAGTCCTTCCTGAAGGTCGGCAAGAACGTGCTGATCGCCTACGAGTACCTGTGTTATGTCGGTGATCGGCTGTGCTTCAAGCTGGAAGCCAATTCCGGCTTCTTCCTGCCCAAGGATATCGAGAAATCGAAGGGGGTCGATCCGACACCTTATCTGAAGGCCACCCAGTCAGCGGAGCCATTCAAGCCGTTGCTGACCTGCGATAAGACCGCATTCAGCACGGCGGACATCGATGCCTTACAGGCGGGCGATACCGTTGCTTGCTTCGGCCCGGCCTACCAGACGGCGCGGGTTGGCCATCTGTACGCACCCGCAGCTCGCATGCTGCATCGTATTGCCTCGATCAATACCGATGGCGGGGCATTCGGGCTGGGCGAAGTGGTCGGGGAGTGCGATATCGACCCGGATCATTGGGCGTTCAAGGCGCATTTCAAGAATGATCCGGTGATGCCCGGTACCTTGGTCGTGGAAGGCTGCGAACAGACACTGAAATTCTTCCTGTGCTATCTGGGGCTCTACAACCAGCTCGATCTAACCCCGCATACCCTGATCGATCACCACTACAGCGCCAAGTTCCGAGGCGAGGTGAAATGCCAGGCGGAAACCCTGCGTTACCGGCTGACCTGCAAGTCGATCGACCGTACTTACGAGCCGGATGGCCACACCCTGCAGCAGATCGCCCTGGTCTTTGTGGCCGAGATCATCTACCGCGGCAATGTGATCGGCATCTGCGACAACCTGGGCGCGGGTTTCCGCCGCCCAGGCATTCCACAACAACCGCCAGTCAAGGCGGTGCAACCTGTGATCGAGGTAGCCAAGTGAACAACGACACACTGAGCGTCGCGCCACGTTTTGCGCCGGCGCCTTATCAATGGCAAGGCCAGGCGGGTAAATTGCAGCAGACCTTGCAGCAGGCCCAGCAACGCCTGTTGGAGCTGTCCAAGCCTCTCTACGTGCTGCAACATCAGCAAGGGGCGGTGCTGGAATCGGGCGGCGGCCTGGCACCGCAAGGCCAAGTGGGATGTCTGGGCATTGTCCCTGGCATCACGCCGGAGCATCTGGGTGACCCGAGCTTCCTGCATGACTATGGCGTGCGTTTTGCCTATTACGCCGGGGCCATGGCGGGCGGCATCAACTCAGAGGAGATGGTGGTCGCCCTGGGCGCCAGGCGCATTCTGAGCGCGTTCGGTGCGGGTGGGTTGACGCTGGATCGCATCCGCACCGCCATCCGCCGTATCAAAGAAGCGCTGCCCAACGGCCCTTATGCCATCAACCTGTTGCACAACCCCAGCCAGCCCGATTGGGAGATGGCCTGCGTCAAGCTGTTCATCGAGCAGGACGTGAAAGTGGTCGAGGCCTCCGCTTACGTCAATCTGTCGGCAGCGATTGTGTATTACCGCATCAAAGGTCTGGAGCAGGGCGTCGGCAACACGGTGATCCGGCGCAATCGCGTGATTGCCAAAGTCTCACGCCGCGAGGTGGCACAGCACTTCCTGAGCCCCGCCCCAGAGAAGGTAGTGCGCAAGCTGCTGGCGGAAGGCCTGATCACCGAGCAACAAGCGTGGTTGGCTTCACGGGTGCCAATGGCGGATGACATCACCGTCGAGGGAGATTCGGGCGGCCATACCGACAACGGTGTCCTGAGCTGCATCTTCCGCTCCATCGTCGAGCAGCGGGATGAGCTGGTGGCCAAGCATCAGTACCCCTTCACCGTGCGGGTCGGGGCGGCAGGTGGCTTGGGCACGCCCCATGCGGTGTTGGGTGCCTTTGCAATGGGTGCAGCCTATGTCGTCACCGGCTCGATCAACCAGGCTTGCGTCGAGGCCGGCACCTCGGCGGCGGTCAAGATCTTGCTGGGTAAGGCCAAGACCAGCGATGTAGCAATGGGGCCTTCCGCTGACATGTTCGAGCTGGGCGCCAAGGTGCAGGTGCTCAAGGGCGGCAGCATGTATGCCATACGTGCGACCAAGCTGCATAACCTTTACAAGCAGTATGAATCGCTGGAGGAGATCCCTGCCGCCGAAGTGGCCAATCTGGAACAGACCCTTTTCAAACAACCATTGGCGCAGGTCTGGGCCGATACCGAAGCATTTTTCAAGTCCCGTGGCAACGAGGCGGTGATCGTGGCGGCCAACGCCAATCCCAAGAAAAAGATGGCATTGGTATTTCAGTGGTATCTCGGCCAATCGTCACGCTGGGCGATCAGCGGGCAGGCCGATCGCGCAGTGGATTTCCAGATCTGGTGCGGTGCCGCCATGGGCGCCGCCAATGAGTGGCTGAAGGGCAGCGCCCTGGAGGCAGTGGAAAATCGCCATGTGGCTGATATGGCGGTGGAATTGATGGCGGGTGCGGCCTATCTGGGCCGTGTGAACGCCTTGCAGCAACTCGGCGTGGTCGTCCCAGAGCCGCTACGCCGCTACCAGCCGGGCGCTGCCCGGCTGAATGAGCCGGACGAGGCCGATCAGACTGACACGGCCCTGTCGTCTCCCCCCCCAACCATCCGTAAGGAAGAGGATCGTAAGCATATGGAAGCTGAAACCAAACTGTCGTTGACCAAATCCAAAGATTTCTACAAGCAGTGCTGGGAGCTGCTGCCAGGTGGCACCCACTACAACTTCGGTGATCCGGAGCGCCCCCTGGTCATCCCATTCAACCGTGGCCGCAATTCCCGGGTGTGGGATCTGGATGGCAACGAGCACCTGGATCTGTTCTGCAAATTCGGCGCCCTGTTCGTCGGCCACCATAACGAGGCGTACAACGAATCGCTGATCAAATACATGCAGAAGGTGACCTCGGTGGACACCTGCGATCTGGAGGTCGAAGTCTGCAGCCAGATGATCAAGCATGTCCCCTGCGCCGAGATGGTCCGTTTCTGCCTGAGCGGCACCGAGGCCGTGCAAAACGCGCTGCGCCTGGCGCGTGGCTTTACCGGCAAGAATCGCTTCATCCGCTTCCATGGCCATTACCACGGCAATGCCGACAACATCATGGGTTGGCGCAAGAAGAAGGATCTGAGCTACCCGGTACCCGAGCAATTCAAGGGTGACCTGCTGGACACGCTGGGCCGTGCCGACGGCGTCATGGAATCGCAGTCATTCGTATTGCCCTGGAACGACATCCAGATCCTCGAAGCCACCATCGAGCGTTATCACAGCGAAATCGCCGCTGTATTGATGGAGCCGATCTGCATCAACGGCGGGGGCATCCTGCCGCGCGAAGGCTATCTGGAGCGGGCGAAGGAGATCTGCGAGAAGTACAACGTGGTATTGATCTTTGACGAGATCATCACGGGTGTCCGTCTGGGCTTGTCCGGCGCACAGGGCATCCTGGGCGTGACACCCCACCTGGCCACCTTCGGCAAGGCACTGGGCGGCGGCTCGATGCCGATCTCAGCGATTGCCGGTCGTCGCGACATCATGGATATGTACACCCGTGGCAAGGTGATCCACGCTGGTACCTTCAACGGCTACCCGCTGGGCCTGGCCGCAATCAAGGCGACATTCGATCTGGTCGAGCAAGACCCTGGCTGCTACGAGCGCATGGCTGGTTTCACCGCACAGATCTCCGATGCCTTCGTGCGGGCTGCACATGCCAACGACCTGCCAATGGTGGTGCAGGGTATGCCGACCGCACTGGTCTACCACTCGCAGGATACGGCGGTGGATCGCTCTGAAGGCTACAGCGACAAGGTCAAGTTCTGCGACATCATCATCCGTGAAATCTCCAAGCGTTATGGCATCCAGTTCTCGCCTTTGTCACGCATCTACTCGAATCTGCTGATGAATCAAGATGATGTGCGCTTCTTCGAAGAGCGGATCTTTGACGCACTCGCCAACGCCAAGAAGGTGATCGACATCACTTTCAAGGAAGGAGAAGCAGCGTGAATCGGCAGATCGCCATCGTCACCGGTGCCGCAGGCAGTTTCGGCGCCGCCATCAGCCAGTCCTTACTGGATGTCGGCTATGCGGTGGCGGCGACCGACCTCGATCACGCGGCACTGGAACGATTGGGCCAACAGCTGGGTTATCCGGAGCATTTGAAGACCTTTGCGATGGATATCACCGACCCAGCCCAGGTCGAGGAGGGCGCCCGCCAGATCATGGCGCGCATGGGCACCAATACGACAGTGTTGGTGAACAACGCCGGCATCATCGGGCGCGGCTTCTGCACGTCGGAGAAGAGCGTGTCGATGTCCAAGCAGGTGATCGATGTCAACCTGACTGGCGCCTTCAACTGCACCTCAGTGTTTTCCCGCCAGATGGCGCGTCTGAAATATGGGCGCATCATCAATATCGCCTCGGTAGCCGGTATCTGGGGGGCGGCTGGTGGCGCAGCCTATGCCGCCTCCAAGGCTGGCCTGATCAAAGCGTCGGAATCCTGGGCGCGTGAGCTGGGGCCGATGAACATCAGCGTGACCGCCATTGCGCCGGGCATCTGCAAGACCAATATGCTCAACCGCTTTGTGGAAAACGAAGCTGTGTCGGCTGCTGCGGTGGATGAGGCGAAGATCGTCAAATCGATCGTGCCGGTCGGACGCTGGGGTACGCCGGAGGATGTGGCCGAGGTGGTGACCTTTCTGGCCACCTGCAAAACCAACTATTTGAACGGAACAGTCATTCCGATCGATGGGGGAATGCGCATCGGCGCGTTGTAGCAGCAAAGCAGTTCAGGGTGGTGGCCAGGACTGGTCACCACCCCAGCCTGTGGCCCATGGGCCTGGCAGGTGTTGTTGAGGCAGTAACCGATGGGGTGTTGCGCCTGTGCCGCCCCGTATTGATGAATGCATTTCGTTTGGGAGGTGCTCGGCATGAATTATCGGGCCAAGACGACTGTCAGCAATATCGTATTGACCGGTGCCACTGGCGTGATGGGTGGCCGGTTGTTGCAAGAGATTCTCCGCACCACGGAAGCCTATGTGTACTGCGTGGTGCGCGCGGAAAGCCACGAAGCGGCGATGAGCCGCATCGAGGAAGTGCTGTTCTGCTACGACGAGGAACGGCGGTTGAAAGAGGAAACCTGGCGCATCATCCCGCTGCTGGGCGATGTCAGCCAGCCCAAGTTGGGCCTGAGTGATGAGTGCTACGACGAGCTGGTGAATACCATCGACGTCGTGTTCCACTGTGCAGCCAATGTCAGCCTGGTGGCAGCTTACAACAAGATCGCTCCCGTCAATGTGGGTGGGGTGGCGAACATGATCGAATTCTGCCTGGCCGGCAAGATTCCCTTGATGTTCACCTCCAGCTTCAGCATGGTCGGTGACAAGCTGTACGAGCCCGATTTCGTGCTGCGTGAAACCGACCATGACGTAGGTCAGGGCTTCGAAGAGATGGACTATGAGCGCTCCAAATTCGAAGCGGAAAAGTTGGTTCGGGAGGCCAGTGACCGTGGCCTGGACTGGGTGATCGTGCGCCCCGGCAACATCTGGGGCGATAGTGAAACCGGTTGCTACCCGCTCAAGCAGACCAAGGTCAAGGGCATCTATTACGAAATGCTCAAGGCGCTGGTCGAGACAGGTATGACCTTTCCCTCTGACGAAGATTTCGATGTCACCCCGGTGGATTATGTTGCCAAGGCTGCCCTGCATGCGGTGATGAACCTGCATCTCACCAATCGCCGTACCTTCAATCTCACCAACCCGAATATCGTGACCTACGACGGGATCGTCACACGACTGCGCGCATACGGTTATGTCGCGAAGGAGATCGAGACGCAACGCTATTTCGAGGCCTTGCAACAAGGCCGGGTCACCCGTAATGGCAAACCCTATCGCTCGACATTCACCGATCTGTTGTCGATTTTCTACGACGGCAGCGACTGCCGCGAGTGTGCCAAATATGACACCACTCAGATCCAGGCCCTGCTGCATGAAACCGACATTCGCTGCCCGGAGCCTGATCAGGCCTTGTTCAAACGCTATCTCGACTATGCGGTGCGAGTGGAGTTCCTGCCACCGCCGGCTCAGCAGACCCCGCTGGCGGAGCTGCGCGACATTGTCATGGGTGGCGGTTATATGGAAAGCCTGTACGACGCCGACCTGAGTGAACCCGCCCTGGCCTGAGGAAAACCATCACCATGCAAGCCGACACGATGGAACAAGCCGTCATGACGCCCGCCGGGGCTCGTCATCTATTGCGTTATCAGGTGCTGTCCGACAACGAACCGGTGGGCGAGCTGTTGTCCGAACAGTTGCTGGTAGTCGAAAGTGGCCGCTCGGCACTGTTTCTGCGTAATCAGCTGGCCATCCGGGCCAGCAGTTTCTGGTCGGACTATGTGCTCGATTCGGAAGAGGAAATGCTGCTGGATGCGGAAGGATTGTGCCGCTACGCCGGCATCTCGACTGAGGATGGTGAACAATCCGCTGTGACCGGCATGCGGGAGACGGACGCGCTGACACTGCATATCAAAGAAGAGCGCATTTACACCGAGCGCTTTGCGCTGAGCACATTCGACGCCACCAGCCAGAATGCCGCCAGTGACTTCCTGGCCCGTGGCGACGGGCAAGCCACTTGGCGGGTGCTGGATCTGGAAACATTCGAGATCGACAGCTGGCAGTTACGGCGCTTGCCAGAGGAGTCGTTACAGGTATGTGGCCAGACCGTGTCAGCACAGGTCGTGTCCATCGACATCTGCGGCCAGCACAGCCGCAGCACGGCGTGGTACGTGCACCGCGACGATGCCTGCATTCTGGTGCGTGAAATCAAGGAAGAGTTGGGCGAGCGCAACGAAGTGATTTTGATCAATTGGGATATACAACATGCAACAACGTGACTTGAAGCTGACTCTGGTGCAAACCGATATCACCTGGGAAGCCATTGAAGACAATCTGAGACGCCTGGAGCGAGAGCTGGCTGAGGTCAATGACACCCAGCTCATCGTATTGCCGGAGATGTTCACGACTGGGTTCAGCATGCGCCCGACCAGTATCGCTGAAACCATGGATGGCAAAGCGGTGAACTGGCTATGTGCCACCGCCCGTGCCAAGGGTGTGGACATGGTAGGCAGCGTCGCCATCGAGGAAGATGGCCGCTACTACAACCGTCTGCTGTGGGCCAAGCCAGACGGCACCCTGCTGCATTATGACAAGAAACACCTGTTTTCCTTCGCGGGTGAGCATCAGCACTACACCCCTGGCGACGCACCGCTGATCGTTGAGCTGAATGGTTGGCGTATCGCCACCTTCATCTGTTACGACCTGCGCTTTCCGGTGTGGTCGCGCAATGTCGATGCCCGCTATGACCTGGCGCTGTACATCGCCAGCTGGCCGGAACGCCGCGCCCGGCACTGGCAGGCATTGCTGCCCGCGCGTGCCATCGAAAACCAGAGCTATGTGGTCGGCGTGAACCGTATCGGTACTGATGGCAACGAGATCCGTTACAGCGGGGACTCGATGATCATCGATCCCTTGGGTGAAGTGCTCTTCCACGAGCGCAATCAAGCCCGTATCCAGACCGAAACCCTGTCGCGCAGTCTGTTGGACGAGGTGCGCAGCCAGTTTCCATTCCTCAAGGATGCGGATCGGTTCACGTTGCAGGCTTAGGTACGCCTGACACGCTTCATGGCCAGCGTCATGAAGCTGTGTCGGACGGGCCTGGATGGAGGGTGCTGCTGGCGGCTCAGGCGGCACAAAGTCAATCTTGTGAAGGTACGGAATGAATATTCTGTTTGAATTCAGTCAGGTTGCAGCTCGTTTTGCCAATCGGATCGCGCTGGAATACAACGGACAATCGATCACTTATCAGGCATTACAGCAGCGGATCGCACACCTGCAGCAACAGATGGCAACCCGCTGGCAGGCGGGCAAGATGATTGTGACCTTGCTGCCAACCCAGCCAGGGCTGGTGACCAGCGCATTGGCCATCTGGGGGGCAGGGCGCATCTTCGTGCCGCTCGACCCTGGCCTGCCAGACCAGCGCTTGCGGACATTGCTGGCTGATCTGCCGGTGGGGCTGATTCTCACCGAGGCCAGTCAGCAAAGCCGATTGTCACGGATCGTCGCACCCGACGCCTGCCCGCCTGTGTGGTGTCTGGATCAGGCGGATGAGCAAGTGGATGCCGACGCTGAACTGTTGCTGCAGGAGCATGACCTGGCCTATCTGTACTTCACTTCTGGCTCGACCGGCACCCCAAAAGGTGTCTTGGGCCGTACCGACAGCCTGCTGCAGTTCATCCGCTGGGAAGGGCAAGCACTGCACATGACAGCAGATGACCGGGTCAGCCTGCTCACGGCTCAGATGTTCGACCCCTTCCTGCGTGATCTGCTGTTGCCTCTGCTGCATGGCGCCACCCTGTGCCTGCCCCCCAGCCGGGATCTGGTCTACTCGCCAATGGCGTTGCTCGACTGGTTCCAGCAGCAACGCATCAGCGTCACCCATCTGATCCCGTCATTATTTCAGGTGCTGATCGAGCAGCAACAGGCCGCCGAGGCCTTGCAAGCGCTACGGGTGGCCGCTTTGGCCGGCGAAATGCTGAAAGGCTCGCTGGTTGATACCTTCTATGCCTTGGGGCTGCCACACGCCACCCTCATCAATTTATATGGGCCGACTGAAACCACCCTGGCCAAGTGTTGGCATCGTGTCAACGAAGCGGATCGGCACCGCACGGTGGTGCCGGTAGGCTTCCCAATCGACGCTGCTAGCGTCCATGTGGTGGACGATGCAGGGCAACCGGTCAATGGTGATCAGGTTGGCGAGGTGCTGATAGCGACCCCATATATGTCAGCGGGCTATCTGAACGCAGCCGCAGACGACCACGCACGCTTTTTCATGGGCGATGGGGCCTTGGCTGGCCTGCGTCTCTATCGCACCGGCGATTTAGGCCGTCAGTTGGCCGATGGCAGCCTGGAGCTGATCGGTCGCAGTGATTTCCAGATCAAGATCGATGGCCAACGCATCGAGCCTGGCGAGATCGAAAGCCTGCTGGAGCGGCATCAGTCCATCCGGCTGGCCATCGTCCAGCCCATCAAAGGGCCAGCCGGACAAACGCTGCTGGCAGCGTATCTGAAGCGGCAGCCGACAGCCGAGCCACTGACCCGGCAGACTTGGCAGACGTTTTTGGCGCATTACCTGCCCGCTGCGGCGATTCCTGCGCATTTCCAATATATCGAGAACTTCCCGCGTCTGCCTAATGGCAAAATCGATCGCAAGGCGCTGACCCTGGTCGGCCAACCTTGGTTGGATACGACACCGATCCAAGCACCTGAAACCTTCCAACAACAGCAATTGGCTGCCATCTGGCAAACCTTGCTGCAGATTGAGCCGCTAGGGTTGGAGGCCGATTTCTTCGCGCTCGGTGGCAGCTCGCTGGTGGCCATTCGGATGCTGGCCCAGGTGGGGCAGCTGTGTGGTCGTACCATGCCATTCGGTGCGTTTTTCCAGCAGCCGACCCTGGCCGCGCTGGATCACTACCTGAACGAACAGCCTGCCGGGGCCGAGTCCAATTGGCCGAGCCAGGGCCGATCAGTGGGGCTGGCCACGCTCGACCAGCAACGGCTGTTCTTGCACCAACATCTGCAGCCTGACAGCACGGTCTACAACATGGCCTATGTGGCCCATTGGCAGGGCCCACTGGATGTGCCAGCCCTCCGGCAGACCTTGCAAGCCCTGCAGACCCGCCACCCGGCGCTACGTACCGCCTTTACCCTGGTGGGCGAAGCCGTGGCGGCCCGCCTGATGACACCCATAGTGGCGCCTTTGCATTGCAGTGATGCGGAAGATGAAGAAGGCGCCATGGCCCAGTTGCATCGATTGGCCCATCAGCCATTTGATCTCGGCAGCGGGCAACTGTGGCGGGTGGGTGTGGTCAGCGTGGGTACGGCCCAGCACTGGCTGGGTCTGAGCATCCACCATATCGCGGCAGATGCCTGGTCGGTCGATCTGCTCTGGCAGGATCTGCAGACCCTGTATGGCCGCCAGTTGGAAGGGCAAGCCCAGGCTGCGACCGCCCCCGCCACCACCGTGCTGGATGCAGCCCACTGGCAACAGACCCAATTGGCAGGCGCTGCGGTACAGCAAGCGCGCGAATATTGGCTGGAACAGCTGGCCGGCTCGCTACCGATCACCCAGTTGCCCTATGACCGTGAAGCCGGTCACATCCACAGCCAGCGCGGTGCGAGGCTGAGCTGCATTCTGCCCGCCAGCCTGCACCAGCCCGTGCATGCACTGGCGCAAGCCCACCAGGCGACGCCATATATGGTGCTGATGGCGGCTTTTGCTGCTTTTCTGCAACGCTACACCCAGCAGCAGGACATTCTGATCGGTACGCCCGTGGCCAATCGCCCTCATGCCGCCATGGCGGACATGGTGGGGTTCTTTGTCAACCTGTTGGTGATGCGCCACCGTGTGGTGCCCGGGCAGACGCTACAGGATCTGCTGCCCCAGGTCAGACAGACTGTACTGGATGGCCTGACTCACCAAGCCCTGCCTTTTGACATGCTGGTCGAGGCGCTCAACCCACCCCGCCATCATGGGGTATCGCCGCTATTTCAGGTGCTGTTCGTCTACCAAGGCCACCAGGCGGGGGCCAGTCGTCTGGGGCCGGTCACCTTGTCTGCGCCCGGTCAGCTCGATCTCGGGGTGGCCAAGTATGACCTGACGCTGGAGATGTGGGAGCAGGCAGGCCAACTGCACGCGGTGTGGGAATACACCAGCGAACGCTTCAACGCAGACACCATTGCGCGCATGGCGGCCAATTTTGAGCACTATCTCACCACCATGCTGGCCCAACCTGAACAGGATCTGGCCAGGCTTCCCTTACTGTCTACCCACGAAGCCAGACTGTTGGCTGCGTGGAACGATACTGACACGCCGTTCAGCGACGACTGCGGCATTCATCACCTGATCGAGCGGCAGGCGGCCCGCACACCCGATGCCATCGCCGTGATCGATGGCGACACGACGATCAACTACCGACTACTGGATCAGCAAGCCAATCAATTGGCGCATCAGCTGGTAGGGCTGGGGGTCAGGCCCGGCGTCACCGTTGGCATCAGCATCCCACGTTCTGCGGCGCTGGTGGTGGGCTTCCTTGCCATCCTGAAGGCGGGCGGGGTGTATGTACCCATAGACCCAGACTACCCCTTGGCACGGCGTCGGTTCATGATGGAAGACGCCAATCTGGCGCTGATGGTGACACTGTCGTCGCTGCAGGATGTCTATGCCGACGCCCAGGTGCCGATGCTGCTGGTAGACAGTGCAGCTGATGCCATTGCCAGCCAGCCTCGGACGGCACCTACGGTTCAGGTCGGGCCGCAGGATCTGGCCTATATCATCTACACCTCGGGTTCGACAGGCCGCCCCAAGGGGGTGCTGATCCGCCACCAAGGGGTGTGCAACCTGGCGGAAGCTGAAATCGAACTGTTGCAGATGGGCCCAGGCAGCCGCGTGTTGCAGTTCGCCTCGTTCAGCTTCGACACCTCGATCTGGGAAATCGTCATGACCCTGTGCGCCGGCAGCGCACTGGTGATGGCCCCCGCGCTGAGCCTGCTGCCCGGACCCGACCTGCTGGCACAGCTGAAGCGCCATCGGGTCAGTCATGTCACCTTGCCTGCCTCTGCCTTGGCGGCATTGCCAGACGATCCATTGCCTGATCTGCAGGTATTGATCGTGGCGGGCGAAGCCTGCGGGCTGGATCTGCTGCGCAAATGGGGCGTGGGTCGTTGTTTCGTCAATTCCTATGGCCCGACCGAGGCCACGGTCAGCGCCACCAATGCCATTCTGGCGCAGGATGCCGAGCGGATTCATATCGGTCGCCCGCTGCACAATACCCAGATCCATCTGCTGGACGAGCAAGGCCAGCCGGTACCGGTAGGGGTGGCAGGTGAGTTGTATATCGGCGGCATCGGGCTGGCGGTGGGCTATCACCAGCGCCCAGAGCTGACCGCCGAACGGTTCGTAGTCAACCCATTCGACCCAAGCGGCCAAAGCCGTCTGTATCGGACCGGGGACTTGGCCCGTTGGTTGCCGGACGGACAGATCGATTACCTGGGCCGGATCGATCAGCAAGTGAAATTACGCGGCTTCCGGGTCGAGCTGGGCGAGGTCGAGGCTGCGCTGCGCAGCCACCCAGCAGTGGTCGATGCGGTGGCCATGGTGCGGCATGACTATCTGGATGGCGCCGCCATCGTCGCCTATGTATTGGTCAATGCAGCAGACCAGGTCGATCCTGCGGCCTTGATGGCCCAAGCACAGGCCAGCCTGCCTGGCTTCATGCTCCCGTCGGTCATTGTGCCGATGCAGGCATTTCCGCGTTTGCCCAACAATAAAGTCGATCGTAAAGCCTTCCCGAGCCCACATCAGCCGGCAGGGCCCGCCACGATGACAGACGATGCCCCGCAAGGCGAGGCCGAACAGACCCTGGTCACACTGTGGTGCCGTTTGTTGCGCCGGACAGCAGTCAGCCGCCATGCTTCCTTCTTCGATCTGGGTGGGCATTCGCTGCTGGCGGCCAAGCTGGTGGCCTTGCTGGCCAGTGAATACCAGCTGGGCCTGTCGGTGCGCGATGTATTCGAGGCCAAGACCATTGCCGCCCTGGCGCTGCGCATGGCCCGAGTGGGCACGACCGACGATACGCTGCCGGCCACCGTTGGCTTGGCACCGCTCAGCCACGCCCAGCGGCGGATGTGGTTCATCGAGCAACTGAACCCTGGCCAGGCGGCCTATCACATCACCACCATTACCTATCTGCAGGGTGGTGTGCATCTGGGCATGTTGTGCAAGAGCCTGGATCGGCTGTTCAGTCGTCACACGGTGTTGAATACCCGGCTGACCCTGCAAGCCGGTGAGGTATACCAGCAGATCCATGCCGAGCCGGCGCGATATCAGATCGAAACCCTGGGCGGCTTGAGCGATGCCGACTGGCAGCAGGCGGTCAGCGCGTTGGCCAGCCAGGACGCCGCGCAACCATTCACCTTGTTGGATCAGCCCCTGTATCGGTTACGGGTGCTGACGGCGAGCCCAACCCAATGCGCCCTGGTGTGGACGGTACACCACCTGTTGCTGGACGAAGCCTCACTGGCGGTGCTGGATGAAGATCTGTTGAATATCTACACGACACTGCAGGCAGGGCAGGAGGTGGACTGGGCCACGCAGCCGATAGCCTATCCGCGATTTGCCAGCTGGGACCGTGACCCGGCGCGCGCGGCGGAGCGGGCCAGCCAGCTGCAGTATTGGCAGCAGACTTTTGCCAGCCTGCCGCCGGTGCTGACCTTGCCGACCGATGTGGCTCACGAAGCACCCCTCACACATCAGGCCAGCAAGGTCTGCCTGGCCTTATCCCCCGACTTGACCACCGGGATACGGCAACTGGCGCAGCAGGCGGGCACCACACCGTTCAACGTGGTGTGGCTGGCCTACCAGTTGTTGCTGCACCGTTACAGTGGCGAAACCGACATCGCCGTCGGCGTACCAGTGTCGGTGCGGCCCATGCCAGCGCTGATGCACAGCGTGGGGCTGTTCCTGAATACCGTGATACTGCGCGGGCAGATCCGGCCACAAGCCAGCGTGCTGGATCAGCTGGCAGACTGCCGGCAACGTTGTGAGGCGGCGTTGGCGAATCAGGCCGTGCCATTCGAGCAGGTCGTCGATGTGATCGACCCTGCTCGTGAACGTGGCGGCGAGGGGGTGTTCCAGGTGATGCTGGCGTACACCGCCTACCGCCCACCGATCGAGCACGCCAGCTTGGCTCTGCGGCGAACAGGTGTGGACTCCAGTGATGCCAAGTTCGACTTGACCTTGTTCATCGACGAGCAAGCCGATCATTTCAACGCCAAATTCGAATACCAGGCAGCGCGGTTCGCAGCAACGACCATCGCGCGGTTTGCCCGCCATTTCGAGCGGCTGTTGCAGGCGATGGTCGCCCAGCCGGGTGCAGCCGTCGGCAGCCTACCAATGCTGTCGGCAGATGAGCGCCAGCAGTTGTTGATCGACTGGAACCAGACCGACTGCCCGATTCCGGACTGGTGTGTCCATCAGGCATTCGAAGCCCAAGTCAAGCAACGGCCCGACGCCGTGGCCTGCGTATACGGTAACCAGCGCCTGAGCTATCGCGAATTGAACCAGCGCGCCAACCGCTTGGCACGTTGGCTGCGGGCAAATGGAGCCGGGCGGGGCCAGCTGGTGGCATTGTTCATGCATCGCTCAGACCAGCTGGTGGTGGCGATCCTGGCCATCCTGAAAGCAGGGGCGGCCTATCTGCCCATCGATGCAGCCTACCCATCGCAGCGGGTCGCCTACATGCTCGACGACTCCCAGGCGGCAATCGTCTTGACCGAAGACAGCTTGCTGGACAGCCTGCCGACGCTCGATGGCCGGGTATGGCCGCTGGATTCCTTATGGACGCAATTGGCAGACGAGGCAGACAACAACCTCGATCTGCCTGTCTCACAGCAGGATCTGGCCTATGTGATCTACACCTCGGGCTCGACCGGCCAACCCAAGGGCGTGATGATGGCGCACCGTGGGCTGACCAATTACCTGAGCCATGCGCAGGCCTGCTATGACCGGCCTGCCACCACGGGTAATCCGATGCACTCCTCGATTGCCTTCGACGCCACCATCACCAGCCTGTATCTGCCGCTGCTGACGGGCAAGACGCTGTGGGTGATCCCGGAAGACGATGAGTTGATTGCATTGAGCGGATGCTGGCAACGGGAGCCCGCGCTGACATTGGCGAAAATCACCCCGGCGCACCTGGAGCTGCTGGGCAAGACCCTGCCTGCCGACGCCGCTGACCACACCCAGGTGTTGGTGATCGGTGGCGAAGCATTGCATGGCAATGCGTTACGGTATTGGCGCGAACATGGGCCCGCCGTGCGCATCATCAATGAATACGGCCCGACCGAAGCCACGGTCGGCTGCTGCATCTTTGACATTGCCGCTGGCGATTGCCCCAGCCAAGGTGCGGTGCCGATCGGCAGACCGATCCGCAACACTCACCTGTATGTGCTGGACGAGGCGCTGCAGCCAGTGCCCATCGGGGCCGTGGGGGAGCTGTACATTGGCGGGGCGGGGCTGGCGCAGGGGTATCTGAATCGGCCAGACCTGACTGAAGCACGCTTCATCCGTCACCCTTTCAGCGATGATCCGGCGGCTCGTCTATATAAGACCGGTGACTTGGTGCGCTATCTAGCGGATGGCAATCTGCTCTACCTGGGCCGGAAAGATCATCAGGTCAAGCTGCGCGGATACCGTATCGAGCTGGGCGAAATCGATGCGGCGCTGAGCAACCACCCGCTGGTCGAAGCCGCTGCGACCCTGATCCAGAGCCGCCAGGGCCGCACCCATCTGGTGGCCTATGTCGTGATGGCCGATGGCATGGCAGACACCCGCACCTTACGGAGCCACCTGTCCGAGCAATTGCCGGCATGGATGATGCCCTCTGACCTGATCGCATTGCCCGCCATGCCCTTGACCACCAACGGCAAGATCGACCGCGATGCCCTGGCCCGAATCGAGCCAGTGGCCCGCCCGGTGACGCAGACAGCTGCAACCAGCGGGATCGAGCAACAACTGGTGGGTATCTGGGAAAATGTGCTGCAAACCCAGCCGGTCGGCATCCATGACAACTTCTTCGAGCTGGGCGGGGATTCCATCCTCAGCCTGCAGATCGTGTTCCAGGCTCGTCAGCTGGGGCTGAAACTGGCGCCACGCATGGTGTTCGATTATCAGACCATTGCCGAGCTGGCCAGCGTGCTGGAGCCCGTCATCGAGCACCCGGTCGCCACACCGGCAGGGCAGGGTGCGCTGCCGTTGACACCGATCCAGCACTGGTTCTTTGCCCATAATCAGGCCAATCCACACCATTTCAATCAGAGCTTTGTGTTCGAGATCGACCCGACGGTGGATCTGGGCGCGCTGGAGGCGGCATTCGACGGTGTACTGACGCACCACGAGTGCCTGCGCAGCCGGTATCGGCAGCAGGACGGCGTGTGGCAGGCGGAAATCGGTGTCAACGTGCCCCCGTTCAAGCTGCAACGCTGTCAAATGCCCTTGCACGACCGCCAGTCCGGCTATCTGCAAACCACCTTGGCACAGTGCCAACGCGAGTTGGACATCGGGCGGGGTGCCTTGATCAGCGCGCTGTATCTGCATGACGAACAGCAGGCCCTGTTGTTGGTGGTGATCCATCACCTGGTGGTCGATGGGGTGTCCTGGCAGATCCTGCTGACCGACCTTTGCACTGCTTACGCTGCCCATCGCGACAGGCGGCCTCTCCAGCTGCCCGCCCGCACCGCATCCTTTCAGGACTGGGCACGTTTCTTGGCAGCCCAGCCGGATCAACCGGGCTGGCCCGACACCAGCCGCTATTGGCGGCAATGCCTGTCGGCCAAGGCGTTGACCCTGCCTCTGGATCAGATCGACGCCTCACGTCGCCCACCGGTTGCCAGTTGCCGCCAGCTGTTCTGGTCGCTGCCAGAGGCGGACACTGCCGTGCTGGCCCAGGCCGCCGCTGCCTATCATGCCAATACTGCCGATCTGTTGCTGGCTGCGTTGGCCATGACGCTGCAGGACTGGCTGGGCGAAGGAACATTACGCATCGACCTGGAAGGCCATGGCCGTGATGCCTGGGCCGATGCGCCTGATGTCAGCCGCACTGTGGGCTGGTTCACCAGCCTGTTCCCGGTGTGGGTGGCCGCACGGGCGGATTGGTCTTGCCATGACTGGTTGTGTCAGGTCAAAGAAGCCAGCCGACGCCACCCGCACCAAGGCGCCAGCTTTGGCTTGGTGGCCTGGGGGAGCGACGAACCCCTGGTCAGCCGTGGTGGCGAGGTGTGCTTCAATCATCTGGGGCGTCTGGAACAGGGCTTTCACCAAGCGCCATTGCGGGGCCTGGCAACGGTCAACGCCGGCAGCCGGCAGGCACCGGACAATTTGCGTGCCTATCTGCTGGAGGTGGACAGCTACATCCATGATGGCGAGCTGTCGGTGGCGTGGACATACAGTGACGGCTGCCATCGCGCCACCACGGTTCAGGGCCTGATCACCCGCTTTGGTCAACAACTGGCGAGACTGGTAGCGCATTGCCAGTCTATCGATCAGCCCGTGCTGACGCCCGCCGATCTGCCCCTGGCAGGTCTGGACCAACCTGCACTCGATCAGCTGCAGGCACAGGTGCCGGCTGTCATCGATGCCTATCCGCTGACAGCCATGCAGGCGGGCATGGCCTATCACAGCCTGCAGCAGCCACAAGCGGCTTTGTATATTGAGCAACTGGTGTTCGAGCTGACCGAACCCACACCGCTGGCCGATCTGCAAGCCGCCTGGCAGCAGCTCACCCAGCGCCATGCCCAGCTGCGTAGCCGCCTGTGGCTACATGGCAGCGATGCGCCATTGCAGTTGATCCTGCAAGAGGCCAGCCCAGCCTGGCAGCACCTGGATCTACAACAGGCAGCGGATGCCGAACAGCAATGGCAGTCCTGGTTACAGACCGATCGGGGCACCCCGTTCGATCTACATCATGCACCGCTCTATCGGTTGGCTACCTGCCAGTTGCCAGGGCAGCGGCAGTTGTGGGTGCTGACTCACCACCACGCCATATTGGATGGATGGTCGGTGCAGCTGTTGCTGGATGAGTTGAGCCTGCTGTTGCGCGAGGCAGCCTTGCCAGGGCAGCCGCGTCCGTTCCGCGACCATGTGGCAGCAAGCCTGGCCCAGGCTCCCGCAGCCTTGCAATATTGGCAACAGCAGCTGGCCGGGTTGACCGAGCTGACCCCTTTGCCAGCGGCATTCAACCAGCCCACGGAAACAGGGCAAGGCCGCGCAGACTTCGTGTTGTCCAGTGCCCAGGCAGCGCAACTCAACCAATTCGCCCGTCACCACCGGCTGACCCTGAGCACCTTGATGCAGGGCGCCTGGGCGCTGTTGTTGAGCCGCTACACCGGCCAGCAGGACTGCCTGTTCGGCGTCACCGTCTCTGGCCGTGCGCAGGCATGGCGTGGGGTGGAGCGCATGGTGGGGCTGTTCATCGGCACCGTACCGGCCCGTGTGGCTGTGGACGAGCGGCAGCTGGTGGTCACCTGGCTGCAGGCGATCCAGCACCGGCAGTTGCAAGATGAGCAGCATGCCAGCGTGTCGTTGGCGGACATCAAGCAGCAAACGGCCCTGGCTGGCCCAGGCCAGCTGTTCGAGTCGCTGCTGGTGTTCGAAAACTACCCTGGCAGCCAGGCCGAGGCCGAATCCCGCCTGCGTTTCGTCGAGGTCAGTGAGCGGACCAACTTCCCACTGACCTTGGTGATCTCACCCAGCAATGGGCTGCATGGTCACCTGCACTATGACCGGCAGTATTACAGTGCGTCGATGGCGGCCCAGCTGCTCCGGCACTTCCAGCAACTGTTGTGCTCGCTGGTCGAGGCGGAGCAGGGCACCCTGCGCGAGGTGGCGATGATGCCGGCCACGGAAGTGCAGTCTCTACTGCAGACCTGGGTGGCACCAGATACTGCCTTGCCAGCGGACAGCGCATTGCACCTGTTCGAGCAGCAAGTGGCCGCCACACCGGATGCCATTGCGCTGGAGACGGCAGGTGAGCAACTCAGTTACCACGACCTGCAGCAGGCAGCCTGCCAGATGGCGGCCACCCTGTGCCAGTTGGGCGTGCAGCGTGGCCAATTGGTGGCGGTCTGCCTGCCCCGCTCAGTGGCATTGGTGACCGCCATGTTGGCCAGCTGGTATGCCGGAGCGGGCTATCTGCCCATCGACATCAGCTACCCGAGCGAGCGGATCGCCTATCTGCTCGATGACAGCCAGGCGGCAGTGTTGATCACTCATTCGGCCTGCCTGCCCCGCCTGCCCGATACCCGGCTGCCCTGCCTGCAGGTCGATCAGCCCAGCCCACAAGGGATTGCTAAGGTTGGCGCGCTACCATCGCCCGGCGATCTGGCTTATGTCATCTATACCTCGGGCTCCACCGGCTTGCCCAAGGGCGTGATGATCGAGCAGCGCGGGCTGGTCAATTACCTGAATTATGCCCGCCGCGCCTATCGCGTCAGCGCCGACAGCCGTGCCTTGCTGCATTCGTCGATCAGTTTCGACGCCACCATCACCAGCCTATGGGTGCCTTTGGTGGCTGGGGGCCGTGTCGTCGTGGTGCCAGATGAGGCCGATGCGCAGGCGTTGGCCCAGGCAGTGGGGGCAGCAGGTCAGCAGCAGCTTTTGAAGATCACACCGGTTCACTTGGAATGGCTTGGGCAGACGTTGCAATCCGGGCAGGCCGCCCATGTCGCCGCCATGGTGGTAGGAGGGGAAGCGTTGAAAGGCTCAGCAGTCGCAGCGTGGCAGGACCAAGCGCCAGCTATCCGTATCTTCAATGAATACGGCCCGACCGAGACTGTCGTTGGCTGCTGCGTGTATGAATTTGGCGCAGGCGAACGGCATGCGGGCAATGTGCCGATCGGCCAGCCCATCGACAATACCCGCCTGTATCTGCTGGATGCCGAGCAACGGCCCGTGCCCTTTGGCGCAACTGGTGAGCTGTACATCGGTGGGGCCGGGGTGGCCAGAGGCTATTGGAACCGCCCGGCACTGACCGCCGAGCGCTTCATCGACGACCCGTTCCATGCCAATGGGCGGCTGTACCGTACCGGCGACTTGGTGCGTGCGCTGCCCAATGGCCAGCTGGATTATGTCGGACGCCGCGACCATCAGATCAAGCTGCGGGGCTACCGCATCGAGCTGGGCGAGATCGAGGCGCAATTGGCATCGCTGCCAGCCGTGCGCCAGGCAGCCGTGCGGCTGTGGGCGGAGGACGACGGCTATCTGGCTGCCTATCTGGTGGCGCAAGACCCGGTGCCACCAACCATTGCCAGCCTCCGTGCGCAGCTGGCGCAACGGCTGCCCGCCTATATGGTGCCCAGTCACCTGACGTGGTTGCCCGCGTTGCCGGAGACACCCAATGGCAAAGTGGATTACCCGGCGCTGCCCCGCCCAACCAATGTCTCAGCATGCCGACAAGCACCTAGCACCGAGACAGAGCGCCAGTTGGCCGCAATCTGGGAAAGCGTGCTGGGTATCGATGAGATCGGCGTGGATGCCCACTTTCTGGAGCTGGGCGGCCATTCATTGAAAGCGCTCCGCCTGTTGAGCCGGATCGGTCAGGTCTGGCCGGTGGCGATCACCCTGCAGGATCTGTTTGCGCATCCCACCATAGCCGGCCTGGCGGCATGTATCGATATGCGTCGCCAGTCCGCGCCACGGGCCGCCCCTGCGCCGATCAGCCGCATGGCGAGAGTGGCGCGGGGCACCGTGGAAGAGGTGAATTCATGAGCCGTTTCATCCGCCTCTCATCACCGACACGATTGGATTTCCATCATCACCAAGGATGTGCCGTGCTGCCGTGCGGCACCCCGCCGCTCAGACCAGGGCAGCCCACATCCTTACCATCAGCAGGAGATTGACATGCAGGCCCCATCCTATCTGTTCAAGCCCTCGTTCTCTCAGCAGCGGCTCTGGCTGCTGGATCAACTTGAGCCTGCGTCCACGCAATATCATATTGCAACCGCTCTGCGCCTGGTCGGGCCTTTGCATGTTCCCGCTCTGCAACAGGCGCTGGATGCGGTCATCGCCCGGCATGAGTCGCTCCGCACCTGCTTTGTCTACGACCAGGGCGAATTGCAACAGTGCTGCCTGGAAACGCTGTCCGTGCCGATCCGGCTGCATGAGCTGGCCGATGCAGAGCCCACAACACTGCAGGCATTTGCCCTGGCGCAATACCATCAGCCATTCGATTTGAGCCAAGCCCCTTTGTTACGGGTCGATCTGGCCGCTTGCGGCCCGCAGGATCATCTGCTGGTGATCATCCAGCATCACATCATTTCAGACGGTGTCTCCAGCGGCATCTTTGCGCGTGAGCTGGCCGACGCCTACCGGGCTGCCTGCCAGGGCCAGGCGCCTGACTGGGCCGAATTGCCGATCCAATATGCAGACTACGCGGCATGGCAGCGCCAACAAACAGCCACGCCCGAACACCAGGCTGCCTTGCAGTATTGGCTACAGCAATTGCGCGGCGCTGAGCCGCTGGCCTTGCCCACCGACCGCCCACGCCCAGCCCGCCAGTCATTCAAAGGCGCGACACTATTCACCGAGTTGCCCGCCTCGGTCGTCGAGGCTCTGGCCCAACGCGCCAGACGCCAAGGCAGCACCTTGTTCATGACCTTGCTGACAGCGTTCTATGCTCTGCTGCATCGCTACACCGGGCAGAGCGATCTGGTGATCGGTACCCCAGTTGCCGGGCGTCAGCAGCCTGAGCTGGACAATCTGATCGGATTCTTCGTCAATACCTTGGCCTTGCGCGTGCAGCTCGACCCTGCGCAGACCTTCCAACAACTGCTGTCCCAAGTACGGGAAGTGGTGTTGGCTGGACAGAGCCATCAACAGGTGCCGTTCGATCAAGTGGTGGAGAGGCTGAACCTGGCCCGGGATCTCAGCCATGCTCCAGTATTCCAGGTCATGTTCGCCTATCAGGAGGTGGATGAAGCGGGCTGGTCATTCGATCAGTTGCAGGTCACCCCGTTGCAGCTCGCCACTGACACCAGCAAATTCGATCTGACCCTGTCGCTGGTCAACGCGCCCGATCAGCTCAGCGTGGCCTTGGAGTACAGCACGGATCTGTTCGACACGGACACCGCCGCCCGTTTCGGGCAACACTTCATCACCTTGTTGACGGGCATTGCGGCGGACGATGCCAGGCCGATCCTCGACTATCCATTATTGGGTGACGCCGAGCGTCATCAGCTGCTGTCCGGCTGGGATCAGCCGTTGACACACCATCCGGTCGATCTGTGTCTGCACCAACTGTTCGAGCGACAGGCGCGACTGACCCCACATGCCGAAGCACTGACCGCCGGGCACCAACGCCTGAGTTATCAGTCCTTGAATGCCCGCGCCAACCGCTTGGCGCATTACCTGCTGAACGCGGTGCATGAGCGGGGCGGCCAGCCCGTCGGGCAGCCATTGATCGGCATCTGCCTGCCCCGTCAGGAGGAGCTGGTGGTGGCCATCCTGGCGGTGATGAAGGCTGGCTATGGCTATCTGCCGATCGATCCAGCCCTGTCCGCAGAGCGGATCGGGTTTTATGTGGCAGACGCCCAGGTGTCGTTGGTGGTGACCCAGGCCGAGTACAGCGTGCTGTTCGATGAGCGCAGCATCGACACGGTCTGTGTGGACAGTGAACGGCCTTTCATTCAGTCCATGTCGGAGGACAACCCGGCGCTACCCTGCACACCCGAGCAACTCGCCTATGTGATCTATACCTCTGGCTCCACTGGGCAGCCCAAGGGCGTGATGGTCACGCATCTGAATGTGTTGCGCTTGTTCAAGGCCACGCAGGATTGGTTCCAATTCGACCAGCAGGATGTGTGGACCTTGTTCCACTCCACCGCTTTCGATTTCTCGGTGTGGGAGATCTGGGGCGCCTTGCTGCACGGGGGGCGGCTGGTAGTGGTGCCTTATCTGGTGTCCCGCTCGCCCGAAGCATTCCATCAGTTGGTGGTGCGCGAACGGGTCACGGTGCTGAACCAGACACCATCCGCCTTCAAACAATTCATTGCCGCAGATCAGGCCGCAGGCTTGTCTGCTGACGCCATGCAGTTGCGCTGTGTGGTATTCGGTGGCGAGGCGCTGGAACCTGCCAGCCTGCTGCCCTGGCTGGACAAGTACGGGGAAGACCGCCCGCAATTGATCAATATGTACGGCATCACCGAGACCACGGTGCATGTCACCTATCGTCCGATCCGCCGCGCCGATGCCGAGCGGGTGGGCAGCAGCCCGATCGGCGTAGCCATTCCGGATCTGCGCCTGTTCATTCTTGACAGCCAACGCCGCCCCGCGCCCATCGGCGTGATCGGTGAGCTGTATGTGGCGGGCGACGGGGTGGCGCTGGGTTATCTGAACCGGACGGCACTGACAGCGGAACGTTTCATCGATTGGCCCGCCGACCTGATGCTGGCGGTCGGGTATCAGCCTGGCACCAAGTTGTACAAAACAGGCGATCTGGCGCGCTTTTTGTCAGATGGCGGTATCGAATATAAAGGCCGAGCCGATGATCAGGTCAAGATCCGTGGCTTCCGCATCGAGCTGGGCGAGATCGAGGCCGCTTTGCGGCAATCCGAGCAGGTGAAGGAAGTGGTGGTGCAGACCTGGCGCGACACGCCGACTGCCGATGCACGGCTGGTCGCCTATGTGGTGCCTGCGGTGGACGATGTGAAGGTTGAACAGCTGCGCAGCCTGTTGAAGACCATGCTGCCGGACTACATGGTTCCTGCACATTTCCTGTTCCTGACCGCCTTGCCGCTGACCAACAACGGCAAGATCGATCGCAAGGCATTGCCCGCGCCACAGACTGACCGCCCACAGCTGGCCAGTGATTACGTTGCGCCAGGTAATCCAGCCGAGCAACAGTTGGTGGCAGGATGGTGCCGGGTGCTGGGGCTGTCGCAGATCGGCATCCATGACAATTTCTTTGCCTTGGGGGGAGATTCGCTGCGTGGCGTACAGGCCATTGCCAAGGCGCGCGAAGCGGGGCTGAGCCTGTCGCTGGTCGATCTGTTCGCCCATCAGACCATTGCTGAGCTGGCCAAGCTGGCGGCCAGTCGGGCAGGCGACGAGCAAGGCGTAGAAACGATCAAAGTGCCATTCGGCCTGATCAATGAGGCCGACCGAGCCCGCATGCCGGATACAGCGATCGATGCCTATCCCCTGAGCCGTATGCAGGGCGCGATGTTCTATCACATGCAGATCTCCCCGACGGCCAATGTCTACCATTGCACCGGCACCTCGCACTTGCGCCTGGGCTCGCCATTCGATGAAGCAGCCTTCCGTGAGGCGGTGCGACGCACTGTGGCCCGCCACGACATCCTGCGCATTGGGTTTGACCTGACCGGTTGCAGCGAGCCACTGCAGATCGTGCACCGGGAAGCCGTGCTGCCGGTGGTGGTGGAAGACTTGCGACATTTCAGCGAGGCAGAGCAGATCGAGCAGATCAAAGCGCTGCTGGAGCAGGAAAAGCACACCCCCTTCGATTTTGCCAAACCCACGCTACTGCGCTTTTTCATCCAGCTGCGCAGTGATCGCAGCTTGCAGTTCACCATGACGGAATGCCACCCGATCTATGATGGCTGGAGCTATCACACCATGATCGTCGAGGTGTTCAACCGCTATGCGGGCCTGACTGGCGACAGCACCTTTGTCGAGCCGCCTCCTCTGCAGGTCAGCTACCGTGACTTCATCGAAAAGGAACTGGCGGCAGTTGCCGACCCGGCGCACCAGCAGTTCTGGTCTGACTGGCTGGATGACTGCACCGTGCTGCGTCTGCCCCGCCTGCCGGGCTACCAGCAGCATTCACATGACCCCAGCCTGAAGGCGATCCGGCTGAGCCTGCCGGAGTCGGTCTATGCTGGCCTGCAGCGCTTGATGCATGCGGCCTCTGTGCCGATGAAGAGTGTATTGCTGGCAGGGCATATCAAGGTGATGAGCCTGATCAGCGGCGAAACCGACATCCTGACTGGCATCCCCACCAATGGCCGCCCGGAAGAGGTCGGGGGCGACCAGCTGTATGGGCTGTTCCTGAATACCTTGCCCTTCCGCTATGCACTGGAGGAGAGCAGCTGGCAGGCGCTGGTAAAAGGCGTATTTGCCAAGGAGTGCGCCGCCATGCCCTATCGGCGCTACCCGCTGGCCGAGATCCAGCGCCAGTTCGGCAAGACGCCACTGTTGCCGGATGTCCTGTTCAACTACATGGATTTCCATGTCTATGACCAGCTGGATAGCAAGCTGGGGTTCGAGGTGGTGGATACCTTGGACACTGGTGAGGTGAACGAAGGCACCAATTTCCCGCTGAATGTACATTTCCAGCATCTGACCTTGTCCTCCAAGCTGACTCGCCATCAGATATCGATCCAGATCGACTTCGACGAACACCAGCTTGCCCGCGAGCAGGTCGATCTGCTGGCGCATTTCTACCAGCAGGTCTTTGCCGCAATGGCCAACGAGCCCAGCGCACTGCACCATCAGCAGGATTTCCTGCCAGTACCGATGCGGCAGCAGCTGTTGGGCGTGCTGGCTGGCGCTGCTTCATCATCCACCATGGCCAAGCAGACATTGGCTGATGCCTTTGCCGCGCAGGTGGCTGCCAAGCCCGATCAGGTCGCCCTGATCGATGGCGACAGCCAGCTGAGCTACCAGGCACTGAATGCCCGCGCCAATCAACTCGCCCATTATCTGGTTGGGCAAGGGCTGCAGCCCGGTGAGCCAGTGGCGATCCATCTGGGCCGGTCGAGCATGCTGGTGGTGGCGATGCTGGCCTTGATCAAGGCCCAGGCGATCTATGTGCCAATCGATCTGGATGATCCGCGCGAGCGCATCGACAATATCCTGGCGGACACTGGCTGCAAGCTGATGCTGACCGAGGAGCGCGGGTTGACACGCCTTGGCGGGGTACCTGCCCAGTTGTTGGTGCTGGATCGGATCAGCACCTTGGTCAACCAATATCCGACGCTGGATCTACCCTGCGATGACCAAGCCAACACTGCGGCTTACATCATGTACACCTCTGGCTCGACTGGCGTGCCCAAAGGCGCAGTGATTCCTCAGCAGGGGATCATCCGACTGGTATGCCGCCCTGGTGATATCGACTTGGCCCAGCATGGCCGGATATTGCAACTGTCATCGATTGCCTTCGATGCAGCGACATTCGAAATCTGGGGCGCGCTGCTCAATGGTGGCACGCTGGTGTTGTATCCCGCCAGCCTGCCCAGCATCCCGGTGCTGGAGTCGATCATTGCGCAACATCAGATCCAGACCCTGTTCCTGACCACCTCGTTGTTCAACACTGTCGTGGATGAAAGACCCTCGTTGCTGGCACCGGTGCAACAGGTGTTCACGGGCGGCGAAGCCATGTCGCTCAGCCATGCCCGCAAATTGTTGGCAGCGCTGCCCCGGCTGCGGCTGTTCAACGGCTACGGCCCGACGGAGAACACCACTTTCACCACCTTGCATGAGCTGGATGTCAACCGACTCGACCAGCCCGACAGTGTCCCGCTTGGCCGCCCGATCAAAGCCACTCAGGTCTATGTGCTGGATCGATTCCAGAATCTGGCGCCAATCGGCACGCCAGGCGAGCTGTATACCGGCGGTGCAGGCGTGGCGCGGGGCTATCTGAATCGCGAGGCGCTGAACGCAGAACGCTTCATCGCGGACCCATTCCACGGTGATGCAGGTGCACGGCTGTATCGCACAGGTGATCGTGCTGCCTTCCTGCCAGATGGCAACCTGATCTACCTCGGGCGCTTGGATGGCCAGGTGAAGATCCGTGGTTTCCGCATCGAGCCAGGTGAGATCGAGCATGCCCTCCGGCAGCACCCGCAGGTCAAGCAAGCGGTAGTACGTATCGTGGAGGAGCCCTCGGGCAAGCGCATCGCGGCCTATGTGGTGGCAGAGCCTGGCTTGGCGCAAGACCCCATCACGCTCAAGACCTTTGCGGCGCAATGGCTGCCGAAATACATGGTGCCCAATCATTTGATTTTCCTGCCCCAATTGCCACTGAAACGTAACGGCAAGGTGGATCTGAAGGCGCTGCCTGCACCACAACAGGCCACCGAACCAGCCGCCCTGCGTAGCCCTGGCAACCAGCGGGAGCGTGACATCCAGGGGGTGTGGGCGCAGGTGCTGGAAATCGATCAGCCTGGCATTGATGAGAACTTCTTCGATCTGGGGGGACATTCGCTGCTGTTGGCTCGCGTCCATCAACAGTTACGCGCCAAAGGCTATGAGGATCTATCCATCGTCGATCTGCTGAACTACCCGACGATCCACGCGCTGGCCAGTCATCTGGAACAAGGCCCGCGCCAGAGCGGTGCGCAGGCTGCTGCCACTGCCCAGAAGATGGCGGCAGGGCGCCAGCGTCTGGCCGAGCTGCAAAAACAGAAACAGAACGCATGAAAACAGGGGAGTTTAGGTGAGATGGATACGCAACAACTGAACGGTTTTGAAGTCGCCATCATCGGCATGGCCGGGCGCTTCCCAGGTGCGCAGTCGGTGGAGGAGTATTGGCGCAATATCGAAGCGGGACTGGAATCGGTTCGGCCACTGACAGCCGACGAGCTGGCCACCGCCGGCATCAGTGCCGCGCGGCTGGCTGACCCGGACTATGTGAACGCCGGCGCGTTTCTGGAGGACATCGAGTATTTCGATGCCGGCCTGTTCGGCTATTCCGCCAAAGAGGCGCAGCTGATGGACCCCCAGCATCGGCTGCTGCTGGAGACCGTATGGCAGGCTTTGGAGCATGCAGGCTGCGCCCCCGACCAGTTCAAGGGGCAGATTGGCCTGTTTGCCGGCTCATCGGGCAGCAGTTATCTGGTTGAGCACCTGGTCAACAACCCGGCCTTGTTGCGCCAGGTGTCGCTGCAAGATCTGATGTATGAGAACAACCATGATCTGCTGGGCACCCGGGTATCGTACAAGCTGAATCTGACCGGCCCCAGTGTGGTGATGGGCACGGCCTGCTCCACCACATTGGTATTGCTGCACTACGCCTGCCAAGCCTTACTGGCTGGGGATTGCGATGTGGCATTGGCCGGTGGCGCACGTGTCAGCGTACCGCACAAGAGCGGCTACCCATATGCACAAGGCGGCATCTTGTCGCAGGACGGTCATTGCCGCAGTTTTGACGCCAAAGCCAGCGGCACCATTTCCAGCAACGGGGTCGGGGTGGTGGTGTTGAAACGGCTGGCCGATGCGCTGCAGGATGGCGACACCATCTATGCCGTGATCAAAGGCACTGCCATCAACAACGATGGCGCACAGAAAGTCGGCTTTACCGCACCCTCGGTCGAGGGGCAGGTGGAGGTGATCCGTCGGGCGTTGATTGCGGCGGACGTGTCCCCGGCATCAATCGGCTATATCGAAGCACATGGCACCGGCACCCATCTGGGCGATCCGATCGAGGTCACCGCACTATCCCGCGCCTATCGGGAATCGACCGATCGCGTCGGGTACTGCGCCATTGGCTCGGTCAAGGCCAATATCGGCCATGCCGATGTCGCAGCCGGCATCGCTGGGGTGATCAAGGCTACGCAGATGCTGCATCACGCGGTGATCCCCCCGGCAGTGAATTTCGAGCAGCCGAACCCAGAGATCGACTTCGACTCATCGCCATTCTATGTCGCCACCCGTCGCCAACACTGGCAACAGATGACCCGCCGCGCCGGGGTGAGCGCATTCGGCATTGGCGGCACCAATGCCCATGCGATTCTCGAATCCACCGACCACCAAGTGCCCAGCGGCCCTGGGCGCCGACTGCAGGTGATCAGTGTTTCGGGCAAGTCCAAGGCCGCGCTGCAGGCCAATGTTACCCAGTTGCAACAATGGCTGGCAGATCACCCCGATGCCGAGCTGGCCGACGTAGCCTACACCTTGCATCGTGGCCGAACCGGGCTGGAACACCGCAGCAGCGTGGTATGCGACAGCGTGGCCGACGCCGTACAACGTCTGAGCGGCAATGTGCCGATGCTCCATAGTAAACAGGCTGATCGAGGTGTGGTATTCATGTTCAGCGGCCAGGGCACGCAGTACCCAGGCATGATGCGTGATCTGTATGCAACCGAAACCGTCTTTCGTGAGGTAGTCGATACCTGCGCCACCCTGTTGCAGACCTGGCTGGGTCGCGATATCCGCGAGCTGATGTTCGATGAGGCACAAACCGACGAGCCCAGCCTGTTATACCGCACCCGCTTCACTCAGCCCGCCTTGTTCGTCTCTGAATTCGCGCTGGCCAAGCTGCTGATGAGCTGGGGCATCGAGCCACGTGCGGCCATTGGTCACAGCATCGGTGAATATGTCGCTGCCTGCCTCGCAGGGGTATTCAGCCTGCCCGACGCACTGAAGCTGGTTGCCGCCCGCGCCGCCGCCATGGACGACATGCCAGCCGGCAGCATGATCGCGGTGGATTTGTCCGAAGCCGACATCCAACCATTTCTGCTACCCGGCGTGGCGGTTGCTGCCGTCAATGCGCCAGAGCTGGTTGTGGTGTCCGGCGAAAGCAGCCTGATCGAATCGATCGAACACAGCCTCAAGCAGTCGGATGTCCATGTGCGCAAGCTGCACACCTCGCATGCATTCCACTCAGCCATGATGGATGCCTGCCTGCCGACCTTTGCCCGCGCTTTTGACGAGGTGACGCTGAATCCGCCGCAATGGCCTTTCATTTCGGATGTCAGCGGTGATTGGATCACCGACGAGGCTGCCACGTCGGTCAGCTATTGGCTGACCCAGCTCCGGTCTGCTGTCCGCTTCAGCGAAGGCGTCAGCCGCCTGCTGGCAGACACCCATAGCATCTTGTTGGAAGTCGGCCCCGGCAGGACCCTGGCGGGTTTGGTGGAGATGCAGCTGCCCGCAGCGGAGCGGAGCAGGGTGGTTTCGACTGTGCGTGACATCAAGCGCAAACAGGCGGATGACCATGTTCTGCTGGAGTCATTGGCCCAGCTGTGGATGCTCGGGGTACGCATCGACTGGGCCGGGTTCTATGCCGCCCAACAGCGCCGCAAGCTGGCCTTGCCTAGCTATGCCTTCCAACGCCAGCGGTATTGGATCGACCCGGTTCCCACTACTGCGTCTGCCGCTGTCGAGCATCGACCAGAACGCCTACCTCTGGCCGACTGGTTCTACCAGCCGGTCTGGCAACAAGCAGCACGGCCCGCGCCCGCTTTTCCAGTGCAGGATAGCCGTTGGCTGTTGTTCGATGATGAGCAGGGCGTGGTGGTGGCGCTGGCACGTGCGTTGCGTAAGACTGGTGCACGCTGCTGGCTGGTCAGCAGCGCAAAATCGTTCGTCGTGTACGATGCCTTCCATATCGGCGTATCGCAGACACAGGCCGGAGAGATCGGACTGTTGTTCGACCACCTGGGCAAGCAGGGTGGCATACCAGAGCATATCGTATTCGGCTGGGGGCTGATGCCCGCCCGCAGCAGCCTGCTGCCAAGTCAGCAAGGGCTCGACACCTTGCTGCAGTTGGCTCGTCAACTGTCGGTTAGCGCACCGGGGCAAGCGGTCAACCTGAACTGCCTGGTGACTCAGTTGTTCGATGTCACTGGCAGTGACCACCTGGATCCGACCAAGGCACTGTTGCTTGGCCCATGCCGGGTGATGAGCAAGGAATATGAGCAGATCCGCTGTCGGCTGATCGACCTGAACCTGCCACCCAAGCGCCTGCTGGGTGGCACGGCGGCCTTCGATACCAGCGCGCTGCTGGCCGAATTACTCAGCCAGGACGAGCCGGAGGTCGCGCTGCGCGGGCGGCAGCGCTTCGTGCAACGTATGGTGCCAGTACCGCTACCCATCTCACCGGCGACATCGATCTTTCGTCAGGGCGGGGTCTATCTGATCACCGGCGGGTTCGGTGGCATTGGTGCGACTGTCGCGCTGCACCTGGCCAAACAATATCAGGCTCGCTTGATCCTGACGGCCCGCCACGAATTACCCGCCGAGGCCGAATGGGCCAACTGGCTGGCGAGCCACGCCGAAACCAACGAGAAATCACAGCGCATCCGCTTCTTGCAGCAATTGAATGCGCTCGGGGCGCGGGTGCATGTGATTGCGGCTGACATCGCTGATGAAGTGGCAATGAAGCAAGGCCTGGCAGATGCCCAACAACAGCTGGGGCGCGTGCAAGGGGTGATCCACGCGGCAGGGGTGGCGGATGGTGCCTTGATCCAACGGCGCACCAGCAGTGAAACCGCCGCCGTGTTGGCACCCAAGGTAAAAGGCACCCTGGTGCTCGATGCTTTGTTGCCGGAGCAAGGGTTGGACTGCTTCGTGCTGTGTTCCTCCTTGGCCTCGCATATCGCACCGGTCGGGCAGGTGGGCTATTGCGCCGCCAACGCCTTTCAGGATGCATTCGCCACCGCAGCCAGCCTGCGCCGACCGGGTACTCGCTACCTGGCCATCGGGTGGGACTCATGGCGCGAAGTTGGCATGGCCGTCAACAGCCTGGGCGCGGATCAGCTGGATGCCATCCGCCACGGCATCCTGCCACAGGAAGGCATCGAAGCGTTGGAACGGTTGCTGGCCAGCTCACTGCATCACGCCTACACCAGCACCCGTGGCCTGCCGCTACCGATCACACCAGAAGCCGAGGCAACCGAAACGGTGGCCGAGTCACCTGAAACCAACACGGAAGCAGGTGGTTTAGGCAGCTTTTTCCCACGCCCTGAATTGTCGGTGCCCTTTGTCGCCCCTCGCAACGGTGTCGAGGCCTGCATCCGCGATATCTGGCAGGACAAGATGGGGGTGGCGCCCTTGGGTGTGCATGATGACTTCTTCGAGCTGAATGGCCACTCATTGATGGCAGTGCAGATCATCACCGAGATCAAGCGCAAATTGAAGATCGCGCTGCCCACCGGCGTGATCTATGACCAATCGACCATCGCGCAGCTGGCAGAAAGCGTGGTGGCGCAGGCCAATCAGCAACAGCAACCCCTGCCAGCGCTGGAGGAAGCATGATGGCGGCGATCCAGACCCATGCCAGCCCATTGACCGAGCTGAATCTCGATGAGCTGCCGTTCTACCGCGAGCGGGAGCAACCAACCCGCCCCGCCGCGCCCACCAAGCCCAATCATCCGCCCACGCACGAGCAGCAGCCTGAGCCCCAGGCCATCGTGCCGGGGCAGGCTTATCCCTTGGGTTATGCGCAGCTGTGCTTCTGGTTTGTGTACATGGCGCTGGGTGAGACAGCCAACAACCTGCTTCGCCTGATGCTGGAAGGTGAGCTGGATGTCGGCAGGCTGGAGAAGGCGCTGAATCACCAGCTGCAGCGGCATGATGCATTGCGGGCGAGCATGTCGGACTGGAATCCAGTACAGCGCTTCATCGCTTGGCAAGCCATCGATCTGCCTTTTCAGGATCTGGCCGGGAAAAGTGAGCGGGAACAATCTGTCGCGGTATCGCAGCTCTCCCATCAACTGCTGGGGGCCCCCTTCGATCTGGCCAAACCCCCGCTGATGCGTGCCAGATTGGTGCGGCTGGGGCCACAGCAACACCTGCTGTTGCTGTGCTTTCCCCATATCGTGGCGGATGGAGCGGCCATCCACCTGTTCCAGCAGCAAATGATGGATGTCTATGATCGCCTGGCGCGCGGCGAACGCTTGCCAGGTCGGGAGCAGACCCTGCAGATTGCTGATTTCGCCCGCCAGGAGCGTCAGCGCTATCAGGCCAATGGGCGGGCCGCCAGTGCCTTCTGGCAACGGGTGCTGGCCAAGCATCCCTACGCCCGGTTTCCAGAGTCGATGCGCGAGACTGGCCGCATCCAGCATCACAGCCGCTATGTGACCTTTCCCGGCGAGAGCTATCAGCAGTTGCAGCAGCTGGCCAAGCACCACAAGGCAACCCACCAGATGGCGCTGATCGCTGCCTTGACCTGCGTGATCCAACATTTGACCGGTGCACGACAGTTCACGGTCAACTCGGTGCTGGAAAGCCGCGACCAGGCTGGCTCGGAAGACCTGATGGCCCCCCTGTTGCGGGTCATGCCGGTGCCGGTGACATTCCACCCAGGGCAGACCTTTGTCGATCTGCTGCAAGCGGTGCGTAGCCACATCCTGGCTGCCTATGAGCACAAGGATTGCCCCTGGAGCGTCCCAGTCGGGCTGTTGGCCGAGCAGCGCTGGCACCGCAGCCCCCGTGCCTATGTCCGGCTGATACACGCCGGCAGCTGGCTGTTTGCCAAATTGTTCCGACGAGGGCAGTTGTACCCACGCTATCTGGCGGATTACCTGTTCATGGAGGCCTTCCCGCCCGAGGCAGGCTGGCGCAATCGCCTGCGCAAGCAACCACCACGGGCGGAGCGGGGCGGCATTCCAGATCCGGTGATCAATATCAATATCCTGCAGGGTGTCTACAAGCGTGATAAAGCGCCGGCATGCAGCCAGCTACGTGCCTGGCAGCTCAACGACCCGCGTCAGTTCGCGCTGAGTGAAAGCCTGGACAGCAGTTGGGAGGATGAAACCATCAACCTTTATATCGTTGACACCGGCCAGGGCAAACCCAGCATCCGTATCTGTTGTACCAACCTGCATGAGCAGGGGTTGAATCGTCTGATGCAGGCCATGGAACACATCCTGCAGCGGGTGGCCGATCAGCCGCTGTTACCACTCAACTTAACGGGAACGTCAGTCACATGAAGATGGCAGCAAATGAAAAAGTGATCGAATTCAAAGGCGTGACCAAGCGTTTCAAGGATTTGACCGCGGTCAACGATGTATCGCTCGACATCCATCGAGGTGAATTCATTGCCTTGCTCGGCCCGAATGGGGCAGGCAAGACGACGCTGGTGGAGATGATCGAAGGGCTGAAACAGCCAGATGCCGGCTCGATCCGGATTCTGGGCAAGGAATGGGCCCGGGATGAGGCTTTCCTGCGGATGCGGCTGTCTGGGGTGCTGCAGGAGACATTGTTCATCGGTAAGTTGCGGGTGGATGAGACAGTCAATCTGTTCGCCAGTTTTTACAAGCGCCCGCGCAGCCGGTCCGATGAAGTCTTGGAGCTGGTCGAGCTGACTGGCAAGCGGAAGGCGCTGGTGGAAGGCTTGTCCGGGGGGCAGCGGCAGCGGCTTGCCTTGGCGATTGCCATGCTCAACGAGCCGGAGATCATGATTCTGGACGAGCCCACCACCGGTCTGGACCCACAAGTACGCCGTGGTACGTGGGAGATCCTGCGTCGGCTCAATCGTGAAACCCGCTCCACGATGATCCTGACCACCCATTACATGGAAGAGGCGGAATTCCTGTGCGACCGGATCTGCATCATGCATCAGGGCCGGATTCTGACTCAGGGCACGCTGGATGAGCTGTTGCATACCCATGAGCCAGGCGAGATCGTCGAATATCGGGTACAGAATGAGCAGGCCTGCGTCGAGCTGCGGCAGAACGACAACGTGATCAGCTACAGCTACGACCAGGTGTCGGCCAAGGCCCGCATCCTGGTGCATAACGGCTCGGATTTCCTGTTCCGCCTGTCTGAGTTCGTGCGTGATCACAAGATCAAGATCGATGAAATCGTCGTCCGGAAGAAAACGCTGGACGATCTGTTCCTATCCCTGGCTGGCAGAGGTTTCCATGAATAGCGCGCTGTTCCAACTGATGATGACGCAGTTTCGCCAATACATTCGCGAGCCGCAGATTCTGTTCTGGTCGTTTGGCTTTCCGTTGCTGCTGGTCTGGCTGCTGGGCGTGTCGTTCTCTGACAACGAGGTCAAAGAGCACACCATCGGCGTCGTCCTACCCGCTCAAAGTGAGCCAGCCAAGGCTTCCATCAAACAATGGGCCGAGCAGATGGCGTCCACGCCACATAGCCTGTCCACGATCGTCAACAGCGGTGAGATCAAACGTGATCATCTGGTCAAGGTGAAGTATCGCTTCCATTACTATGACAACCGTGAAGAGGTCGTCAAAGCCCTGAAACGGGGCGATGTGCAGATGTTCGTGGAGCTGGATGCGTCGTCCGGCAAGCGCATCTATTACCTCGATCCGCAGAACAACGACGCCATGTTGACCTATTTCTTTCTGGGGGACGACCCGACCAGGCTGACCAAGGTGGTTGAAAAGAACATGTCAGTGCTGGAAAGCCCCGGTCTGCGCTATGTCGATTTCCTGGTGCCTGGGCTGATCGCGATGGCCATCATGGAAACCTGCCTGGTTGCGGTCGGATGGACGCTGATCGAGAAACGCGCCACCAAGGTGACCCGCCAGATGCGCATCACCCCGATGAGCCGTCATGACTTTCTGGCCGCCCATGTGCTGGCGTGTTTCGTGTTCAGTTTTACGGAGATCCTCGTCATCTACTTCTTTGCACAAAGCTACTTCGATGTGCATGCACAAGGGGGCATGCTGCCCTTCGTGCTGCTGGTGATCGCGGGCAATCTGTGTTTTGCGGGCATCGCCATCCTGGCGGCCTCCAGGGCGCTCAAAGCCCAAACGGCAAGCGGCCTGCTGGAGGTCACCATCCTGTTCCTGGTGATCTTCTCAGGCATCTTCTTCAGCTACAAACAATTCCCGGCTTGGATGGTATCGGTCATCGAAGTCCTGCCGTTGACCATCCTGGTGGATGCCATGCGCATGGTGTTCGTGGAAGGGGCAGGGGTTCTCGACATCGCCAAGCAGGCGGCGATTCTGAGCTTGATTGGCATCGGTACCTTTGTGACCGGCGCCCGCGTCTTCCGTTGGTATTGATGGGCCGCAGGCGGCGCAGCACGCGCCGCCTGCCATTGCAAGTAAGCGTCTGGCCATGGTTGGATGACCGACCGGCCAAGCAGGGCGCACCCCAACCCAGACTGAGTAAAGGAGCCACCATGAACACACGTTTCACGGTCATCGTCAATGCCTATCACGACTATGCCCTCCATGATCTCGATCAGCCCATCCCGTCCGGGTGGCGTGACTTGTTGGTGGTCGGCAGCCTGGCGGATTGTCAGGCCTACATCCGCAAGGCGCAGCAGTGCCTGCCTGCCAGCGCCATCGATAGTGAGCCCGCGATCATTTGAAGGTGAGGAGGTCAACATGTTGAAACCTTGGTTGAGGACTGTGGCCGGGGTGTTGGCCCTGCTTTCCCTGAGTGGCTGTGAGTGGGATCTGGAAGAAACGACACAGCTGCCGCGCGGCAGTCAGGTGATGTGGGATGGCGATGGTGTGCCCCATATCTATGCCTGGCGATCAGACAGCCTGGCCTACGCGTTTGGCCGGGCCCAGATGCAGATGCATCCGGAACTGCTGTTGCGCCTGTACGCACAGGCCCGTGGCCGCAGCGCGGAGTACTATGGACCAGTGTTCATGCAGGGCGATCCCTTCCCGACGGATCTGGTCGAGGTGGATACCCTGGTACGGACCATGGGCTTTCCGGCACGGGCACAGACCTGGCTGAATCAGCAAAGCCCACGCATGCGGGCATTCATCGACAGCTTTGTAGAAGGGATCAACGCCCAGGCGGCCAGCATGGCCCTGAGCCCCGAAGCCAAGGCGGTGCTGCCTGTGCGCAGCGAAGACGTGATGGCGCACACGCTGCGGTTGTTCTTCAGCTATCTGTCCGGCGCCACCACCACAGGCGAGCCCAACTGCAGCTTGATCTACCCCAATCCAGCCGCCACCCCTTTCAATCTGATTGGCGGCTCCAATGGCTGGGCATTGGGCCCGAAACGAACCGCTTCCGGACATGCCATGCTACTGGCCAACCCGCATCTGGTGTGGGGCGGCACCCATACTTGGTTCGAGGCCCATTTCAGCAGCCCTACGTACCAGATCTATGGTGCCACGCTGGTCGGCCTGCCTGTCATGCGGATCGGCTTCAATCAACAACTGGGCTGGGTACACACCGTCAACAGCCAGGATGGCTGCGATCTGTATGAACTCAAACCAAGCGGGGAGGGCTATCTGTTGGATGGCCAGACCCGGTCATTCGAACAGCGTCAGGAAACCCTGCTGATCAAGCAGCCAGACGGCAGCCAGCTGGCCACCACCTTGCATCTGCGTCGTAGCATCCATGGCCCGGTCTTCGAAAAAGCAGGCAAAGTCTACGCCATGCGTATTGTCGGGGTCGATCAGCTGCCCACCCCAGGGGTGCTGGAGCAATGGTGGGATATGGCTCAGGCGCGTCATTTTGGTGCCTTCAAGCAAATTGTCACACGCCTGCAAAATCCGTATCACAATATTCTGTATGCAGATCGTGACCGGAACATCTGGGGCGTATTCGGTGGATTGACCCCGCGCCGCCCACAAGGCGATGCCGCCTTCTGGGCGCAGCCGGTCGATGGCAGCCGTAGCGACCTCATCTGGCACGACGCGCTACGCCTGTCCGAGCTGCCCCAAGCCATCAACCCGGAGAGTGGCTGGGTGCAGAACTCCAACAGCGTTCCATGGACAATGACCAAGCCTAACCTGAACCCAACGCATTACCCGGCTTATCTGTCCCCTTATGTCAGCCCCTTGTTGCGGGAGCAACGTGGCATCCAACTGATCGAGCAGTCCGCACCGTTTACGTTGGACAGCCTGATGACGGCCAAACATGACACACGGGCGCTGCTGGCAGATCGTGTGCTCGATGACCTGATCAGGTTTGCGCTTGCCAGCGGGCAGCCTGCACTGCAACAGGCAGCGCAGGTGCTGGGAGGCTGGGATCGTCGAACCGATGCGCACAGCAGGGGTGCCGTATTGTTCGCCGCCTGGGTGGCCGTGATGGGAGGGGACGAGGCTTTGCCCTATCGTGACCCAGCCGATCCTCGTCGACCCGACACCACGCCTGCGGGATTGACTGACCCGGTCGCCAGCTTGACTGCGCTGGGTAAAGCGCTGGCCATACTCGGGCAGGTAGGCGTGGCGCCCGATGTGGCGTTTGGCGAGGTCTACCGTTTCCGTAAAGGCAAGCCCGGTAGCGCACACTTTGTCGATCACCCCGCCAATGGCGGCAGCGAAAGCCTGGGCGTGTTCCGTACCTTTGGGTACATCGACGACAGCGATGGCCGTCAGCGTGCCATTTTTGGTGACACTTTTTCCGCGCTGGTGGAATTTTCCAGCCCGGTTCGTGCCAAAGTGATCCACACCTATGGAAACAGCAGCCAGCCAGACTCGCCGCACTACGGCGATCAGCTGGCATTGGCCGCCAGGCAAGGCATGCGGGATGCGCGGCTGAGCTGGCCCGAGGTGCAACGGGCAACTGTCCGACAAGAGCGTTTCAAGCGTTGACGCCCCATCATCAACGCGTTTTACCCTATCGTTTCTTTATTTTGATCGGAGTAAGGATGAGTACGTTGCGTCACAATACCCACAACCGACCAACAACCTGGATAAGCCGCCTGGGCTTGGCGCTGTGCATGGCAGGCGGAATGAATATCGCCTGGGCAGATGACTGGTCATTGACCACTGATTTGGGCGTCGCCGTCGGCCATCGGTATCCAGGCGGGAAGGAAACCGTCACCAGCCCACTGATTGGCCTGACGCTCAAGGCACCCATGGGTTTCTTTATCGGCACCCAATCCGGCCTGGGTTGGGGCACGGATATCGGCAAACGGGCCAGCGTTGCGGTCTACTTGGCTGCCAGCCCTGGCCGGAAGGATCATCGTGCACGCTTTGAGGGCTCGGACTACCTCAAAGGCATGGGCGATATCAAAAGCCGGGCACAATTAGGCTTCAATGCCAAGGTCGAGTTGGGCATGTTCGAACTGGAATCCACGCTGGCATTCACCGATAAGGGCAGCGAAGAACAGTACATCGACCTGAATGGCAAGCAACAGACCGCCCGCCAAGAAGGTAGCGCCAACCTACGCCTGTCACTGGGAACCCAATTCTATGAAGGCAAATGGGGCACGCTGGCCGGTGCCGTCCTTACCGACTTTGGTGACAGCCATTACATGATGAACTGGTTCGGCGTGAACCCGCTGCAAGCATCCAGAACCCAATTCAAGGCGTACACGCCCAGCGCGGGCATGGTGGACCTGGGTGCCAGCCTGGCCTGGATCGTCCCGCTGGACAAACAGACCACGTTGACTTTCGGCGGCGAAGCCTTGCGTCTGGTCGGTGATGCAGCGGACAGCCCGATTGTCCTGAAGAAGAACCAATTCTCAGGCACTGCGGCATTGAGCTATACCTTCTAAATAGCGCGCTGCCACCGACAGGCCACCAGGGCATTCTGGTGGCCTGTCAGGCTCTGAATCGTGATGACCGCAGCATGAAAGGCGCATCCATCAGTGGCTGCGCCTGCCATGAGCAACCAGCCACCGAAAGGAGGGCTGCGCGAGGGTGTCAAAATATTATAGGGACTCCAAGCCCCCACCCCTGGATGCTTACCAAAGCCAGTATCAGTGTTACAATGCGCGCCGCAAAAAAATCTCGCCCTCATCCATGAAGCAAGCAGCAGACGACAAAACCATGGAACTCCCTGGCATGCCGGTGCCGAAACGCCGAGGCCGCCCCCCCATTGGCACGCGGGCCATGACCGCTGCCGAGCGCAAGCGTCGCAGCCGCCAACTGAACGGAATCGGTTCGTCGGTCGATCTCAGCCGCCAGACCGCACGCCAATTGCGTGATTTCGCCAACGACAATAATCTGACGATTGATTCAGCCATCCAGATGCTGATCGTCGCGTTTGAGCATATCGAACTCAGTAACGCCAAGCGCGCCGGTGATCTGGTGGCTGCTTACGCCAAGAGCCCAGAAGAAACAGTAGGCTATATGCGCACCATCCCATTCCAGTTTGGTCGGTGAAATCCACGCTTGCCTGAACGCTGCTGATCAAATCGACACCTCAGACAAAGCACCTATCTGAGCGGTCAGCCTTTTCCAAGCGGGGTGATCATCCATCTTGGCGCTCAGTCGATGACTGGTTATAATTACAGTCACGACTATCACGCATTTGCCCTTCATCTTGCAAAAGGATAACTCATGAACACCGATTGCGAGCCAATCAACCTGATGCCCGCACCGGCCATCACTGACGCACGTAAAACCTTGGGTGCACTGGCTGTATTTGCCATGGCGCGGAATGAACAACTTATCGATGCCCACAGCTTGAATCGTGAAATTGAATCACGTATTGGCACTGGCTGGAGCTTCCTGACAGCCATGCAATGGCTGGGCGGGGAAAAGGCGCAGGCCGTGGTGCAAGGCCTGGCAGAGCAGGGCACCTATGGCGGGCTATCAAAACAAGCCATGCGAGATCTGATGCAATCCGCCCACGCCTTATGTCAGCAATGGCCCCCGCACGCCAATGACAACTGGCTGCTGGCACGCATCGTCGCGGATCAACGCCAGGCACACTGACCATCATGTGCGTCAACTTCCAGTCACCCACCAAAGGGGAATTCCAACAATATTTCGCAGTTGATTGCCCAAGTGAGATGGATTCCCTGGAAATCTGGCAAGACTATTGCGCGCCCATCATACTGAATGACGACGATGATCAGCGCATCGCGGTTTCCGCCAGCTTTGGCCTGGTGCCACAACACCACAAGCCCATTGGTGTCAAACACCTGTCAACCATGAATGCGCGCGCGGAGACCATTAGCAGCCTGCGCAATTACAAGCCATTCTGGCAAGCCTGCCAGCTCTGCCTGGTGCCCGCAAAATACATCTATGAACCTTGTTACGCGTCAGGTACGGCAATGCGTTGGCAGATCGGCATGGCAGATGGGCAGCCCTTTGCCATTGCCGGGTTATGGCGCACCTGGTCAGGGCGGGGCGGTGTGGTCGAATGCGCATTCACCCAGATCACCATCAATGCAGACACCCATCCACTGATGAGCCGCTTTCATAAACCATTGGATGAGAAGCGAATGGTGGCGATCATTGCCCCGTCCGATTATGAGGCTTGGTTACGCTGTCGCAACCCTGCTGTGGCGGCCACTTTTCTGAAACCCTATCCAGCCGAATGGATGACTGCCCAAGCTTCGCCACTGAAGCGCAGGTGATACGCTCCTGCGGTTGCCTGATCCCTACTGGAACAAATCCAACGTCAACACATCAGGCAAAGGCTCAGCCACTTCCGCAGGGCGGTGGGCAGTCTGCAATGCGCTCCACAAACGGCTTTGATCAAATGTAGCCTGACGCAGCTGTTGGTTGAGTGACTCGATCATCGACTCAAGCCGGTCTATACGCTGCTGCTGCGCCCGGCGCATGATCAATGCCTGATCTTGATCCTGCATTGCGAGCGACAGCTGCTGCTTATGTAATGCCAACTCGGCGTCCAGCTTGGCCAAGTCCTGGTAGGTATTGGTCAGCTCACTCTGCTTCACAATCAAAGTCTGATTGATAGTACGGATCTCCATCTGTGCCTGCTGCAGCTGCTGATCATGTCGCCTCAGCTCCTGCTCACGCTGCACCTTGACCGATTCGCGATAGTGCTCCAATGCCGATCTCGCATGCTGATGTTTCTCTTCCAGTGATTGAATGAATTGCTGCCGCTCCTCAAGACGCTCCTGCAGCACTTGACTCTGTTGCCTGCTTGCCAGCAATGCCGCCTGAGACTGCTGATATTGATCAGTCAAGACATTCAGACGATCCTCCTGAGCTTTCAGATCTGCTCGACAACCATCCAATGCCTGCTGCCGTTGTACGGCTTCGACTTGCAGCCGAGCGACAGTGGCTTCATGTTCCACCACCAAAGCTTGCTGATGTGCACGCAATAACTCCACCTCAGCTAGGCTTTCCGCATGCAATCTTTCAGCCAAACGTACCACCAGATCCTGGATGACTTCACTGACCACCAGCTTTCCACTGCCGGCTCCACCATCCTCATCCTCCAGCTCACGCAGATACCGGTGGATGGTCGTTTTAGAGCCTGTATTCCCCAAAATGACCCTTATCGCATCGATAGATGGGTGCTTACCCTCCGCTAGCAGCACATCTCTCGCCTTTCTGACATCCGATTTATAAATACCTGTTCTGGCCATGGGCTTACCGTCCGCACAAATAAGATACATATTACATACCATGTAATATCATACTAAAAAATACGAATAATGAAATAAAAAATCCCTATTTATAACAATTGATAATCACAAGTTATCACGCCTAAGAGGAGGGATGCAGGCCCCGAATGGGGCAGGGTGCATTAATTACAATTCCCGCCCGCAATCAGATCAAGGTAATGTGGACATGCTCACGCCGACGCGAGCAACACTTCAATAGCTACCTGATTGGCGCGTACAGCTATGAGGGCCGCCATTCTGGCTTGCATTTGCTTAATTGGAGATGTATTCGCCAAGCATTTATCATGCAAACGTGCGAAGTTGCCGCAAACTGTAAGCCACATACAACATTGCCAACATACCGGGAATATCCATCATGCGTGACAGCACCAAAAGCTTGTCCGAAATTTGCACCCTCGCGCTGAACAAAAACGTGAATCGAGTGCAGATCGTTGATCTACTTGGAAAAATACAGGCTACTCTGGGCGGAGACTATGCTACGACCAAGGCAGGCGTAGGAGGCGGTATTTATGAACTGGTGCGGGCGATCAAGATTGTGGACCGTGGTCACCAAATACATGACCCCAAAGATATCGGCGACAACTATTACAACAAAGGTGGCATCAATCGTGTCCGACAACAGAAATGGGCGACCGGCACATCTCGCGCCACGCTGAAAAACAACCTCAGTAGCGCCATTTGTCAGCTTGCCGGGGTGGTGGACAACAATCCCGAAGTCGCACCAGCCGGCTCCGTCGCCATCATGGATATCGTGCTAGCCGACGGCATGCACACCAACACGCAAACAACGCTACAGAACAATCTGCAAACCTACATGACAGATGTCATGCAGTCGCACCTTGCCAATTATGGCGACAGTGCATTGCGTCACGCCCGATCTGTTTCATTAAGGGTTACGGTGGTCAATGGCGGCAATTCGACTAAATATTGTGCCGACTATGTAGCGGGCACAGTCACGGTGCGGACGCCGCAAACCAAGCAGCGTGATGAGGTCATTGTCACGGCTGGCTTGATCGAACTATTGGCGGCAGATGTAAGAGACTACGGAAGGGCTGTTATTAAAAATGAGATCAACCAGATCGCGTCGCAGATTTGAAAGACTATTCAAGAAGTTTCAGGAAGGCATGCTGGTGATTCTGCAGCAAGTCGAGCCATTGGCCAGCCCAGCAGAGATTGAAATCCATAATTTTACATAATACACATTATACGAACTGTATGCGACTCTGTATTGCAGCTGCTGACGCACCAGGTTCAGCAGCTCTCAGCCTATCCAGAACGGCGGGCGTGTGACCTTTCCCCACCACGGTATACCAAGAATTAGTTAGCATGGAGGGCGATAGGAGCTCACATGCGCAAGGCGAGATTCAACGAAGTCCAGATCA